>JBCDKB010000663.1:0-4041 GCA_038747035.1 Acidobacteriota bacterium | reverse complement strand
TTTCCGGCGCGCGTGATCAATCAGAATCCGACGCATCGCCGACGCGGCGCTGCCGAAAAAGTGGCGCTGGTTCTCCCAGCCGGACCGGTGCTTCGAAAGCCGAATAAAAGCCTCGTGCACGATATCGGTCGCCGCCAAGGTCAAGTCCGACCGCTCTCCGCCCACCAGATCCTGGGCCGCCCGACGCAACTCCTGGTACACCGCGACCATCAGGCCGTCGAAGGCCGCATCGTCGCCTTCCCGCACGCCTTCTATGAGTGCCGCCAGATCGTCGCCCATCGTTTCTGAAGTTTAGCTCGGATCCCGCCCGGCGCACTCGTCAGAGAGGTTCGCTGAGCACGTCCCGCGCCCGGTCTCGGGCTGAGGCGGGACCTCAGATGGACCACGGCAAGGCTTTATCACTCAAGAAGCTTCGGACTGATCCCCTGAAAAAAGGGGTTTCACCCCTCGAATACAGGGAGTTCCAACCCGGCCGCGCTACACTTAAAGATAGGTTTTCCTACGTCACCGCGACGTCTTTCTTTTTCCATGACGCTCGGACTTACCCATGACGCCTGATCGATTACGCCGCATCGCAAATATTTTGCTCAACGTGCTCGACCTGGAGCCGGGCCTGCGCAAGCCCTACCTGCAAACCCTGGGCGACGCCGAGCTCCAGCGAGAAGTCGAAGCCTGGCTTCGCCGGACCGAGGACGACGCCACGGTCATCGAGACGCCGAAGCGTCCCGAAGGCGTTGAGCCCGGACAGCGACTCGGACCGTACCGCATCGTCGAGCATCTCGGCGTCGGCGGCATGGGTCTGGTGCTCCTGGCCGAGCGCGAGGATGAGCAATTCGAGCGCCGGGTGGCGATCAAGGTGCTGCGCGCCGGATTCGACGTGCCGGAGCTGATCCAGCGCTTCGTCACCGAACGTCAGATACTCGCCCAGCTCGAGCACCCGCATATCGCGGCCCTCTATGAAGGCGGCACCGCCTCCGACGGCCGACCCTATCTGGTCATGGAGCACGTCAAGGGTCGACCGATCCACCGGTATTGCGACGAGGAGGGGCTCGGCGTCGAAGACCGCGTGCGGCTGATGGTCAAGGTCTGCCACGCCGTCGCCTACGCCCACTCCCGCCTGGTGATCCACCGAGACTTGAAGCCCTCGAACCTGCTGGTCAACGAAGAGGGGGAGCCGAAGCTGCTCGATTTCGGCATCGCCAAGCTGCTCGACCCCGAGGCTTTCCCGATGACCGTCGCGCAGACGGCCACGGGCCAAAGCCCGATGACCCCGCACTACGCCAGCCCGGAGCAAGTCCGCGGCCAAGGGGTCACGACCGCATCCGACGTCTACTCCCTCGGCGTCATGCTCTATCGGCTGCTGGCGGGTCGCCTTCCCTACCGACTCCCCGGCGGAGGGTCCCGGGAAGCCCTGCTCAGGGCCATCGAAGACACCCGGCCGAGCCGCCCCAGCGACGCGGTGCTCGAAGACACGGCGGCGAGCGACGACGAGATTTCCCGCTGGACCGGCGCCAGCCGGCAGGCCCTCAATCGGCGTCTGGCGGGCGACCTCGACAGCATCATCTTGAAGGCGCTGCGCCCGGAGCCCGAGCATCGCTACAGCTCCCCGAACGAGCTCGCCCGCGATCTCGAGCGGCATTTGAGCGGCCTTCCCGTCGAGGCCCGCCAAGGCACGTGGCGATACCGGGCGGGTAAATTCATCCGCCGGCACCGGCTGGGCGTCGGCCTCGCCGCGGCGGCGGCTCTCCTGCTAACGATCTTCTCCAGCTACCTGACCTGGCAGTCGGGCGTGATCACCCGCGAGCGCAACGCCGCCCTCGCCGCCCGCGACCAGGCGGAGCTCGCGAAGACCGGCGAAGAGCAGGTCGTGACCTTCCTGGTCGACCTCTTCAACGCCGCCGACCCGACGCGAAACAACGCCGAGCCGCCGACGGTGCGCGAGTTGGTCGACGCCGGCGCCGACAAGATCGACGACCTCATCGCCGACGACCCCGCCCTCGGCGCGCGCCTCGCGTTCGTGCGGGCGCGCGTCCACGACTCCATCGGTCTCTTTGAACCGGCCCTCAACCTCTACCGGCGGGGCCTCGACGTGATCGATCAGCTCGAAGACGCGGATCTGGCCTTGATCTCCAAGATCCTGCGGGGCCAGGCGGTGGTCTATGCCCGGCAAGGCAAGATGGACGAAGCCAGGCCGCTACTTGATCGAGCCATTGACAAAGCCCGGCGAGCCGAGAGCCCGCCCGACCTCGCGGCGAGCTTCAGCGGCCGGGGCCAGCTCGCCCTCACCGCCAGAAACCTCGAGATCTGTATCGACTCCTATCGCCAGGCGATCGAGATCGCGGGCCCCTTGAGCGACCAAGGCTCGCGGAAGATCCTTGTGTCCAGCCACACCGGCCTCGGCACGTGCCTCGACCTCGACCGCCAAGATGAAGAGGCCGAGGAGTACCTCCTCCAATCGCTCACCCTCGCGAAAGAGTACGCCTTCGCCAGCCTGATCCCCTTCGCCCACCTCAACCTCGGCGGCTTCTACTTCGACCGGCTGAGGATAGAAGAAGCCCGGGACTCTTTTCGCAACGCGGCCCTCGGCTACGAGAAGGTCTTCGGCGAAGACGACTTCCGGACCGCCATGGCCTTCGGCAATGTGGCCGCCACCGAGCTCCACCTCGGGAACTTCACCGTGGCGATGGAGACCACTTCCAAGGCCCTAGACATTGCTGAACGGGTCCTCGGCCCCGAAAGTCCGCACGCGATCACCTTCCGCTGCAACCTGGCCGGCCAGTCCATCCTGATCGGCGACCTTGCCCGGGCTGAACAAGACGCCGTGCAGTGCCTGGAGTCCGCACTGGCGGCCTTCGGCGCTGACAGCCACCTAACCCTCGAAGGCGCAATGCACCTCGCCGACCTTAGGGGCGAACAAGGGCAGCCTCAGCATCTCGACGAAACGCTCCGCGAGGTCAAAGAAACGCTGGAACGCAACGAGAGTCTGAGCCCCGTCTACGGCCCCCGTCTCCCGAACCTCGAATGCAAACTTCGGCTGCTCGCCGGGGAGCTCGACGCCGCCCAAAGCACCTGCCTATCGATTCATGAAGAAGCCACTCGCCGAGAAGACGGGCCGGGTTCCATGGACGACCTCGAGGCCCAGCTGCCGCTCTTGGCCCTCGAGATCCTCCGTCAAGAGCTCGACGCCGCCCAGGCCAGAGCCGACGCGCTCACCGAGCTCGCCGCGGATCTGTCCCCGGTCGCCACGTCAGCCAGCCAGCTCGCCCGCCTCCGGGGCGACCTCGCGGCCGCGCGAGGTCAGCCCGAAGCGGCAGCCACGCACTACAAAGGCGCCCTCGAAATCGGCCGCGCCGCCGGCTTCCTCGACACCCAGCTCGACATGTCGCGGGCGCTCCGGGGGCTCCGGGCCCTCGGGCGACCGGAGCTCGGTCTGGCGCCTGCTCCTCAATGAGGAATCGAGACGCGAGGGCGCTTCTCCCGAATCGATAGCCGGTAAGCGAGCAGAGCCGCCTTGACGTCGCCAAAGGTCTCCGTGCCTTCGAGGCTCTCTGCGTACCGCGACTGCCCCGCGACCGCCTCCAGCTCAAAAAACCAGTACTGGCCCATGAGCGGGTTGATCCAATAGGTCTCGCCGCGGGTCCGGCCCGTCGGGTCGACGGCGCCGAAGGTACCCTGGATCGCTGCGGCGACCGAGGCGTTGACGATCGAGGGACGCTGCCCCGGCGCGTCGCTGACGAAGGACAGGGCATCCCGGTAGGCGACGACCTCGGGCATCTCCGCCACCAGCCCCAACGACCCGAGGTAGCCGCCGTCGGCGGTTATGGCGGCGATCGACTCGAGCACGTGGGCGTGGCACACCCCGTGGTAGGCGTCGACGCCAAAGCCCACGGACACCAGCATTTTGTGGTCCGCCTCAAGCCCCCTCACCGCCGCGATCGAGAGCATGTCCTCGTGGGGCGTCCCCAAGCGGTCCTCATCACCCCGCAGCAGGCTGTCCGTCCCGCCGTCCACCAACACCACCGCGTCGACGTCATGCAGTCG
>JBCDKB010000662.1:0-4049 GCA_038747035.1 Acidobacteriota bacterium | reverse complement strand
GTCGGCGGTGCCGGTCATCCGGTAGATCGCGTCGTGGGTCTGCCCGGAGTCGTAGCCGGAAATCGCCGCCAGCTTCTCGCCGATCGCCTGTAGCCCCTCGGCGTTCGGCGGCGGCGCGTCGGTATGGGCCCACGGCCAGGTGACGGTGCGGAACGGGCTGTGGAGCTGGACGAAGAGGCTCGAGGTGGACTCCGGGGCCGGGTCGAGCGGTTCCGGGCCCCGCTGGTCCGGGATCAGCGACTCGATCAGGCCCATGATCGCCTGGGTCTCCGGTTCCGAGCCGGCGCTCGGGCCGCGGTAATTCTCGCTGCACTGGTCCGATGACCCGGCCTGTCCACTCGCCGTCCCCCACTGGAAGGGGAAATTACGATTCAGATCGACGCCCTCGGTCGACGATCCATCGAGCGGCGGCCAGCTGCAGGAACCGCCCGGACGCACGTTCTTTCGCCAGCGCCACGGCACGCCCCCGTTCTCCGACTCAGCGCCCAGCTCGACGTGGCGGTGCCCGTCCGGATTGGTGAGGGGCAGAATCCACACTTCGTGGTGGTCCACGAGCCAAGTGATGTCCGCGTCCTCGCCATATTCCGACGTCAGCTCGTCGAGCATACGCATCGCCAGCT
The DNA here is from genome assembly GCA_038747035.1 of Acidobacteriota bacterium. Taxonomy (GTDB): domain Bacteria; phylum Acidobacteriota; class Thermoanaerobaculia; order Multivoradales; family J023; genus JAUIJL01. The sequence goes on along the minus strand of JBCDKB010000662.1, from coordinate 3,429 downwards.
CGGGGGTGGCGATCTCGCGGGCGTGCAGGCAGGCCATCAAAACGAAGAGCGGCTTGGTGCCCGGGATCGCCCGGTTGGTGACCCGGGCCGCCAGGAGGTCATCGCCGGGCAAAAAGTCGCCGCCGGGGGTGGTGTGGCCGCCGTGGGTGCGCGCGTGGCTATCGCCGTAGTCCAGAATCTCGACGATCGCCGGATGGTCCACCGCGGCCTGCAGCAGGTCCGCCTCCAGCTCATCGACGGTGCGGTAGGCGCCGCCGAAGCCGGTGGGCGGCGGCGTCGCCATGAAGAGATTCTGGACCTCGAGCTCGCCCAGGGCGCGGTCCCACACCCGGACCTCGTCAAAGGTCGACTCCAGTCCGAACTCGCGCTTCTCGCTGAAGCCCAGGAAGAAACCGTCGGCCGGTCGGATGGTGCCCGTCCCCATGATGTGCGTGGCGACGAGCGCGCCGTCGGCGTAGACGCGGGTGCCGGCGGTGTCCTTGACCACAGCCAGGTGGTGCCAGGTCGTGTCATCGAACGACGGCGGCACCACGCTCAGCACGGAGGTCGTATCGAAGCTGTCCCGAACGCGGACGCGGATCTCCGTGCCGACGTCGAGGAAGGCCGAGATCTGGTCGGGTTCGGCGTTCGAGCCGCCCCAGGCGAAGAGATAGCCGTCGGTGGCTTGGGTCGGCAAGCGATACCACAGCGCGACCGTCGCTTCGTCATAGGCGTCGGCGGCGTCAAAGTCGCCGGTCGAAAGGCCATCGTCCGCGTCGCCGGCGGCGCCGCCCGGGCCGGCGGTCTGGATCGCTTCCCCGGCGACGCCGCCGAGGCCGACGGCGACCTTCTCTCCGACGGTGGCGTGTCGACCGTAGCCGGCGACATCCGCCCCCGGGCTGGCGGCGTCGAGGGGCCAGTGAAGGATCGGCCCGCCGCCGACGGTGTAGCTCACCGGTAGCGTCAGGAGGTCGTCGGCGGGCACCGTCACGGTCTGCGGATCCGGGACCAGGAAACCCGGGACGGGCGAGAGCTCGAGCGTGTAGTCGCCGGCGGCGACGGTGACGGTGTCGCCGCTGGCGCGCCACAGGCCGCCCTCCGGTCCGTCCATCAGCCGCCACTCCGCCCCCGCCGCCACCGCCGAGGCCGGCAGCAGGTCGATCCGCAGCTGGCCCTCGTCGAGACTTCGGTAGGTCGCTTCGAGCTCGATCGGCGACCCGAGCTCGGCGAGCACGGTCAGGTCATCGGGCGTGCGCAGGGTCGGCAGCACCCCGAAGGTGACCGTCGCCGGCCCCGGCGGCACGGCGACCGTGTCTCCAGAGGCTCGCCAGCCGCTGTCAGCGCCGGTGAGCAGACGCCAGCGGGCGCCTTGGGTGACGGCGGCGGCGGGCGCCAGCTCGACGGTGAGCGGCACGGTCGCTTGGGCGGCGTAGAGCGCCGCCACCTCGCCGTCGCCCAGCGCGCGGTCCCACACGGTCACCGCGTCGAAGGTCGCTTCGATGCCGAAGGTGCCCCGTTCGTTGCTGCCCACGGCAAAGACGTCCCGCGGCGTCACGGCGCCCCGCCCCATGGTGCTGGAGGCGACGGGCGCCCCGTCGAAATAGGCCCGGCTGCCCGCCGCATCCGTCACCAGCACCACCTGGTGCCAATCGCCGTCGGCGAAGCCCGGCGGCGACACCTGCAGCACCGACGAGGTATCGCCGGCGTCGTGGACGCGGAATCGGAAGCCCGACTGGGGATCGAGGTAGGCCGAGAGGTGGTCCGGGTCATTGAACGAGCCACCCCACGAAAAGAGATAGCCGTCGTGGATGACGTCCAGGCGGTACCAGAGCGCGACGGTGGCGGCGAGGTAGCTATCGTCCGGCGCGAAGTCCGGGGTCACCACCGCGTCCGCGGGGGAACCGCCGCCGGTGCCGGTGCCCGCGGTCGCTACGCCGCCCCCAAGCAAGCCCGGACCGCGCACGACATCGCCGCCGACGGCGCCGCCCCGGCCATTGCCCGAGGCGTCGAAGGCGACGCCGGACGAACCGTCGAAACGCCACTCGAGGATCGGCCCGCCGGCCTCGGAGTACACCCCCAACAGCTCGAGATCATCGCCGGTTCCAACCGTCACGGCGCGCGGGTCCGGCGTGATCCAGCCCGGCGCCGCGTCGAATTCGAGGGTGTAGACCGACGGCGGAAGATCCTCGACCCGGTCACCGCTCGACCGCCATTCGCTCGACGGCCCGTCCGCCAGCCGCCAGCGCCCGGCCGGCGCCACCGCCGACGGCAGCAGGTCCACTCTCACCGAGCCCCGGTCTCCGGCCTCGAAGAGCGACTCGACCTCCGGCGCCGGCAGCTCCCGCCCCCACACCCGAAGGTCGTCGAAGGATGAGGTCAAGCCCCACTGGCCGATTTCATTGGCGCCGAGACGGAAGCCGTCGGGCGGCGTGATCGGCCCCGCCCCCATGGCGCCGGTGCGGACCAGCTGACCGTCGAAATAGAGGCGCGTGCCCTCGGTCCCCTTGGTGACGGCGAGGTGATGCCATCCTGTGTCGTCGAAGCCCGGCGGCGCGACCTCTTCTTTCGACGTCGTATCGCCGGCGCCGCGCACCCGCAGCCGCAGGAACTGGCCCGCCTCGTAGTACACCGAGAGCTGATTCGGATCGTTATAGGAGCCGCCCCAGGTCATGAGGTAGCCGCTGCCCGCGTTCGCCGGCAGGCGATACCAAAACGACACCGTCGCCCGGTCGAAGGTGTCGCCCGCGAGTCCCTGGACCCGCAGGCCGTCCCCGAAAGCGCCGGTGGCGCCGCCTTCCCCGCCCGTGGAGGCGGCCCGAGCGAAAACGCCGTCGGCGCCGAGGATCATGTCGCCGCCGTAGATTCCGTCGCGGCCTTGGCCCGCGCCGTCGACGGCGACGCTGCCGGACACTTCGTCGAGCGCGAGGTGCACCAAAGGCTCGGCGGTCGCGGCGTCGACATAGAAAAACGTCCGCACCGTCGCCTGCCCTTCGGTGACGGAAAGGGTCGCGCTCGACGGCGCCACCCAGCCCGCGACCGCTTCGAAGTCAACCGCATAATCACCGGCGCCGAGCGACACCAGATCGCCGCTCTGCCGCCACACGCCGTCCGCCGGCAACCGCCAGCGGGCGCCGAGCGACGCCGGCGCCAGCTCCATCGACAGCGTGCCCGTGCCGTCCTCGACGAAGGTCGCCGACAGCTGGACCGCTGCGCCGACGTCGACGTCGACCGCGGCGCCCGCGGGGGCGACCCAGCCCGCGGGCGCCGAGAAGTGGACGAGCTCCGACCCCGCCGGCACCTCAACGGTCTCGCCGGAAAGTCGCGGGGTCGGGTCCGAGCCGAAGCTCCAGACGGCCCCTGCGGCCGCGGCGGCGGCCGGCGGCAAGTCGACCGGGACCCGGCCCCCCCCCCCGGCCCCGAGGCCCTCCCCCACCCCCCCGCCGCGGGCGC
>JBCDKB010000661.1:0-4062 GCA_038747035.1 Acidobacteriota bacterium | reverse complement strand
TTGGGGTGAGTCAGCTCTCTGGAGACTTTAGTCTTCAGAGGAAGACGAGTGCTTCAGGAGGGGGGCTTCATCCCATAGAGGCATTCCCCCTTGTTCTTAACGTTAGGGGAGTTCCGCCGGGCTTCTATCACTATAATATTCAGGCAAATCGGCTCGATCTAGTAAAGCCTGGCACCCGAGAAGATCTCAGCCAGGAAGCTGTACGACTAACGCAGGGTCAGGACTATTCTGGGAAAGCGGCATTCCTAGTGATTTTTGTAGCTCGTTTGCAGCGAAATTTTTGGAAGTACAGGAAGCGTTTGAATACGTTTAATGTGATTATGATGGATGCTGGCCATCTGAGTCAGACCTTTTATCTGATCTGTGCCGCTCTAGGGTTGGGTACCTTCTACACGGCGGCAATTGACCCGAGAGGGATACTTTCTCGGTTGGGTCTGAATGAACTCGGGTACGCGGCTATAGGGCTCTGCGGTTGCGGAGTGATCGACCAAAGCGCTCCGCGAGAGTTAGATCTCAGGAATGTGTCCGAGTAGAGGTGCCCTAATCTGAAGGGCTATCTGGGTCTTCTCTAGCCGGAAGGAAGCCCGGCATACCAGCCGCTTGCTAGATGCTCTTGGCCTTGCGTAGAAAAAAGCAGCGGCAAGAGATATGAGTAGGCTTCGCCCAGACATTCCCGCGAGCACTCGATGACTCCCAGGCCGGGTCTACTTGCGATTTTCAGTCGGAGGCTACTTGCGCGATCCTCTTCTCCAGTTTGGAACGCGATGAAGGCGGCGCTTTCCATCAACTGAACTGAATCCAACATTCCAGATGCCCGAGTTGAAATCGCTTTGGCCTCATCATGTTTGCCATTGGCCAACGCCCGTTCGGCATCGAAGGCGGTCTCAAAAGCTCGCTCGACAAGGGTTAGTGGTGCCCTTCTTTGTGCATTGTTGAAGGCGACGATTTGGGCATCAATTTTCGAGGCGTCGAAAAGGCTATCTCGAATAGCCAGTCTCCAGAGGAACTGGAAGAGCTTAAGGTTATTGAGATCGGTTTTGTCCCGCTCCAGGGCTATTGCTTTATCTGTGATGTGAGCGAACTTCAAGGGGTCCTTCATAACAAAAGCGAAGGTGGCAAGGTTCGCCAGGTTCCGGCGCTGAGCTCTCGCGTTGCTTGGGTTGTTCCGTTCTCCAGACCCGCTGAGAGTCTCAAAGGCTTCTGGAAATCTGAACTCGGAAGCAGTAGCTAGCGCATTAAGCAGAAAGACGGCCGGAGTTGCTGGATCGAGCTGTGTAAGGAGTTCCTCAACTTTTTCGCTCTCTCGTTTGGCTAGAGCCAGCCGTAATCGAACTTGTGTCACGTCGGGATTCTCTAAGCCTTGGAGTATATTCGCGGCCGACTCATACCGATCTAGAGCGATAAGGCAGGAGGCTGATTGGGTGAGAATGAGCTGCTGCTCCTCTCCCCTTGTTGCCAGGGCGGCCTTCTTCAGGGCTTCTGCGGCTCCCTCAAAATCGTTTCGATAAATCCATAGCGCTTGCCCAAGATTGTAGCTTGCAATGTAATTCTCAGGGTACACCTGGGCCATTAGGCCAAAGTTTGCGATCACCTCTTCCGAGGTGCCTTCCCAGCGAGCGAGCCAGCCTTTCAGGTAGAGTTTCTGGACCTCGCTGAGTTTGTCTTCTCTTGTGAGAGCTTTCTTGAACGACTCCACCGCGAGTTCTGTTTTCCCGATATTGGCGTACGCGACCCCCAGTTTTGCAAAGGCCATTGCAAACGACGGATCTAGGTTTATGGCCTGGGAAAAGAAGTCAATAGCTTCGTTGTTACGAGCTAGAGCCACCAAGCTCTCGCCGGCAGTGTAGGCCTTTAGCGCGTCGAGATTGCCTGTCGTGACACGTTCAAGTGGTATCGCTTTCTCGATCTCTGCTGCAGATTCGCCGAGGTGTCGCCGCACGCTCTGGGCGAGCCTTTCGATAGTTGGAAGGAGCTCATCTGTGCCCTTGGCGCTGTCGTTGGCTGACAACGTCGTAGTGTCTCCCCGAGGGTCGACAACGTCGACAACAAGCGAGTAGTTATTCCCAAATTTCGAAACACTGCCAACAATTAGACGCTCGGCTCCTTCTCGCTCACTGATCTCAAGGCCAACCTCTCGGGTAATTGCAGTGTCGGCAGGGAGTTCCATCCGCAGAAGAGTGTCTTTGAGTTGGCTTTGGGAGAGCACAGTGTTCGCGCGCGACTGCTCGAGAACCGCCCTAAACGCGCCAGCTAGGGAAGCGCCCAGCATCTCCTCTTCACTAGAGTTTCTGAACTCTCCGAGGACAATCCGAATCCTCTCATCGGCAGGTAGTTTCGGCTGATCCTCGCCACCTCCCCCCACAAACTGCCGACCCAAAAAGAACGCTCCGATCAGGGCGACCAGCAGGATCCCGATGACCGCGAGCCGGCGGTTGCGGGGCCGCAGGTCGAGCACGGTGTCTGACGCCGCGATCGTGCTGGTGGCGCCGCCGGTGCGGGGGTGGGTGCCGCTGCCGAAGTTGGGGGTATCGATGATGCCGGACGAGACCTGGCCGGTGACGCGGCCGAAGGCGAGGGCGACTTCTTCGGCGTTTTGGGGGCGGTCGTTCGGGTCTTTCGAGAGCAGGCGATCGATGAGGTCGGAGAGCTCCGGCGACACTTCCGGATTGAGCTGCACGACCGGGGTTTGTTTGTGCAGCATCACCTGCTTCAAGGTCGCGAGCGTATTGTGCGCCTTGAAGGGGGATTGGCCGGTCAAGCACTCGTAGAGCAGGACGCCCATGGCGAAGAGGTCGGAGCGGTGGTCGACTTCTTCGCCGCTGACGTATTCGGGCGACATCGCGCGGCTGGTGCCGACGAGCTGGCCTTTGCTGGTGAGCACCGGGTCGAGCTCGGAGGCCAGGATCGGTTTCGCGAGGCCGAAATCGAGGATCTTCGCCCGGCCGCGGGGCGTGATCATGATGTTCTCGGCCTTGAGGTCGCGGTGCAGGATGCCGTTGGCGTGGGCTTCGGCGAGCCCAGACGCGATTTCGTGGCCGAGCCGGGCGACGCGGTTCGGCTCGAGGGGACCTTCGGCGAGGAAGGTGTCGAGGGTGCGCCCGTCCACGAACTCCATGACGATGCAGTCGGCGTCTTCCTCGTCCTGGAAGATGCCGTAGAGGTGCACAATCGACGGGTGATTCAGCCGCGCCGTGGCCCGGGCCTCGCGCTTGAATCGCTCGCGATTGTCCTCGGCGTCGAGCCGATCCGGCCGGATGCGCTTGATCGCAACCCAGCGGTCCAGGCGGTCGTCGTAGGCCTTGAAGACCTCGCCCATGCCGCCCACACCCAGCCGTTCGTAGACCCGATAGGGTCCGATCCGCTCTGTCATGGCGTAATTATAGGTCGCTGAAGCGGTTGCAGACGCGCAGGAGGGGGTGCCTCGAGCGCAGTCCCGATCATGGAGCCAGGTCGTGACAGGGGGCCATAGACCTGGGGGAGGCTCCGTGCTAAAAGGTCGATTGGACGTTTTAGATTAGACGGAGCGGGCCCGGCTGGCAAGCGCTATGTCCCTTTTCAGGGACACCGTTACGAGCTTTTGAACCGACGTCGGCGTCGTGGGCGCTACTTCACCCGCGAGCGTCGGCTGGGCCGGTCCGCCAGGAGGTCGACGGCGACCGAGAGCGGCTCGTCGTCGACCCCAAAGACCAATCGCTGGCCGCCGAGTTCTGGATGCTCCACCTCGAGCACGTAGACCCCCGGGCGGAGGTCGATCGCCGAGAGCGACGCGGCGGCGCCCAGGGGCTCATCGTCCAGGAAGACCTGGGCGTCACCGGGCTGGATGCGGATCGTGATCGGCTGCGGGGCCGTGGAGCGCGGGCGTTGCGGCGCTTCGGGCTCCCGGGGCGCGACCTCCCGCGGGACGGGGGGTTCGAAACTCGGGGCGGACCGCGGCGTGCCGTAGGGCTGGGCCTGGACCGGCGTCACGTGGTCCGGAACCTGTTCTGGCTGAACGATATAGATCGGCGGCGGCTCGTAGGAGACCGGCGGCGTTTCGTCGACGACCCGCGGCTCGCTCGGCGC
>JBCDKB010000660.1:0-4078 GCA_038747035.1 Acidobacteriota bacterium | reverse complement strand
GTGGCGGTGGCGGTGGTAACGGCGACTTCCCCTGCGGCCCCAACGATCCGGCCCTCTCGCTCCTGGACGGTCGCTTCTCCGTGCAAGTCGAGTTTGAAGGCCCCAATGGCGAAATGGGCTGCGGCGGCGTCGTGCCGTTCGGCTCCCGCGATTCCGGTCTTTTCTACTTCTTCGAACCCAGCAACTGGGAAATGCTGGTGAAGATGAACGACGCCTGCAACAGCACCTTCAATAGCTACTGGTTCTTCTTCGCCGCCACCACCGACGTCCGCTACCGCGTCCGGGTGACGGATACGGTCACCGGCGATTTTCGCGACTATGAGAACTCCTTGGGCACCCGATCGCCGGCGGTGACCGACACTTCGGCCTTTATGACCTGTCCCTAGCCCCATCTCCGAGAAAGACCCCGACACACCCAAAGGCGATCGCGTTCTGCGCGGTCGCCTTTTTCTCGTGCGGGGCGGACCCGATGCTCTCTGGCGCCCCCCGCTCGTGTCGCCCAAGGGCCGCGCCGATCAGCAGGATCTAGAGCCCTGTGCCCCCTAGCTGGATGTTCAGGTCAAGACTTCCGGGGCCTGAGCAAGCCTGAAGGTCCCCAAGCTTCCGCCAGCTCCCTCCATTTCTCCGGCCGTGGCGTCGGTCTGCGTAAATCTCCTGGGCCACTTCGAGTCTCAGCCGGAGAGGTTCAGGCAAGCCGCACCGACGCGAAGAGAGACGCCGGGGACTCTGCGTCGTTCTGCGGCTTCCGGCGAGGTGTCCATCGCGAAGCTCAAGGCGCCGCCGGAGTCTCAGACGGCTCCTTCGGATCCGCGAGCTGCATGGCGCACAAAAAGGCCGACCCCGTTCATCAGAACGTCAGGTCGGCCGGTGATCAGGTCTGACGCGGCGGGCCAGACCAGAGACTCTGATCTTTCCTAGCGATAGGTGTAGTGCTCCCCGTCGCAGATCGCGATCTCTTCGTGGACGAGCTCAGAGCCGTCATCGAAGACCGCCAGGAAGTCATAGAGGCAATCTTCCCGCGAGTCGTCGATCGTGATCTCCACCGTCTCTCCCGAATTGAGCACGTCGAGGCCGAGGATGTCTTCTTCCCAGTCTGACGCCGACGGCGGCGAGGCATAGAACTCGACGATGGTCTCGCCGGTACCGTTTTCGAGCACGAACGTCACGGCTTCCGATGCGAAGGCTTGGGGAACCAGCAAGAGGCTGAAGGCGAGGGAGATAGCAAGAAGAAAGAAACGAAGGTTGATCGGGCGCATAGGTCTCTCCACATCTGGGCCGGCACAGCGTCACCGACGGCGAATCCGTCGCGACCCCGCGCCGAGGCTTGAAAGTGTCGCCCTGTAATGCGTCAAATCCAATTTTTTGTCCCAGAAAAAATCATGGAGATTCCGAGACGTGCGGACACGGCGTGCCTCCCCGACCCGTGCCCTGAAGCTTCACCTGGCTCGGTCTCCGCGGCCGGGTCGTCGGAGTGCTTTCACCGGCGGTGAGAAATTCGTGCGCGGTATTCTGTGCGCGGTGCGCACGTTCTTCACACCCGGGGCCGCCACTCCGACGCCGTCAGATCGGGGATTTGGCGCTGATTTTCGGTGGAATCGTTCTTGCTTATTGCGTAAGGCATGTGGAGGATGACGCGCAGCGTTGAAAGTGCCCTGGCTAAGCCTCAGGAGAGACCCATGTATGTGAAGTCCGCCGACGAAAAAACGCGTCGCGTGCTCGTCGTCGATGACGAAGCCACGTTCCGAGAGTTGTACTGCCAAGTCCTGGGCGAAGCCGGCTTCGTCACGGAGCAAGCGAGCTCGGCGGAGGAGGCCCTCGATCTCATGCGCCGAAACCTGCCGGCGATGGTCATCAGCGATGTCCGCATGCCGGGCATCGGGGGCCTGAACCTGCTGCGCCAAGCGCGGAAGGAGTGGCCGCTGATTCCTTTTCTCCTGGTGACGGCCTATAGCGAGGTGCGCGAGGCGGTCGAGGCCCTGCGTCTCGGTGCGGTCGAGTACCTGACCAAGCCCATCGACCTCGATATCTTGACCGGCACGGTCCACGGCGCCCTCGGCTTCGAGCCCGAAGGCGGCGACCCGGAGCTGCCGCGCCACGCCCTCGAAGGCTTGGTTGCCGAGAGCGCTGTGCTGCGCAGCATCCTGCGCGACGCCTACCGCGTCTCCCACAGCGACGCGACGGTGCTCTTGACCGGCGAAAGCGGCACCGGCAAGGACGAGATCGCCCAATTCATCCACCGCCACAGCGACCGCGCCGAGGGGCCGTTCGTGGCGGTGAACTGCGGCGCTATCCCCGCCGACCTGCTGTCCGGGACGCTCTTCGGACACCACAAGGGCGCCTTCACCGGCGCCGTCGGCACGCGCCAAGGTCATTTCCGAGACGCCGACGGCGGCACGCTCTTCCTCGATGAAATCGGCGAGCTCCCCCTCGCCCTCCAGCCCGTGCTGCTGCGCGCCCTCGAGACCCGGCGCATCCGCCCCCTCGGCGGCGACGCGGAGATCCAAACCGACGTGCGCATCATCGCAGCCACCAATCGCAATCTCGAACTCGCCGTGGAAGACGGTCGCTTCCGCGCCGACCTCTTCTACCGTCTCAACGTCATCGCCTTCGAGCTGCCGCCACTCGCGGACCGCCCCGACGACGTCCTGCCGCTGGCCCGCTTCTTTCTCCTCCGCTCCAGTCGCGGCCTCAAGCGCCTCTCCCCCGCCGCCGCCGACTGCGTCATGGCCTACCCCTGGCCGGGCAACGTCCGAGAGCTGGCGAACGCGGTCACCCGCGCGGCGCTCTTAGCCCGCTCCGAGGTGATCCTCCCCGAACATCTTCCCCCCGCCATCGGCGCCTTCGCCCGCGTCGACGACGAGGCCCCCTCGCCGTCGCTCGCGCACAACACCGGGCGCCTACCGACGCTCGAAGAGAACGAGAAAGCCCTCATCATGCGGGCCCTCGCCGAAACCCACGGCAACCGCACCCACGCCGCCGAAATCCTCGGCCTCAGCCGCCGCGGGCTGCTCAACAAGATCAAGCGATACGACCTCGACTGAACCGCGACTCGGATCGCTGGACCGCGTCCCCAAGGCGCGGTCGCCGATCTCCGCGTCGCTTCGACTAGAAATCGTGGACACAAAAAATCGCCCCTTGGAAAAAGTCGTTCCCATGCCCCCGTGAACGGCCGTTCATGGTCTCCAAGAAGTCGTCGGTATTGACCCTCGAGCCGTCAGCGCATTCCAACTCCACGCTATCGCCGAGGTGGGCCACCCTCCCCTCGACCGGGCCACTCAAAGGTTCCTGGTCGGTCGCCGGATTCGAGTCACCCCGGCCGAGACAGGAACCTGACGCCAGGCCGCCGGACCTGCCCCTTCCCGGTGTCGATTTGGCTCTGCCGAGGGGTACAAGCGGAATAGACGCCAGGCGGCGTGGGCGCGCTAGCGCCGGCGGCCTGGAGGCCTTACGCCCGATCGGCAGGCCCCCGATCGGATGCTTTGAAGAGCGGGAGGCGTCGGGCGACGGGGCCCCTGGGCGGTTCGCCGCTAGCCGTTCGGAATCGTCAAGGCTCTGCCCAAAAAGGACTCGCCTTAAGGCTCCCTCAATCCCAAGCTTCCTCACAGCCGGCCTCCTTCCGGCCAAAAGCGCCAGTGGGTATTCGGGGCCTCCGTCGGCCGGTAGGCGCTCGCGTCACCCGACGCCAAGACGAGCGCTAGCTGACGGAATGCTTCCGAAGAGCTCGGCAGTTCCCCGCCGAGGACATCCGGGTGCTTCCAGCCGTCGAGGATCAGGACCTCCACCAGGTCTTCCGGGACCTTGCGCCGACGCTCTTCCTCGGTCGCGAGCACCAAGTCTCGCTCGACCTCCGCGAGGAAACGGCAGAGCTCGAAGACCTTGAGCCGCGGCGGCTCCTCGAGAACAATCCCCAGCTCCCTGAGGTCGTGCGCCGATGGAATCGCGATCTGTTGGTCTCGGAGTCGGATCTGTGCAGCGTCTCCTGCGACCCATTCGTCGCACTCCGGGTCCCGCCAGTCGGAAGCAGCCACCGGGAAGAAGAACTGGGACTCGGAGTGCGGGTTGGCCTGCAAGTGGCGCC
>JBCDKB010000659.1:0-4082 GCA_038747035.1 Acidobacteriota bacterium | reverse complement strand
GAGGGCCACGGCCCTCGACGTCGCGAAACAGATCTCGGGAAATGAGGCCTGGGACCCCGACTACCCACGCGGCAAAGGGCAGCAGGCGGAGGTGGAGGCTCACGCCTTGACCGACGGCCTGCGCCGGGAAGGCAGGCGGAAGGCGTTTGCTGACGGCTGGGGATCCGACATCGCCGAGCACTGGAGATATTAGGTCATGGAAGCCACAGCTACGCCGTTCAGAATGGCGGGTATTGCCGGCATCAAGGAGTACCTGAAGATCCCGGCCCCTGAGCTGGGATTGAACATGCTGCTTGGCCGAAACGGCGCCTCGAAGAGCAACGCGATCCACGCGGTGACGGTCTACTGGAGTGGCGAGTCGGGTAAGAGCACCGGCCTTGTTGCCAACGATGAGACCGGGAGCGGTTGGATTAGCGGGCCGGGTGGCGGGACGGTCACCGTCAAGGCGAGCGTGACCCGCAAGGGCGAGGTCGTCGGTATCGAGCTCGGGGACCATGGGCTTCTGGCGGATCTGATCCGACCGAAGGGGCTCGTCAAGCCGGAGGCTAAGGACAACCGGCGAGCGCAGATCCTCGCGCAGCTCTCCGACTTGGAGGTCACCCAAGACCTGCTTTCCAAGCTGGCCGGCGGCGACCCCGTGCTCTCGCGCCTGATCCCGGCAAGGGGCGACGACATCCTCAAAGCCGCCCGCGATCTAAAGCGGGCGATCGGCAAGGACGCTCTGAATCACGAAGCGCGGGCAACGCAGGCCGCCGCCGAGGCGGCAACGGCGAAAGCCCAGATTGAGCGCGTCAGGAAAGAGCAGCTTGAGGGCGTGCCGAGGCCTACCGAGACGGATAGCGATGCCCTCCAGGCAGCGGCCTCGGCGGCTGCGGGGGCGGCGGCAACCCTTCGCGCGCAAGTCGATGCCCGGCGCGCAGCGGAGGGGGAACGGGACCGCATTCGCGCGGAAGGCCTCGGCCAAGAGCCGCCGATCGCCGAAGCCCGAACCGAGCTCGAACGAGCTTCGGCGAGGGTTGACGAGTTGAAGAGAGAGCTAGAGGTCGCAGAGCAAGATCTTGGCAACGCGCGGGTTCGGGTCGAAGCGCTCGCCCAGCCACACGCGGACTGGGTTTCGCGGCAGCGGATCCTGGCCCAGCCGATCGAGGGCCCCTCTGAAGACGAGCTAGCAGGGGCCGTCGCCGAAGAAGAGCGAGCGATGGCGGCGATTGCCACTGCGACGGCGTACGGACTCCTCGACGAGCTGGAAAGCGCCAGGAAGAGGGCCGAGGAGCGCAGGGCCGAAGAGGCTCGGGAAGCGGAGCGCTATCGGACCGTCGAAGACCAGGTCTTCGAGCGCCTCCGTTCGGTGCTGTCGTCCTACGACTGGGGCAACATCATCGTTGGCGACGACGGCCAGGTCTGCTATCTCGACAAGGAGACCGGAGAATCCCAGAACTTCGAGCGGCTGAGCGACGGACAAAAGGTCCGCGCCGCCATCACGGAAGTGGGGCTCCGGGTCTACAGCGGCGGCTACATGCCTCTTGCCCCGAGCTTGTGGACGGACCTCGACCCTTACGCAAGGCTCGAGCTAGTCGAGGTCGCGCTCAAGGAAGAGGTTTCTCTCCTCAGCGAGGCGCCGTGGATCAATAACGGCATTGCGATGCAGGTGCTGGGGCGGGAGTGGTGCGACCGGATGCGGTCGTGGCTGGAGCGCCAGGATCCCGAGTCCGCGCTCAGCGTCGTAGGGCTCGAGGATCTCGTAGGGACCGGAATCGCCGTACCGGGAGGCGTGTCGTGACCTCCCACGAGTGGGTCCACGGCGAAGGTCGCCAGCAACGGAAGTGCAAGCTGGGGCGCATATCTGGAGCGCTTGGTGTCGTGATTGAGTTCTGCGGGCTTGCTGGCTTCCACCGACTAAAGCCCTGCATCTTCGACGAAATCGCGAGGTTGGCACAAGAGAACGTGCGTCTCGCATCTGAAGTCGAGGACTTGGAGTGGCAGCTGGAGGCCGCGGAACAGAAAGAACCCTACCTGGAACGTAGGTTTCAGCCATGATGACCCCCGCCCGCATCGCCGCCGTCGTCCAGTTCGAGCACCTTGACGTCGAGTGGCTGCGGGGGTCGCAGGCGTGAGCGCCCCTCGCGCATGGCTGCTTTACTCCTCCGAAGGCGACCCGGTGGGCATCGCCCTCGACCTCCCCGCCGTCCAGCAATGGCACGAACGAGGCGGCAGCTCCAAGTTGTTTGACGTCTTCGAGGCCGACGGCTTGGAAGACCGCGAAGGGGACGATCCGGAAGAGGTACCGTTTTGACCCCCGCCCGCATCGCCGCCGTCGTCCAGGTCAGCCACGAGCCGCCGGAATGGCTGCTGCTCTTCGTGGCAGCCGACGCCCCCGCGATAGCGCCCCTAGAGATCGGGCGCGACGTGTGGACGATCACGCAGGCCGAGGGCCGGAAGGTGGCCTGCAAAGCGCGCTGCCTCGGAATCACGATCAACGGTTTCTACGATTATGAGACCTTCGATTTTGAGGGACTCGTTGGGTTGACCTGCCGGCTGCGCCTGATCAGTCCGCCGCGCTGGGCCCATCCGCGGCTCCAGGCGATCCACGGTCGGATGCCGGACCCGAACGCTACAGACGGTGGATACGCCCCTTACGTCGACGCCGACGTCGACGAGGGCGTGCCGGCGACGCACGCCGACATTCTGGCCGCAGCGGCCGAAGCCGAAGACGCGCAGCGCGATCTATTCGATGCCGGCGACGGGGACGGTCTCATCGGCTACCGGGGAGACGCGATCCCATGAAGGCGATCAACTGGCTGGACTGGATAGAGACCGAGTGGATTTCTCGCCCGTCGCCTGCTCCCCGTGGGCGATGGGTGACGCTCTACACGGACGCCAACCCCCTAGCTTGGGCTATGCATGCCCGAGCTAACGCCGCGCTACCCCGAGAGGTCGGCCTTGGTGTGGTCACGGAAGCCGGAGGGGTCTTTGGCAAGCGAGTGGATACGACATTCGCGGAGGCCATGGCGATCGTGCACGGGGTTCGGGCTGTGCGCCGGACGTGGCCGGAAGCGCAGGGGATCGGGGTCCACTCGGACTCGCGGCCGGCGATGCGGGTCTTGAGGAGCAGCCGAGGCCACGAGCGGGACGACTTGCGCGAGGCGCAGGGCTGGCTCCGGCAGGCGACGCACGGCGTCCGGGTTCGGTTTCGGTGGGTGAGGGGGCACAGCGGGAAGAACACGCCCGCTGCTTGGCTCAACGCCCGGGTGGATCGGCGGGCGGCCGCCGCTTGTGGAAAGGCGGAGTGGCAATGAGCAAAGTTCTGAAGGCGACTCATGTCGGAGTGTTGAAGATCTGCGAGATGGAGGTCCAATGCGCAGTTCTCGAGGACGGCACCCGCGTGCTCTCCGAGCGAGGGGCTCTTGCCGCTTTGGGAAGAAGTTCGATTCGCGCAAGAGCTGATGGTGCAGTTGCACCCCGTTTTTGGGCCCTAGACCGGCTTAAAGCCTTTGTTCCTAGAGACTTGCTGATGGTGCAGTTGACGCAACATTTCCAGCATCCTGGTGGCGGCGTGCCCGCTAGGTGCATCAAGGCCGAACTCCTGCCCGACATCTGCGAAGTCTGGCTAAAGGCTCGAGACGCGGGAGCACTTCGGAAAGATCAGCTGAAGTTCTCGAGCGCAGCGGACCGGCTGATGCGAGCCCTGGCTCGGGTCGGCATCACCGCCCTGGTCGACGAAGCGACCGGCTACCAGCACGACCGAGAGCAACAGGAACTCCAGCGCATCCTCGCGGCCTATCTCTCACCCCACCTGGTGGGCTGGGCCAAGACCTTCCCGGATGACTTTTACTTTCATCTCTTCCGCCTGCGCGGCTGGAGCTTCGACAGCCAGAGCAACCGCCGGCCGCGGGACGTCGGGCGGCTCACTAGCGTCTTGATCTACAAGCACCCCCTTAGGTAGCTGCTCGTAGATCAAGACGCTAGTGAGCCGCCCGACGTCACGCGGCCGGCGGTTGCTCTGGCTGTCGAAGCTCCAGCCGCGCAGGCGGACGAGATGGAAGTAAAAATCATCCGGGAAGGTCTTGGCCCAGCCCACCAGG
>JBCDKB010000658.1:0-4091 GCA_038747035.1 Acidobacteriota bacterium | reverse complement strand
GCGCCGCCTCCCAAGCGCTTGACGACGCGTCCGGTGGGGGGCCTTGTGCTAGCATCCCAGCGATGTCTCAAAGCTCACAGGCTTCCACGAATTCCCCGCAAAAGATCGCCGTGCTCGCCGGTGACGGTATCGGCGTCGACGTGACGGCGGAGGCCACCAAAGTGCTGGAGGCGGCCGCTTCTCGCTTCGATCTCTCGCTCGAGCTCGATGCCTTGCCGTATTGCGCGGACCACTTCCTGGAGACCGGCGAAACGCTTCCCGACGGCGCCCTCGATGACTTCCGGGAGCACTACGCGGCCATCTACATCGGTGCGTTCGGGGATCCCCGGGTGCCCGATATGCGGCATGCGCGGGACATCTTGCTCGGCATCCGGTTCGGCCTCGACCTTTACATCAACCTGCGGCCGGTGACTCTCTATGATCCGGCGCTGTGCCCGTTGAAAAACGTCGACGCGGAGAAGATTGACTTCGTCGTGCTGCGCGAGAACACCGAGGGCGCCTACGTCGGCGTCGGTGGAAACTTCAAGCGCGGCACGCCCGATGAAGTGGCGGTCCAGGAAGAGATTCACACCCGCAAGGGCGTCGAGCGAATCATTCGGGCCGCTTTCGAATACGCCGTCGACCATGGCCGGCAAAGGGTCACGATGTGCGACAAGTCGAACGTCATGCGTTTCGGCCATGACCTGTGGCAGCGAACCTTCGCCGAGGTGGCGGAGGAGTACCCGGCGATCGAGACTGACCACTACTACGTCGACGCCCTCGCCATGCAGATGATCCGGAGACCCGAGAGTTTCGACGTCATCGTCACGAACAATATGTTCGGCGATATTTTGACCGATGTCGGCGCCGCCATCCAGGGCGGACTCGGCATCGCCGCGTCGGCCAATCTAAGGCCGGGCTCGATTTCGATGTTCGAGCCGGTCCACGGCTCGGCCCCGAAATACGCAGGGACCGGTAACGCCAATCCTGTGGCCGCGTGCTTGACGGCCGGCTTGATGCTTGACCATTTGGGCCACCGCGACGCCGCGTCGGCGATTGAGAAGGCCGTGGCCGAGTCCCTCAAGACCGGGCAGACGACCCCTGACCTCGGCGGCACCCTGTCGACGGGGGAGGTTGGCGACCGACTCGCTCGCCACGTGGGCGACGCCTAGTCGAGTCGTGTGCTAGAGATGTCGTGGCCCTCCCTAGTCTTTCGCTCCGGGCTTCGAACGTTCTCGCGCTTCCCCGCGTATCTTTAATGGAGCCAAGTCAGGTCGGTGCGGCGTCAAGCGCCGTCATCGGCGGCACCCACAGCAGAGATCCCGTCAAAGCTAGCCACTCATTCCACACCAAGAATCACCCCAAGCCACGATGCAACCCAAAGCGACGCGGATACCAGCAACGAACGGAGAAGAGCCGTTGGCCAGCGCGATCGAATCGACAGAGGATCCTGCGGATGTGAGACCGCCGGAAAGCGAGCTCGTCCACGACTGGAATGGCAGCCCCGCCATCGACCGCCACATCGAGCTGGACGACGAGACGCTGCGGGATGGTCTGCAGTCGCCCTCGGCCAAATCCCCGTCCATCGAGGACAAGCTCGAAACGCTTCACATGATGAGCGACCTCGGTATCGACGGCGCAGATATCGGCCTACCGGCCGCGGGTCAGCATGTTTTCGACCACGTCTTGAGGCTCGCGAAAGAGATCGTCGATCAGAAATTGGGCATCTATCCCAACGCCGCCGCGCGGACGGTGGTGGCGGACATCGAGCCGATCGTCGAGCTGTCGCAGCAGGCGGGCATCGCGATCGAAGTGGCGGCCTTCATCGGCTCGAGCCCGATTCGTCAGTATGCCGAAGGATGGGATATCGAACGCCTGCTCAAGCTCACCGATGAAGCGGTCGGCTACGCCACGAAGAACAATCTGCCGGTCATGTACGTGACCGAGGACACGACGCGGGCGAAGCCGGAAGACCTGCGGCGACTCTATACCGCCGCGATTGAAGCCGGCGCCCGCCGCGTCTGCATCGCGGATACGGTCGGCCATGCGACTCCCCAAGGCGCTGAGAATCTGGTGCGCTTCATCCGCGAGGTGGTGGCGGACACGGGCGAGTCGGTCAAGGTCGATTGGCACGGCCACCGCGACCGTGGACTCGACGTGGCCAACGCGCTCCGCGCCGCCGCCGCCGGCGCCGACCGGCTCCACGGAACCTGCCTCGGCCTCGGCGAGCGCGTCGGCAATACGCCCATCGATCTGCTGCTGGTCAATCTCTGCCTTCTCGGCTGGAGTGATCGCAATCTTGAGCGACTGCAGGACTACTGCGAGAAGGTGCATGAATGCACCGGGGTCCCATTCCCGGACAACTATCCGGTCTTCGGCCTCGATGCCTTCAGGACCGGGACCGGTGTACACGCGGCGGCGATCATCAAGGCGCGGCAAAAGGGCGACGAATGGCTCGCCGATCGCGTTTACTCGAGCGTTCCCGCGTCGCTGGTGGGATCGCGCCAGATCATCGAGGTCGGGCCGATGAGCGGCCTCTCCAACGTTGTCCACTGGCTCGAAGAGAATGACTTTGAGCCGTCGGAGGATCTCGTCAAAGAGATCTTTCAACATGCGAAACAGGCCCGGGAAGTGCTGGCGCGGGATGAGATCGAAACGATCTGCCGACGCCACGTGCCGATGGGTTGAGGGCCGCCGGTTCGTCGCCCCCGGTAGATCCCGGAAGCCCTGAGCGCTCCCATGTCCGCCGCGTCTGCCGAGAACCCTGAATCCGCGTGGCGTCGAGAGCTCGGGGCCTGGCTGGAGTCCCTCGACGCCGAACGCGGGCTCTCCGTCCACACGTTGGCGGCCTACCGGCGTGACCTCGAGCGCCTGGGCGTCGATCTCGAGGCCCAGGGTGTCCACCTCCTAGAAGCCGGAGCGGGAGAGCTCCGCGCCCACCTTCGGGAGTTGAGCCGCGGCGGGCTCGCGCCGCGTTCCCTGGCGCGGGCCCGTTCCTCTTTCCGCAGTTTCTACGGTCACCTGATTGAACTCGGACGTCGGCGGGACGACCCGACGGAACACCTCAGCTCGCCGCGTCGATGGCGAACGCTACCGAAGGTGCTCTCCGAAGATCAGGTGGATGCGCTCCTCGAAGCGCCCGATGTGTCCACCGACCTTGGGCTGCGCGATCGGGCCATGGTCGAGATGCTCTACTCGTCCGGCCTCCGCGTTTCCGAGTTGATTTCCCTGGACCTGGCCCAGCTGCGGCTCGATCAAGGGTTCCTTATCGCGTTCGGCAAAGGGGCGAAGGAGCGGGTGGTGCCGGTCGGTGAGCGGGCGGAGGCCTGGACTCTTCGCTACATCCGCGAGGTGCGGCCGGGGCTAGTGCGCGGCCGCCACGGCTCGGTCTATGTCAGTCGACTCGGCCGCGCGATGACCCGTCAGGGCTTTTGGAAGATCCTCAAAGGCTACGGCCGCGAGCTCGGGATTCCAGAGGTCTCCCCCCACGTGTTGAGGCATAGTTTCGCCAGTCACCTCCTCGAGCACGGCGCCGACCTGCGCGCCGTCCAAATGATGCTCGGCCACGCGGATATCTCGACGACCCAAATTTATACCCACATCCACCAGGCTCGACTGAAGACCCTCTATGACCGTTTCCATCCCCGCTCGTAGTGCGCCGTCGCCGGGCCGCCCCGGCGGGGCCCCGCGTCGGAGCAGGGCGGTCTGTATCGCTCTCTTCGCCGCGGCTACGGCCTGGCCGGCGGGGGCGGAGCTGGTGGTTTTGGCGGACGGCGACTTCTTGAAGGTGGAGTCGTTCGAATTGATCAAGAAGGGGTACCGGCTCGAGCTGCCTTCGGGGGGCCAGCTCATCCTGCCGAGGGGGCGCGTTTCGAGGATCATCGACGATGAGATCGTCGCGGTGGAGGCTCCCGCCGAGTCGCCGCCGGCTTTCACCCTGCGATTTGACGACCAGCCGGCGCCTTCCGTTCCCTATGGCGAGGACATTCTCGTCGCCTCGAAGCGCCACGGCTTGAATCCGGAAGTAATCGCCGCGGTGATTTTCGCGGAATCTTCTTTTCGGCCGACGGTCGTCTCGCACAAAGGGGCCCAGGGGCTCATGCAGCTCATGC
>JBCDKB010000657.1:0-4103 GCA_038747035.1 Acidobacteriota bacterium | reverse complement strand
GCCCGGGGCCCCGGCCCCGCACCCGTCCCGCCCACGGTCTCGAGCGGCCGTGCACGACACCCTGCCTTTCCGAAATCGACCACGCTTCGAGGGCGGCGGCGCACTCCGACTCGCCGATCAGCAGGAGCGCCCGACCGAGCTGGTAGTGGGGCAAGTAAGCCGTGTAGAAGACGCCGGAAATCAGAATCTGGCGGGTCGATTCGCGGCTGTCCTCGGAGATCGCCTCCCGGAAGCGGCCGACGGCTTCGGCGTAGCGGCCGAGGTCCGCCGCCACCATACCCTTTCGAAACGAGTCGTCCGAGTCGCCCCACGCCGGAGTGGAAAGCGTCACCCCGACGCACACCAGAAGGAGCCCGAGGCCACCGACGCGCCTCACGGCTCAGCCTCGCCGAAATCGCCGGTCAGCAGGGCGTCGTAGAGCCCCGTCGCGCGGAAATAGTCATCGGCCGGAAAGGCGCC
Source organism: Acidobacteriota bacterium (assembly GCA_038747035.1). GTDB lineage: Bacteria > Acidobacteriota > Thermoanaerobaculia > Multivoradales > J023 > JAUIJL01. The sequence goes on along the minus strand of JBCDKB010000657.1, from coordinate 3,644 downwards.
GAGGCGCCCTTGGACCCGGGCCGTGCCGGCGACGGGCACCGTCACCTCGATCGGCCCGGACGGCGGGAAATCTGGATGCTCCAGGCGCACCTCGTAGGTCCCCGCCGGCAGCGCGAGGAGTCGCGGCGTCTCCCGGGGGTCGCCGATCGGCACCTCGCGACCGTCGGCGTCGAGCACGGAGGTGATGCGCCCCCACGGCACGGCGTCGATCGCCAGTCGACCGAAGGCGGGCGCCAGGGTCGGCGGCGGCCCCGACTGGACCGGCTCACTCGAGCGCCACTGGTCGAGACCGACATAGGCCCCGGCGGCCAGCAGCGCCAGGAGTCCGACCGCCATCGCCAATCGCCTCGGCCGAGTCGCCGACCGTCCGGCCTGCGCTTCAGGCTCTCGCGGGGGCTGCGCCCGCCGGGGCGCGGTCGACGTCGTCAAGTGCCGCGCGGGCGGTGTAGGCGCCTCGCCCGCCGCCAACGTCGGCATTTGAGACTCGGGGTCCAAGGCGTCGGTGAAGCCGAGCGTCGGATCTTCGCCGTCGCCCGGCAGAATCACCGACGGCACCTCCAAGCCCACGGGCGCGCGAAACGGCGCCTGGGTCTCGGCCATCGCCCGGGCCGAGGTCGGACGTTTGGCGGGATCCTTGGCGAGCGCTGCGAGTAGCAGCGCCCGGACCTCGTCGGGGACGCGGTGCTCTGGGTCCGTTTGGGCAAAGTCCGGCGGCGCCTCGAGCAAATGGGCCGTCGCCAGCTCCTCGAAACTCGAACCGCGGATCGGGCAATCGCCGGTCAGCAGCTCGTAGAGAACCACCGCGAAGGAGTAGAGATCACTCTGCGCGCTCGCCTTACCCTTGCCGCGCTTGAACACCTCGGGGCTCGAATAGCGGACCTTGCCGACGAACATATTCGTCGCCGTGAGGTCCAGCTGATCGGACGGACGCTTGGCCAGGCCGAGGTCGATCAGCTTGACCAGCGGAGTGCCTCTTTCGGCCCGCGTCAACATCAGGTTGTCCGGCGCCACGTCGCGGTGCACATAGCCCCGGCTGTGCAGGTACTCGAGCGCCTCCAAACTCTGGATCGCCAGCTCGATCGCCAGGTCAAAGGGGGGCGGGCCGCCCATTTTCAGCAGCTGCTTGAAGGTGACGCCGTCGATGTACTCCATCACCAGAAAGGCGCCGCCCTCTTCGTCGATCACGAAGTCGAAGATCTGCGCGATGTGCGGGTGGCGCAGCTGGGTGGCGGCCTTCGCCTCCTGGCTAAAGCGACGGTGGGCGGCGGCGTTCGAGGCGTGCAGCCGGTTGACGGTTTTCACCACGCGCAGCTCGTCGAGCAGGCGGTGGCGGACCTTGTAGATCGCCCCCATCCCGCCCTCGGCGAGCTTGTGCAGGAGCTCGTATTGCTCCTCGATCGCGTCCAGACGTGTCATGCCGAATGATCCCGAAGGATCATCGCGGATTCGCCCGGTGGGCGCAAGCGACTACTGCCAGTAGCCGGTGAGCGTCCGGGGCTGCAGGTCCCGGTCCTTGAGGTCGACGTCCACCTCGTGCCAGCCGCGGCTGCGCTCCACGCCCTGCGGGTAGTAGGCCAGCAGATACTGGCTGCGGAGCTCTTCTTCGATCTCGGCGTAGACTTCACCGAGGTCGTCGTACTCGCGCGCGTAAAAGATGCGCCCTCCCGTCCCCTCGGTCAACCTTTCGATCCGGGATGAGAAGGACCGCGAGAGCAGGCCCCGGAAGGCCGACTCCTCCGGCTGCTTGCGCATCAGGATCAGGTAGATCGGCACGCCCATTTCCTTCGCGATGCGATTCGTCGTCCGGAAAGGGAATTGGTCATCTTCATCCGCGCCGTCTGAAAAAACGATCAGGGCTTTGCGTCCACGCACACCTTGGAGCTGGACGAGGGAGAAGACAATCGACTCCCATAGGGCCGTGCGACCCGACGCTTCGAGGCCATAGATCGAGTCGACCACGCGCTCCACATCGCCAGTGGTGCCGCGCGCCAGGCGCGGGGTCGAATCAAAATCAACCACGAAGGCGCGGTCGTTATCCGAGAACGTCGAGCGTAAGAAGTCGGTCGCCGCCTTCTGCACCTTCGGCAGTTTCACGAACATGCTGGCCGAGGAATCGATCGCCATGCCGAGGGTGAGCGGCAGGTCGGCGGCGGCGCTAAAGGTGGCGATCTGCTGCCGGATGCCTTCCTCGCGCACGGAGAAATCCGCCTGCGACAGCCCTTTGACGGGTCGACCTTCACCGTCGGTCACCACGACGTAGAGCTCCACCAGATTGACCTCGATACTTTCGCCGGCATCCGGGCCGTTGAGCAGCTTGACGTCTTCGGCGAGGGAGCCGTCATCGAGCATCGCGACCACGCGCACGTAGCCCACCGGCCGGTCCTGGGGCACGTCCACGCGCTGACGGAATGGAGGCGCGTAGAGCGTCGCCACCTGGGTGTTATTCCAAAAGAAAAGGACGCGGTCGAGGCGCCTTTCGACCGGCACCGAAATCTCTGCTTCGACTTCCACCGCGCCGACGCCCTTATTGCTGGTCGGCGCCACGATGGAGACGCCCAGTCCGGCCTCACCGCCGTTCAAGACCACCGACTCCCGGCCGACTTCGACGCCGCCGCCGTTGAAACCCACGACGGTCAAGGTCTGGCGACGCGGCGTGCGCCCGAGGTCGATGCGGGTACGCCACGGCGGCTCGCTGCGCCGGGCGACCCCGCGGTCATCGAGCAAGAATTCGAGGCGCTGGATCTGGGCGTCGAAGACGGCGACGTTGAACTCGACGCGACCCCGCAGCACCGCGTCTTCCGGACGCTGGATCTCGAGTACCGCCGGCTCCGGCAGGTAGACATCGGCGGAGGCGCCGGCGCGCACCACCGTCGCCCGTCGACCGCCCCAGAGTCCACTGCGCAAGTCTTCCACCAGCACAGCGACGGCGGTCGCGTCGGCCGGCAGGGAAAGCTCGCGGTCGAGGCGCCATTCGCGCTGGCCGAAGCTCGCCGACATCACCTCCTGGAGCACCTGGGTCTCGCCCCCGAGGCCGAGGGCTTCGACGGTCACCCGCAGGTCGGTCTCTCGGCTTTCGAGCCCGGCGTCCGAAAGATCGAGGCGGGCGTCGAGGCTAGCCGGCGTCGGCGAATCGGCGACGGTCGGATCGGCCGCGTCGCCCACTTCGAGCACCGCCACCAGGGTCAATTCCCCGGCCTCGCCACGGGCCAGAATGCGGTCAAGGCGGAGGTCGGCGAGCGGTTCCGGCGTGCCGCGGGACCGCCAGCGCGGCGCGCGCACGGTATGCCCGGGCTTCTGAACCTCGACCTCGACGGCCACCAGACCGTCGGCGTAGTCCAAAGCCTCGATCCACGCCACCCGACGCCGCTGACCGAGCCGGCCGACGGCTTCCAGCAAGTCTCCTTCGGAGGCGATGACATAGCCGCCCGTGGCTTCGGAGAGCAGCTCGAGGGGCGCCTTCGGGTCGACCCAGGCGACCTCCGCCGTCCCGGCCGTGTCTTCTTCCGCCTCTTTCTCCGCGCCGCGACCGAAAAGACGCCCCGGGCGCAGCACGACGCCAGGCAGCGCCGTCCGCTGCTGGTCGTCACCGGACTCGACGGCGGCGAATTCCGCGGCCTTGCCTTCCACCGGCACGACCGGCATCG
>JBCDKB010000656.1:0-4109 GCA_038747035.1 Acidobacteriota bacterium | reverse complement strand
AGGAATTGCAGGCCGCGATTCGTGTACTTCTTGGCAATCGAAACCACCAGCCGGAGGTTGGCGACGATCAGCTGCTCCTTAGCCCGCTCGCATTCGGCTTCACCTTTGCGGATCCGACCGATCGTCTTCGACACTTCCTCGTAATTCGTGCCGTAGCGCTCTTCGATCTCGATGAGCTTCGCCTGGTACTTCTCGATCCGGCGCTCTTGAAGCGAACGCAGCTCCTGATTCTTCTCCTTCTCAAGGGCGCGCTTGGCGCGACGGACATCGTTCTTGAGACGGGAGAACTCGCGGTGGATATCGCGAAGGAGCTCGACGAGCTGGTTCCGGGTCTGGACGCTGAAATCGATGGACCGAATGTCCTTGGCGATCTTCGCCATCAGACGATCGATCTCGCGCTCGATTTCCGCGTGCTTCGGGTCGTTGGTGCTTTGGGCTTTCTGCTGCTCGCGGAGAGTGCGGATCTCTTGGTCCTGGGAACCGATCCGCTCGAAGGTCGCAAGATTCTTCTTGATGCGTTCCTGGGACTTCGCGTCAAGGGCGTCGTCCGGGTCGCCGGTCACCAGCTCCCGGAGGATGCGTTTATCCTTCTGGGCCAACTCATTCAGACGCAGGAGCTCTTTGAGCACCATCTGGTTAGAGCAGAGGGCTTCATAGATCATCCACTCACCGTTCTCAATGCGCTGGGCGATTTCAACTTCGCCTTCGCGATCGAGGAGGGGGACGGTGCCCATCTCGCGCAGGTACATGCGGACAGGGTCGTTCGTCTTTTCTTGCTCGGTGAGCGTGTACTCTGGGGAGTCGTCTTCCTTCTTGTCGAACTCGCCGGGCGCGCTGTCGTCTTCGCGATTTTGGTAGCGCTCGGGGCGGTGAAGGATAAAGATGCCTAGCTCGCCCAAACGGGCGTAGACTTCCTGGAGTTCCTCAGTGAGGCTGACCACCTCTTCTGGCAGCAGCTCGCGAATCTCGTCAACAAGAACGTAGGTCTTGTCTTGTCCGAGCTCGATGAGCTGCTTGACGGAGCTGTAGCGGTCTTCGATTGCGGATGCGTTCGCTTTGGAGACTGCCAATGAATGCCTGCCTTCCTTCGAGTGGCTTGCGCCCAGAGAAGAATCGTTGAGCTGTAAGAATGCTTTCGGCGTCGAGTGGCCGTGGATGTGCTGATGGGGCGTCTAGGCGGGGCTACGGATCCGGATCCGTTCCGAAGTCAACCCGGGGGGCGCATCGAAGTCTGGCCGAGGTGGGAGGCCGTCCGATGGTGAGCGTGGTGCTGGGCTGTAATAGTGTGCGGAACTGGAAGGTGTCCGGTTGCGGAGGGGGTCTCCTGGGGGACTGCTGCGCTGAGGCCTAGTGCGGCTTACTTAGATCCGCCGCGAATCCTCCGTTGTACCAGGTCATGGTCTGCGGAGTCAAGGTGCTGGCGATTCTGCGCCGCGTCTTAGAAAGACGCGCGAAAAGCCGTGAAAATTCCCAGATGTAGAGAAAAAAGAGGGATTTTCGGGTCAGGTCACCAAAATCGGCCCGACATAGAGGGGTGGCGTCGACGCACGAGGTCTGCCTTTTCCGCCAGCAGCGCGCGCAGCGCGTCGTCGTCGCGACCATCCTGGGCGGCTTGGATGGCGGCCTGGAGTTGCTGGATGCGTCGACCAAACCATCTGGATTCAAGGGACGCTAAGGAGTCTTGCGGAGGTTTGTCCTCTTCCGGTGGCGGGCCCGAGAGGAGCCTCGCGAGCTCTGCCGTGGCGTCCGGGTCGTCTGCGACTGCATCGCGCACATCACGCGGTGTCGGTGGGGATCCTTCGAGTCGGTAGAGCTCCAGGAAAGCCTCGACGAGCTTGCGGAGGCTTGGGTTTAAGAAGGCCTCGGCGAGGGGCAGTTCGTTCGCTTCCGGGAGAGGCTGCTCGGTGAGCAAGAGCCACTGCAGGATTCGTCGCTCCCCGGCATTGTTGTCTCGGAGGCCGCCGTCGGCTTTTTCCCGCAGGCCACGGCTGAAGAGCTCTGCGGCCTGGGCCTTGAGAAGCAGCTCCTCGTCGACACCGAGTCGCTGGGCGCAGGTGCGAGCGTAGGCGGACCGGGTGATCGGGTTCTTGACTGCGCCGAGAAGTTTGCGAACCTGCTCGGCGGCCTCGGCCTGTTCGGTCGGCCCGAGGTTGCCGCCGCCGGTCATCGTGTCGAGGGTGAGCTGGAGGGCGTCGGCTGCGGTGTCGACGAGGTCTTTGACGGTGTCAGGGCCCGCTTCCAGGCGGAGTGAATCCGGATCGTGACCGGCTGGAAACGGGGCCTTCTCGACGGCGAGCCCGGCGGCGAGAAGAATCGGTAGTGCTTTGTCGGCGGCGCCCTGCCCTGCGCTGTCGCCGTCATAGGCGAGAACGACGCGATCAGTGAAACGGCTGATGAGCTTGGCCTGCTCCGGCGTGAGGGCTGTACCCATACCGGCGACGGATTCCGGAAGACCGCAGGCGGTCATGGCCAGCACGTCGAAGTAGCCTTCCACGAGAATCGCCCGACCTCGATCACGGATCGATCGTTTAGCCTGGTGCAGGCCGTAGAGCAGAGAGCCCTTCTTAAAGGCCTCGGTCTCGGAGGTGTTGACGTACTTGGCACGGTCATCGCCGAGCGTCCGTCCCCCAAAGCCCACCAGGCGGCCCGACGTCGAATGAATCGGGAACATAAGGCGATGGCGGAATCGGTCGTATGGACGTTCGGTCCGATCGCTGATGCCGACCAGGCCGGCCGCCACCAGGAGCTTCATGTCCACCTTCGAGCGCAGGGCGTCGAGGAGGAGGTGCCATCCGTCCGGTGCGTAGCCGAGCCCGAAGCCTTGGCGCAGCTCCGGAGAGATTTGGCGCTCGTCGAGGTAGCGCCGCGGCATCTCGACACGGGAGAGTTCGCGGGCGAAGAAATGAAGAGCCGCCTCTAGGGCGCCGGTGACGTCAAGAGACGGGCGTTGATAGTCACCGTCGTCGGCCGGGAGCGGAATCGCGTAACGATGCGCGAGGGATTCGATCGCAGTTCGGAAGTCGTCGCCGGAGGTCTCCATGTGCAGTTTGATGGCGTCGCCGCCGGCGCCACATCCGAAGCAGTGATAGAGACCGAGGTCGGGATCAATCTGGAAAGAGGGCGTCTTTTCTTTGTGGAAAGGGCAGAGCGCGACGTACTTGCGTCCTTGCTTCTTCAGCGAGGTGAGCTGCGCCGCAATATCGATAATGTCGATGGCATCTCGCACCTGCTGGACGACTTCTGGAGTGATCCGCCCCATATTTCACTAGTCTGCCACGGACCTCGAGGTCCGCTTCTACGATTCCAGGGTTTTCGTCGCTATCCGCGGAGCTCGACCATCGTCGCGCCGTCGCCACCCTCGCTGTCGTCCCCAGGTCGATGCTTGCCCACGGCTCGGTGGGAACGTAGGTGCTTGCGGACCGCTTCGCGCAAACGCCCTGACCCGTGGCCGTGGATAATGCGGACTTCGGGGCTCGAGGACAAGAGAGCCTGGTCTAGGAATCGGTCGAGCCGATCGAGGGCCGGCTCAACCCGCTGGCCCACCAGCATCAACTCTCGGGGGGCCTCCCGGGTGTAGAGCTCTGAAGAAGGCTTTCGATTTCGAGGCTTCTTCGGGGCCTGGCTACCAGGGGCCTCGCCGACGAGGTCCTTCTCCTTGCATAAGAGCAATTTGCCGCTGACGTTGACTTGGGCTTTACCGCGCTCGAGCTTCTCCAAGACGCCCCGCCAGCCGAGTACGCGGTGCCGAACGGTTCCACCGACCTTGACGGCGACGGTCGGTCCGGCTGATTCGACCGGGAGCTTCGGCGCGGTCTCGAAGAGCCTTTCGGTGGCTTTGGAAGCGAGCCCCTTTCGACGCCCGCTTTCGAGCTCCCGGCGGATGGTCTCCACTTCGCTTCGCAAACGTTCGAGGGTCTGTCGGCGGAAGTCGTCCAGCTGGCCCTTGAGCGCCTTGGCGACGCGGCGTTTCTCTTCTGCGAGCTCGGTCTCTCGCTCAGCGAGGCGTGCCCGAAGTTTTTCGGCGTCTTCAAGCTCGGCCTTGAGCTGAGTTCTCGTGGTCGCCAGCTCCTGGCGATGGCTTTCCACCTCGCTCAGGAGGCGGCGGAGCT
>JBCDKB010000655.1:0-4114 GCA_038747035.1 Acidobacteriota bacterium | reverse complement strand
CTTGTCCTGCGGCGCCTCCGGCGCAGCGCCGGGCCCGTCACCCGCCGCCATCGGTAGCATCGCTGCGGTCAAAATCCAGGTCAAAATGCTCATGGCGCCATTGTACGCCGTCGCCGACGGGACGCCGTCCGGTACCATCGCCGCCAAGGAGCCACGCCATGAGCCTGCTAGAAAAATTCGTCGCCACATTGAGCCGCCACTCCCCCGAGGATGAGAACGCCCAGCCCGCCCGCGAAGCGCTCGTCGACCTCCTGGTCTGGACCATGTTCGTCGACCGTCATCTGGCGCTCGCCGAACATGAGAAATTCGACGAGCTCACCGAAGCTTTGCCCTGGAATTCGATCCGCGGACTGCGGGATTTCTTCAGCGAGTCCGTGGCCCGGGCCCGCTCGGTGATCGAGAGCGAGTCCGCCACCGTCGACTACCTCGACTCGATTGCTGAACGGCTCGGCACCGCTAAAGCGCGCGCCGACGCCCTCGCCGCCTGCGAAGGCATGATGGGCGCCGACGGCAAGATGACCTCCGAGGAAGTCGGCCATCTGCGCGCGATGAAGAAGGCCTTCGGGCTGCTCTGAGAAGTGGCGGCGGCGGCGAAGCTCACCGTCACTCCGGACGAGGTGGGCCGCGTGCTCACCCGCACCACGGGCTACCTGCGGACGGTCACGTCCCATTCCCTCCAGCCCTACCGCGGATGTCCCCTCGGGCGCTCACTCTGCGGCGTCGGCTGCTACGTGCAGCACAGCTGGTACTCGACCCGGGGACGGCCGTGGGGGCACTTCCTCGACGTGCGCACCAACGCCGCCGAGTCCTATCGACGCACGGCGCCGCCGGAACGGCGCTGGGCCCGCCGGGAGCGCGGGGAGTTCTCGATTTTCCTCTCGAGCTCGACCGAGCCCTTTCCGCCCCAGGAGCGGCGATTCCACGTCACCCGCCGGGTGCTCGAAGCCATGCTCGACGAGCCCCCCGACCTGCTCGTCGTGCAAAGCCATAGCCACCGCGCGGCGGATTTCGTTCCGCTCTTAAGCGCACTCGCGGGGCGCATGTCCCTGCGCGTCCACCTGTCGATCGAGACCGACCGCGAGCGCCTCCCCGGCCTACCGCCGCCGGCGAGTCCGGTCAGCCGGCGCTTCGACGCCGCCCGCGCCTTGAAAGACGCCGGCATTCCGGTGGCCATCACCGTCTCGCCGCTCCTGCCGATCGCGGACCCCGACGATTTCTTCCGACGCATCGCCGCCGACGCCGACGCCGTCGTCCTCGACCACTTCATCGGCGGCGACGGCAGCGCGGACGGCCGCCGCACGCTCAGGACCGAGCTCCCGGAGGCCATCGCCGCCGTCGAACCGGAAGCCCTCCGCCTCGACTACCGCGACGCCATGGCCGCCGTCGCCGAGCGCCACCTGCCGGGCCGCGTCGGCGTCGGAATCGACGGCTTCGCCGCGCGCTTCCTCCGCCCCAAGGCCAACTAAACCAGACATATCGCGTCTGACGTATACTGGCGCTAGGTCTTGCACCATGCGATCAACCGTGCCCCCCACGAACTCGCCGAAGGACGCTGGCGCGACAGCCCCTGTCGGCACATCGCCGGAAAATCTTTCCGAACGGTTCGACCTTTCCAATCTCGGCCGACCCGACCTTTATTCGCTCTATGCCGAGGTGCTGAAAGAGGCTCCGGTGTACTGGAGTCCGTCGCTCGCCGGCTGGTTTGTCTCAAAGCACGCCTATGTTGTGGAGTCTTTCCGCGACTCCCGACTGTCGGCGAATCGACTGGCGCCGGTCTTTAAGGCCATGCCCGAAGCGCAGCGCCGCGCCCTCGACCCGCTGGCTTCCGCCATGGGCCGATGGACGCTAGTGATGGATCCGCCGGACCATACGCGCATGCGAAAGTTGATCGTCAAAGCCTTCACTCCGCGATTGATCGACGGACTGGAGCCCAAGATTCGCCCGATCGTTGACCGGCTCCTCGAAGCGCCCGCCGACGACGGTCGCATGGACGTGATCCGGGACTTGGCCTACCCGCTGCCGGCGACCGTCATCGCGCTGATGCTCGGTGTGCCGCTGGCAGATATCGACATCCTCAAGAAATGGTCCGACGATCTCGCGGACTTCCTCGGCCTGGCGAAATTCGAACGGGATAAGGTGCTCGCAACCCAGAACACCATCATCGCCATGGGTGACTACTTCCGCGATCTGATCGCCGAGCATCGGCGCCGTGACCGCGGCGACCTCCTGAGCCAGCTGATCGCCGCCCGCGAAGCCGGCGAGGTGCTCGACGACGATGAGCTGGTGGCGACGATCATCATGCTCGTCTTCGCCGGCCACGAGACCACCACCAACTTGATCGCCAACGCGGTGCTCACCCTCGATCGCCATCCGCACGACCGCCGCCGGGCCGTCGACGATCCGTCGCTCCTGCCGGCGGTCGTCGAAGAGGTTCTGCGATTCGAAAGCCCGGTCCAGCGGCTCTCGCGCATGGCGGCGGAAGACTTCACCCTCGGCGGCCAGCACATCGAGCGCGGTCAACGCCTCTTCTTACTCACCGGCGCCGCGAACCGCGACCCCGACGCATTTCTTGAGCCCGATCGCTTTCGCCTAGACCGGCGCGACCCGGGACGCCACCTCGGATTCGGCTGGGGACGCCATTTCTGCATTGGAGCCGCCCTCGGCCGGCTCGAAGCGCGCCTCGCCCTCGAGGCTCTCTTCGCCCGGGCCCCCGGGCTCCGCGTCGAAGGCGAGCCCGAGTGGATGCGCTCGAGCGCCCTGCGGGCCCTCCACAGGCTGCCCGTCCGCTTCTAAGGCCCTTTTTTTCTAGGGATCGGCGGCGGCCTTGAGAATCGGGCCCCAGCGCGGGTCGTTCGCGAAGCGCGCCTCCGACGCCATCGACGGCTGCCCCAAAAGATCCCGCGCCCCGGCCCGCGCGCCTTCGAGGTCGCCGAGAATTCTTTCGACGTCGGCGCGGTCCCACAGCCGGTCGAGATAGAAGACGGCGTCGAGGTCGAGCGGCACGGCTGCCAAAATCTCTTCGATCGACCGCCGCGCCTCCTCCGCCCGGCCGAGGCCGGCGAGGGCGAGGACGCGGGCGCCGTCAAGGCGGCGATCGTCCGGCGTTTCGAGCCGGGCCGCGTCGATCTCGGCGAGCGCCTCGGCCGCGGCCGCCTCGGCGGCCTTGTCGTCGCCGCGCAGGCGATGGACTTCCGCTTCGAGCAGCGACACCGGCGAGGCCTGGGTCGTCCAGCGGATGAACCGACCGGGGGCCGCGTCGAGGCGGGCGAGCGCCCCGTCGTAATCGCCCTCGAAGACCTCTTGCCAAAAGCCGAACCAGGTCACGAGGGAGTTCTCGGGCTGGTGGGGGGCCGACGCGAAGGTCGCGCGGGCGGCGGCGAGATCGCCGCGCAGCCAGTGGACGCGCATCTCGTAAAGGTAAGCGAGCAGCGGCTCAGAGGTGGTCTCTTTGGCGCGCTGGAAAGACGCGAGGGCTTCGTCGTAGCGCCTCAGGAACGCCAGCGTGCTCGCGATCTCGCGGTGCAGATTGCTATCGAGGGGGTCTAGATCCCGGGCCGCCTGGAGACGGGCCAAAGCTTCGTCGAAGCGCCCCTGCCGACGCAGCACATAGCCTTCGGTCTCGGGGATGCGCACGTCGCCGGGCCGGCCGCGGGCGGCGAGGCGCAAGGCGCGCAGGGCGGCGACGTGGTTCTGCTGGGTCCAGTATTGAAAGTAGCCCTCCGTCAGGTGCACCTGCGGCGCCGTAGGTTCCAGGGACCGCGCCTCTTCGAGGGTCCGGCGCGCCTTCTCCACCCGCGCTTCGGTCCGGTCGAGGCCGAAGTGGTAGATCTGGGCGTGGGTCCAAGCGATCTGGGCCCACGCGTCGGTGAAATCGGGGTCGAGTTCGACGGCGCGTTCGAGCAGCCGGATGACCTCGTCCTGGGACTCCGGGTCACAAAAATAGGTAACTGAACTGAAAGTAGTGCAATAGTACGTCAAACCAAAGAAATAATGGCACATTGAAATAAATTGGTCGAGTGCTTAAAATGCCACAGTCGCATGCTTGCCCTTGAGGCTCGTTGGATCGATTCCACGCAGCGACAAATTACGACAAGACTATTGTGGTCATTTTTTG
>JBCDKB010000654.1:0-4135 GCA_038747035.1 Acidobacteriota bacterium | reverse complement strand
GAGCACATTCGACGGCTTCAAGTCGCGGTGCAGCAGGAGCTTCAGGTGGGCGTGCTGCGTGCCTCGGCAGACCTGGAGGAAAAGACGCAGGCGCTGCTCGATCGACAGGCCCAGCCGATCGCAGTAGGTGGTGATCGGAGGGCCGTCGATGAGCTCCATCGCGAAGTAGGGCTGGCCTGCCTCGGTCGTGCCGGCTTCCAAGATGCGGCCGACATTCGGATGGTCGAGCCGGGCCATGGCCTGCCGTTCAGCGTCGAAGCGGACCTTGGCGGCGGCCTGCAATCGCCCGAGGCGCACGATCTTTAAGGCCACCTTCCGCCGCACCGGCTGCCGCTGCCTGGCGCGGAAGACTTGGCCCATGCCGCCCTCGCCGAGCAAGCCGCGAATCTCGAAAGGGCCGACGCGGTCACCGATCTGAATCGGCTGTCTCTCCGGCGAGTCGGGGTCCGGCCCGTCCAGCCATCCGACGGCCGAGGCCTGGGCCGCCAGCTTGCGCCGGACCTCAGCCGCCACGTCGGGGTCGCCGCAGGCCGCGAGGGCCCGTTCCCGCACCACGGGATCTAGCTCGCAAACCTCGGCCAGCAGCGCAAAGACTTTGCGCTCGCGTTCTAGGAGGTCGGAGGGCTCTAGGTTCATGAACTTTCCGACTCTATCCGCGTGGAGCGGTGCCGTGAAGATGGCCGCCGTCTCGCCGTCGTCTGGCACCCTAGCCAGTCCGCGCCTTGATCCCAGTCCATACCGGGGTTCCGGCCAGGCTTTCCGGGCAGAGTCCCGTGGTGTTGTAGCCAAGTCCTCTCCCTGCCTTGAAAAAGACGAAGAGCTGCTGTGAAATTAAGTGCAGATCTGGTTTCCCATAGTTTCCGGAGCCAGACTTCCAGCCACTGTTTTCGATTCGGCTCCTCGTTCAGACCTCCGCCAAGGTCTCCAGGGGAGCCAACGGAGGTGCCTGCGACCGTGACGCCGGACCGTCTACGCCGAATTGCCGAGGTTTATGAAGCCGTTCTCGAGCTGGAAGAGGAGCTCCGCGGACCCTACCTTGCGGCCCTCGCCCGCGCGGACCTCGACCTGGTGCGCTACGTTCACCGGCTGCTTGACGAGCGGGCCGAGGAGACCGAAGCCGCGACGCCGAAGTCGTCCGGCCAGGAGAGCTTCGACGCCGAGGACCAGCCGGCGACAGACGACGAGCGACGCATCGGCCCCTATCGGCTGGTGGAGCTGCTCGGGGTGGGCGGCATGGGTGCAGTCCACCTGGCCGAGCGCTCGGATAGCGAGTTCGAGCGAAGGGTCGCGATCAAGGTCATTCGCTTAGGTTCGGACGTTCCCGAAGTCCGACGTCGATTCCTCAGCGAGCGGCAGATCCTGGCGAGCTTCGATCACCCGAATATCGCCAAGATGCATGAGGGGGGCACCACGGAAGACGGCTCCCCCTACCTGGTGATGGAATACGTCAAGGGGATGCCGATCGATCGCTATTGTGACGAGCACCGCCTGACGGTGAAAGAGCGCCTGGCGCTTTTCCGGCAGGTGTGTTCCGCGGTCGAATATGCTCACCAGAATTTGGTCGTGCATCGGGATCTGAAGCCGTCTAACGTGCTGGTGACGGCGGACGGCGTGCCGAAGCTACTCGACTTTGGCATCGCCAAGCTGCTCGATCCGGAACACTTTCCGATGACGGTCGAGGTGACCGAAGCGGGCCAGGGACCGCTGACCCCCAATTACGCTAGCCCGGAGCAAATCGCAGCCGAGCGAGTGACCACCCTCTCCGACGTCTACTCGCTCGGCATTCTGCTCTATAGGCTCCTGACCGGACGCTTGCCATTTGACCGAGTGGTCCGCTCTCGGGCGATGCTCGCCCGAGAAGCTGCGGTCGAAGTCGCGACTCGACCCAGTCTCGCTGTGTCTACAACCCGGGTCAATACAGAGACTGCCGAGGAGGCTACGAGCGACAGCAGCCTCTGGTCAGCCGCGCCGTGGCAGCACCGGCGACAGCTCCAAGGGGATCTCGACAATATCGTGCTGACGGCCCTGCGGACGGAGCCGAAGTATCGGTACGCTTCGGTGCAGCTGCTCAATGAGGACCTCGAACGTCACCTGGTCGGCGAACCCGTTCGTGCTCGCAAAGCCGGCGCCCTCTACCGGTTTGGGAAGTTCGCACGGCGCAATAAGTGGCCGCTTGCGGCCGTCGCGACTTTCATCGGCCTGGGCGTCGCTTTCTTGGCGGTGACCTTGCGTCAGAATCACAGCATCACTCAATCGAGGGACCAGGCCCTTGCTCAAGAGCAGAGGGCAGAGGAGGTCGCGGATTTCTTCGTCGATCTTTTCGCCGAACTCAATCCAAGAAATACCCTCGGCGGTGAGGTCAATAGCCGCGATATTCTTGATAAAGCTTCCGATCGGCTGCTGGGCGATTCTGAAGGAGACCCCGCCGTTCGGGCCCGACTACTCACGAATATCGGATCGATCTATTATGACTTCGGCGACGTCGAGAAGTCGGGCGAAATCCTGGAGCTTGCCTATCAGGAAGCCCAGGGCCTAGGCGGTCTCGATCTCGCTCGAGCGACGCGGGAATTGGCGCTCCACCGATATTTCTCCGGCTCCAGCGAGTCCTTCCAGCTCGGTCTAGACGCCGTCGCACTCTTTGAGGAGTTCGGGTCCCCGGCCGAGCTGGCGGAGATGTACTCCTTGATTTCGCAATGGACGCCGTCTCAGGAGCTAGCGCTCGAATTCGCTGAAAAAGGTTATGCTTTGGCGCAGGAAGTGGGGGACTGGAGACTGATCGAATTGGCTTTGAATCACCTTTCGATCGAGACCCTTAAAACCGATCCGGAGAGAGCCCTCGAGTACCTCGAGGCTGCGGTCCAGCTTAGGCGTGACCGCGGGCGGTTGGCGAACGATCCACGGTTCCTGCGCAGTCTGGGCAACCTAGCCTACCAATACCAAATGCGGGGACAGCTTCAGAGGGCGGAGGAGCTTCACCGTGAAGCCGTTGAAAGAACCCGTGCGGTTCTCGGGCCGGACGCGCCGGACCTCGGCGTGCGTCACAACAATTTGGCGCAGCACCTCATCATGGTGGGTGCCTATGAAGAGGCGCAACACCACGCGGAGGTCGCCCACGAGATCTGGCTCAAGGGTTTCGGCGACGACTCCGCCCGGCTCCGTCATAGCCTTAACAAGCTGTGCCAGGCCGGGAACTACCTCGGGGAAGCGGTGGAAGCACAGACCTCCTGCGAACGCGCTTTGGAAATTACGGAGAAGGGTCCGTGGTCTTTTCTCCTGGCGAGCATGGATAGCGCCCGAAACTATCGCTTCCTCGGCGACTTCGAGCGGGCGCATCAGAAACTAGACACCGCCTGGGGTATTCTCAGCGAGCAAGCAGGCGACGAGGTAGCCGGCACCTGGCAGGCCCAGCGCATCGCGCTTGAACGTGGACTGACCTTCCACGCCGCCGGTCAACGGGAGGCTGCGGCGGAGCAATTTTCCGAGGTGATTACGCTGACGGGCGGCGCCCTCGAAGACTCCGACATCTATGGCATCGTCTGGAGTCTGATCGCCAAACTCCACACTGGCCAGCACGACCAGCTCGACGCCGAGTTGTCATTTTCGAGCTCCGCGGGCGCGAAGGACCGAGAGATCGAGCTCTACTGCCGAGGGGCCGGCGAACCGCCGGTCTGCGCAAAGGTGCAGGTCCTTTTTCCAGACGAGCCCTGGACCGGCCCGTACCCGGCGCTGCCCGCCTCCTAGCCAGGTTGGCGGGTCGAAGCAGATCGAGGTGCGTGGCACCTAGCTTCGGCAGCACCTAGCTTCGGCAAGCAGATCGAGGTGCGTGGCACCTAGCCTCGGCGGCGACCGCCGCTCTCCGTCGAGGCCCGTGACTTGGGTCGACGGCCGCTGCGCGTCGTTCTCGAGGCGCTGCTTGACCAGCTAGAGCGGATCCCGCTCCGTCGCCGCGCCCCACGGCAGGCAGCCGGTGAGCACTTCGTAGAGCAGAACGCCGAGGGCGAGGACGTCGGACCGCGCATCGGCTTCCGCCCCCGGCTCCAGGGCCTCCGGACTCATGTAGGCGGGCGTGCCGAGCAATCCGTCGCCCGTGGCCGCCGCCGCGGTCACCAGCGGCGCACCGAGCCCTTTGGCGATG
>JBCDKB010000653.1:0-4149 GCA_038747035.1 Acidobacteriota bacterium | reverse complement strand
TGGGATGGCTCGCCTACTTCTCCCAGCGCCCCCTCCGTGTCCTCCGCCGCCCCCGCCGCTGCTCCTGTTCTGGCGCCCTACGGCCCGTCCCATCCTCCGCAGCATTTGACGCAGCCTCCACATCAACCAGCTGAATCCTGGCAACCGCTACGGCCTGGTCGGCGCCAACGGCTCCGGCAAGTCGACCTTCTTGAAGATCCTGGCCGGTGAAGAAGAGCCGAGCGAGGGCATCCTCAACATGCCCAAGCGCCTGCGCCTCGGCGTGCTCGAACAGGATCACTTCCAGTTCGAAGAAAATCGCATTGTCGACGTCGTGATGATGGGCCACCGCGAGCTGTGGAAAGCCATCGAAGAGAAAGAAGCGCTGCTCGCCAACGCCGACGTTGAATTCGACGGCGAGCGCTACGCCGAGCTCGAAGACACCGTCGTCCGGTACGACGGCTACACCCTCGAGGCCCGCGCCGGCGAGATCTTAGAAGGCCTCGGCATCCCCACCGAGCAGCACACCTTGCCGCTTTCGACCCTCTCCGGCGGCTTCAAGCTGCGCGTGCTGCTCGCCCAGGTGCTGGCGTCAGACCCCGACTGCCTGCTGCTCGACGAGCCCACCAATCACCTCGACATCCTGTCGATCCGCTGGCTCGAGCGGTTCCTGGTCGACTACCCCGGCACGGCGGTGGTCATTTCCCACGACCATCGATTCCTCGATAACGTCTGCAACCACATCCTGGACGTCGACTACGAAACCCTGCTGCTCTACCCCGGCAACTACCAAGCGTTTATCGACCAGAAGCGGGAAGAGCGCGACCGCAAAGAAGCGGAGATCGAAAAGCAGGAAAAGAAGATCGCCGAACACAAGGCGTTCATCGACCGATTCAAGGCCAAAGCCACCAAGGCGCGCCAAGCGCGGTCGAAACAGAAGCAGCTCGAGCGCATCGAGATCACCGACCTCGCCCAGAGCTCCCGCCGCTATCCGACTTTCCAGCTCAAGCAGCGTCGGCCGAGCGGCAAGCAGGTGCTCGAGATCGAAGGCGTCTCCAAAGCCTACGGCGACAAGAAGGTGCTCGAGAACATCAGCCTGACGGTGGACCGCAGCGACCGCATCGCCATCATCGGCCCGAACGGCATCGGTAAATCGACCCTGCTGAAGATTCTGGTCGGCCAGGTCTCAGCCGACGCCGGCGCCGCCGAATGGGGCTACGAGACCCACCCCGGCTATTTCGCCCAGGACCACAAAGAGATCTTCGAAGGCGGCAAGCAAAGCGTCGAAGCGTGGCTCTGGGACCACTGTCCCGGTGAACCCGTCGGCTTCGTGCGCGGCAAGCTCGGCCTGGTTCTTTTTTCGGGCGACGAGGTCGAAAAGCGGGTGGGGAGCCTGTCCGGCGGCGAATCTGCACGCCTGGTCTTTGCGCGCCTGGGCATTCAGAAGCCGAACGTTCTCCTGCTCGACGAGCCCACGAACCACCTCGACCTCGAGGCCATCGATGCCCTCGTCCAGGGCCTCCGGAAGTTCGACGGTACGTTGATCCTGGTCAGTCACGACCGCTGGTTCGTGCAGCAGCTGGCCAATCGAATCTTGGAAATCTCGCCCGAGGGCATCAACGATTTCCGCGGCACTTACGAAGAATATGTCGAGCGCAGCGGTGACGATCACCTCGACGTCGAGCAGGCCGTGCTGCGCGCCAAGCGCGACAAGAAGAAAAGCAAAGTCGACACCCGCACGACACCCGCCGACGAGCGCAAGCGCAAGAAGCGCCTCAAAGAGCTGGAGCGCGACCGCGACCGCACTACCCAGGACATCGAAAAGGCCGAGTCCCGCATCGCCGCGATCAACGAAGATTTCTGCAACCCCGGATACTTCGACCGAACCCCCGAAGGTGAGGTGCGTAAGCTGGAGAAGGAGCAGAAGAAGCTCGGCCTCGAGGTTGAAGAACTCATGACCGCCTGGCAGAGCATAGAAGAGGAGCTCACCCAGCTCGAGGAGCAGGACGCATGAAGGACGAGGAGAAAAAGCTCGGCGACTTTTCTCGCCCCGACTCGCTGGTGATGCCGGCGCAGTCATCCGGAGAGGAACTACCGGTGCGGCCGCCCGGCGCCGGCGGACCGGTCCCCTTTGTGCTGCCGCCAGAGCCGGCGACGGCCCCAGAGCCGCCGCCGGTTCCCGAGCAGCAGGCGGCTCCCGAACCGCCTGCCGATCCGTCGCCCGCAGCGACGCAGCCCGTGGTCGATTCCTGGGACGGAGCCGCCGCCGAATCCTCCTGGGAGTCGGCGCGGCTCGACGGCGAAGCGTCGCCGGAGCCCGTCTTCCAAGCGCCCCCCCGCTCCACCCAGCCCCTCGATGGCTTCGACGACCCCCGCACCCCGGACCACAGCCGGCGGGAGGGCCTCTCACCGACCCTCGTCGCCCTGGCGATCCTGGGCCTGCTCGGCCTGTCCGCGTTTTTGTGGTGGTGGTTCATGGGACGCGCCCCCGAAGGCGATGTCGCCGACCGCCCGACGACGCGGCCGGTGGCTTCGACGCCGACGACCGCGCCGACGGTCGCCGCCACCGAGCCGCCGCCGAAGCCCGATCTCCCGCCGCTCGACGCCAGCGACGCCATGATCCGTCCACTCGTCGCCGCCCTTTCGGATAATCCCCAGCTCGCCACGTGGCTGGTGCCGGACGATCTCATTCGACGCTTCGTCGCCACCGTCGACAATATTTCCCGCGGCGAGAGCCCCCGGCCGCACCTCGGCGTGCTCGACCCGGAAGCGAGCTTCGAGATCGCCCAGTCTCCGTCCGCGACCTACGCCGCCCCGGAATCTTCCCGGCGCTACGACCTGCTCGTGGACGTCTTCACGTCGATCGATATCGCCGAGGGCGCGCGGCTCTACCACGACTTCGAGCCCCTGCTGGAAGAGGCCTATATCGAGCTCGGCGACCCGACCCGGGACTTCCGGGGCGCTTTGACCACCGCCATCGACCACCTGCTCGCCGTGCAGGTGCCCGAGCAAGAGCCGGAGCTGGTCAAAGGGATCTTGACCTACCGCTACGCGGATCCGTCGCTCGAGGACCAAAGCCCCGCCGCCAAGCACCTGCTGCGCCTGGGCCGCGACAACGCCCGCAAGGTCCAGCAGAAGCTCCAATTCCTGCGCGCCGCCCTCGACCTGCCCGACGGCTGAGCTGGGCTCGCCGGCTCGCGAGCGGCCGCGGCACCTACGCCTTCGGCGGCAGCATCTCCGCTAAGCGCTGGGCGAGCTCAACGGCTGAGCTCGGACGCTCGCCGCTGCTCTTAGCCAAGCACTGCAGCACCAGCGCCGCCAGCGGCTCCGGAATGTCGGCGCGCACTTCCCGCGGATCCCGCGGCGACGACGAAAGATGGTGATGGAAAGACGGAGCGCCGGTGCCGAAGACCGGCTGCCGGCAGAGCATCTCCCATAGGACGCAGCCGAAGGCGTAGAGGTCGGTGCTCGGGGACACCGGCTCGCCGCGGATCTGCTCGGGCGACATATAAGACGGCGTGCCCGCGGGCTGGGTCCTCACGTTCCCCACCGTCGCTTCAAAAGCGCGCGCCAGGCCGAAATCCGAAAGCTTGATGCGGTTGTCGTCTCCCCAGATCAAGTTGGACGGCTTCAAGTCGCGGTGAATCAGTCGGCGTTCATGGGCGTGGGCGAGGGCCGCCAGCACCTGGCGCCCGACCTGGATGACGCCGCGGATGCTCATCGCCCGCTTCGTGAGCAGGGCTTCCAGGGTCTCTCCGCGCACCAGCTCCATGACGATGAAGAAGCCCTGGCCTTTGCGGCCCGCGTCATAGACCTGCACGATATTCGGATGGGAGAGCCGCGCCGCCGCGCGCGCCTCCGCCAGCAGCGACTCCGGCGTGATCTCGGCGCCGAGGATATTTTCCGGAAGGACCTTATAGGCCACCTCCCGCTGCAGCATGCGATCTTCCGCCCGGTAGACCACCCCCAGGCCGCCGCGGCCGAGCTCTTCGAGGATCTGATAGCGCTCATTTGAATCGCGCTTCCCGGGCCGCGGCGACTCCGGCGACGCCGGGGCCGGGACCGTGAAGGCCGGCTCCGCGGGCACCGTCGGCGACGGTCCGGTGGGGTTGGGCGTCGAGACGATCGTGCCCTGGGGACCTCGGGCGACGGGGGTGGGCGGCGAGGCGC
>JBCDKB010000652.1:0-4161 GCA_038747035.1 Acidobacteriota bacterium | reverse complement strand
GCCACGAGGGTGATGAACACGGCCGCCACAATGATCTCCGGCGCCATGCGGTATTCCATGAACGGGAACCGGAAGTAGTCGTTGTAGAGCGACAGCATGCCCCGGCCCAAAAAGCGCCCGAGCGCGAGCCCCGCGACGCCGCCGCAGGCCGCGATGATAAGACTCCATAAGGCATAGTGCGTCCCGACCTCGCCGTTGGAGTAGCCCAAGGCTTTGAGCGCAGCGATCTGCTCCCGCTGGATCGAGATGATCCGGGTCAGCACGACATTCAACAGGAACGCCGCCACCGCCAGGAAGACGCTCGGCACCATGAGGCCGAAGCCTTGGAGCTGGTTGAGCTCATTATTTAGATACCAATTCGACACCTGGACGTCGCGCGAAGACGCACCGAGGCCGCCGTAGGGCTCGAGCAGCTGGTCGAGTCGGGCGATCACTTCCGCTTCTGAAGCCCCGGGCATCAGACGCAGGGAGAGGTCGTTGAAGCCCCCCTCCATATCGAAGGCGGTCGCCAGGGCCTTCTCCCCCATCCAGAAGATGCCGTAGCGGGCGGCGTCGGGCATCATGTCGCCGGGCCGGATCGTATAGACGAACTCGGGAGAAAGGGCAATGCCGACGACCTCGAGCTCCCGGCGCCGGCCGTTGATGACCGCGGCCACCTCATCGCCGGGGAGCAGTCCGTGGGCCTCGGCGAAGCCTTCGGTCACCACCACCTCATCGGCACGACCGACTTCCAGGTAGCGCCCGGACAGCAGAGCGAGGTCATTCAGGGCCGGCCGCCGATCCGACGGCACCGAAATCAGACGCCCGGTCACCGGCTCGTCGACGCCCTGCACGTCGAGGGTCACGTCAGCCACCACCCGGGTTTCAGCCGCGGCGACGCCGGGGATGTCCCGAATCCGCGACTCGAGCGCCCGCGGCGCCCGCTTCAGGCTGGCGAAGACCTCGCCGAATCGGTAGCGATCGTAATATGCCTCCTGGGTGCCCTTGAGCGAGCTGAAGGTCGACAGGTAGCCGAGGAACATGCCGATGCCGACGGCGATCACCGCCGCGATGGCCAGCACCTGCCCCTTGATCTCCCAAAGGTCCCGAAAGAGTTTGCGATGGATGGCGCGCACGGGACCTCCTTACCAGCGGAGCTCGCTGGGGCTGAGCTTCCGGTCGTTGTGGTCGACGGAAGCGATCTTGCCGTCAGAGAGGGTGATGATGCGGTCCGACATCGCGGAGATATCGGCGTTGTGGGTGATCACCGCCGTCGTGGTCCCCATCTCTTTGTTGATGCGGTCGATGGCTTCGAGCACCACGACGCCGGTGGTGACGTCGAGGGCGCCGGTGGGCTCGTCGCACAGCAAGACGTCCGGACGCTTGGCGATGGCCCGGGCGATCGCCACCCGCTGCTGCTGGCCGCCGGAAAGCTGGGCCGGAAAGTGATCCATCCGGTCGCCCAGGCCGACCAGTTCCAAGGCCTCTTCCGGGCGCAGGGGATCCGGCGCGATCTCGGTCACCAAGGCGACGTTCTCTTTCGCCGTCAGCGAAGGGATCAAGTTGTAGAACTGGAAGACAAAACCGACGTGGTTCCGGCGGTAGGTGGTGAGCTCTTTATCGCCGGCGGCGGTCAGCTCACCTCCGCGGTAAAAGACCTGGCCGCGGGTCGGCGTGTCGAGGCCGCCGAGGATATTGAGCAGCGTCGATTTGCCGGAGCCCGAAGGCCCCAGAAGCACGGTGAACTCGGACTCATAGAGCTCGAGGGCGACGCCCCGCAAGGCTTCGACCTTCACTTCTCCCATATCGTAGATCTTCCAGACTTCGCTCGCCTTGAAGACCGGACGGGGCCCGGCGTTCACGCTCCCGGACGGTGTCGTCCCTCTGCCGCTTTCTGCGAGGGCGGTCGGTGGCTGGCTGTTGAACGGTGTCGACATGGGGAACTCCTTGATGAATCCGCTCCGTTGACGTCATTCTAATTACTTTTTTTGAATAGTCAAAATAAATTCCTAGCGAAACCACAGGATCGCCCGCGGGACCGCTATCTGATGGGCTCTACGGGCGAGGGTTCGCCCCTATCCCAGAGACCGGGAGAAGCGTCGGCGGGCTGCGGCGTGCCTCGCCTCGTCCCGCAGGTGACGGGCCAGAGCCCCGCGCGCCGACAGCCTGACCGGCGTCGGGCGCCCGTCGGCGAGGGCCAGTATCTGGCGGTAGAACCACGCCACCGCGCCTTGGTTATTGAAACCGCGGAGGCTGGCGAGCGGACTCGAGGGCCCCAAAGGACCCGGTCCGAGCCGAAGCGATCGTTCCCAGCGCTCCGCCCCCTCGACGGCGCCGGCGATCAGCTGGCCCGGCAGCTCGGGCGTCACGCAGAGCGGCCGGGCCAGGCCGACGACTTCCAGCTCCGCGGCGGCGAGGGCCCCTTCCATGGCCAGCCGCGAGCGGAAGCCTCCGGTCACCATGAGCGGCACCTCGCCGACCGACCGCCGGATGCGCTGGGCATATCGCAAGAAGAAGGCTTCCCGGGCCCGAGTCGAGCCGGCCTCTTCATCGTCGCCCTCGAAAAAGCGAAGGCGTTCGTAAGTGCCGCCGGAGATCTCGAGCAGGTCGATCCCCGCCGCCGCCAGCCAGCCGGCGACCGTCTCCGCCTCCTCGAGGGTGAATCCGCCGCGCTGAAAGTCCGCTGAGTTCAGCTTGACCCCCACGGGGAAATCCGAACCGACCGCTGAACGGACGGCCTCGACAGCTGCCAAGAGAAACCGCGCCCGATTCTCCAGCGAGCCGCCCCAGCGGTCCGTCCGGCGGTTGGTCACCGGCGACAGGAACTGACTCGCCAGGTAGCCGTGGGCCGCGTGCACCTGCACGCCGGTAAAGCCCGCGGCCTTCATCTCCGCCGCCGTTCGCCCGTACCGCAGCACCACGTCCTTTATCTCGCCGTCCGTGAGCTCCCGGGGCTTGGCGAAGAAGCCGCCGAGCTTGAGCTGCACCGGCGACGGCGCCACCGGGCGGCCATTTGAGAACCGCGTGCACTGCCGTCCGGGGTGGTTGATCTGCACCCACAGGTGATTCCCCCCTGCGGTGCCCGCCTCGGCCCACGCCCGCAGAGCTTCACGGTGCGTCCCGTCCTCCACCACGACGTTGCCCGGGCGTTCGAGGTAGCGCCAGTCCACCATGACGTTGCCGGTGATCAAGAGACCCGCCCCCCCTTCAGACCAGCGCCGATAGAGCGCTCCGTGGCGCTCATTCGGAGCCCCGGACACCTCGGCTAAACCTTCGGTCATGGCCGACTTGCACAGTCGGTTCGGGAGCACGGCGCCGCACGGTAGCTCGAGGGGCGACCCGAGGCTTGGTAGCTCGCCGTCCGACGGCCCGCGGCCGCCGTCTGCGGACTTGTCTGGGGACTGAGCGTTGTGGAGCTGGTCGATGGATTGGCGGCTTGGGGAGGTCATCGGGAAACTCTATCGAAGACAACACCCGCGAACCGATAAGATTCCCGCATCACCCGCGTCGCCTCGACGTCGGGTCCCTTTCTATGCTCCTCCTCCACACGGCTGATTGGCACCTCGGACAGCGCTTTCACGACCAGCGCCGGATCGACGATGAGCTCCACGCACTCGAACAAATCGTTCGAATCGCCGACGAGCGCCGCGTCGACGTCGTCCTGGTGTCCGGAGACGTCTTCGATCACCCCAATCCCGGCGCTGAGGAACAGCGCGTTTACTACAAGACGCTCGCGCGGCTGATCCAGGAAGCCGGCGTCGCCACCGTGGTCGTGACCGCCGGCAATCACGACAGCGCCGTGCGCATCGAGGGCCCGCGGGCGCTGCTCTCGCACCTCCAGATCCACGTCGTCGGACGGTGGGCCCGCGGCGCACCGGCGACCCAGCCGCTGGTGCCGCTGCGTCGGCGGGACGGTGAAGTCGGCGCCCTCTGTCTGGCGGTTCCATACCTGCGCGACGCCGACCTCCGCCTGCCCGCCCTCGGCGAAGGCGCGCGGGAGATGCACCGGCGCTACGCCGCGGCGCTTGAAGGGCGCTATGTCGCCGGCCGCGAAGCCGCCCGTCGAGCCTATCCGGACACGCCGCTCGTGGTCATGGGCCACTGCTACGTCACGTCGGCCCTGCTCGGCGGCGGAGAGCGTCCGGTCCAGGTCGGCAACCTGGCCCAGGTTGAAGCCGGGGT
>JBCDKB010000651.1:0-4167 GCA_038747035.1 Acidobacteriota bacterium | reverse complement strand
GCGTTCTTCACCCGGCGCATCATCGGGAGACTCGATCGACGTCGGCGTCACGAGTTGCAGTGTGGCATGTCTCATTACGGTCGGTTAGACGCATCACCCCGCGGAAACCAAACCTCGCGTCTCGGAAAACACCAAAAAATCAAAGACCGCTCCTCGGCGCCCCGTCTCTCGCCTCGGCCGCCGGCTCGCTTCGGAGAGAATTAGCTGGGGCGTTTTACAGAGAAGCAACAACGAAATCGTGGGGGCCGACGAAAGTAGCCTCAACATCACTCTCCTCCCGACGATCGCCCCTTGGCTTTCGTCGCCGAAGGCTATGGTTCACAACCGCCCGAACCTGCGAGAAGTTCTTATGTCCTCGACCCCCTCTGAGCGCAAGTCACTCAATCCAGACGCCACCGCCGGGCTGCTCCTACTCGCCGCCGCGGTCTTGGCGCTCTTCGCCGCCAACGGGCCCCTTTCCCGGCTCTATGACGGGCTGCTCGAAGTTCCCTTTTCGGTCTCCCTCGGTTCATGGAGCCTCGCGAAGCCGGTACTCCTGTGGATCAACGACGGCTTGATGGCGATCTTCTTCTTGATGATCGGCCTCGAGGTCAAACGAGAGATGACCAGCGGCGCCCTCTCCACCTGGTCGGCCCGCGCGCTGCCCTTGGCCGCGGCCCTCGGCGGCATGGTGGTTCCGGCGCTCATTTTTGTCGGCCTCAACTTTGGCAACCCGGTCGCCGTCGACGGCTGGGCGGTTCCGGTGGCCACCGACATCGCCTTCGCCCTCGGTATCCTCGCGCTGGCCGGCAAACACCTGCCGACGACGCTGAAGATCTTCCTGCTCGCCCTCGCCATTTTCGACGACTTGGGCGCCATCATCATCATCGCCCTCTTCTACACCCGCGACCTCTCCGGCCAATCCCTGGGTCTCGCCGCGGTGACGCTGGTTGCGCTCTTCTTGCTCAACCGCCTGGGCTACAAGGACATCGTCGGCTACATGCTAGTGGGCTTGGTGCTTTGGCTCTTCGTCCTGAAATCCGGCGTGCACGCGACCCTGGCCGGCGTCGCCCTCGCCTTCGCGATTCCCTACGAAGGCAAGACGTCGCCGGCCTACATCCTCGAGAAGGCCCTGCATACGTGGGTGTCCTTTCTCATCCTGCCGATCTTTGCTTTCGCCAACGCGGGCGTGAGCCTCGACGGACTGAGCCTCAGCGACCTGGCCCATCCGGTGACCCTCGGCGTCATCCTCGGCCTCCTCGTCGGCAAGCAGGTCGGCATCCTGAGCTTCTGCTGGATCGCGATCAAAGCCGGCTGGGCGAAACGCCCGGAAGGTGCGACCTGGGCCCACCTCTACGGCGTCGCCGCGCTCTGCGGCGTCGGCTTCACGATGAGCCTCTTCATCGGGTCCTTGGCTTTTGAGCATTCTCCCCAGCCCGAGCTGCTCACCGCCAATCGCCTCGGCATCCTCGTGGGCTCTGGACTCGCCGGCATCTTGGGCTTTCTCGTGCTCCGCTACGGCCGCACCGAAGGCGCCGCGGCCACCGACGAATAGCCGCCGCGGGCGCGTCGGGAGTCCGGGGGTGGCCGTTTTTTGTCACCGCCCCGGATCTCCGGCACCGAAATTTCTGAGTTTTGCTCCGCCTCCGGCGAAAAAACAGGGAATTTCTCCGTGCCTTCCCGAAACCGGGCCCGCCGGGGTGGGGAATGTCAAGGTTTTGCCACGCTTCTCCGTGCTGGCATCTATCGTGCTAATAATCGTAAGCAGTTGGTTGATCGGGCGCTTTCGGGCTCCCGACCGATCAGCTGGCAGACCATCAACACGTTTACCCGAGATGCGAAAGTGTCTCGGGCCTTTTTTTTGACGCTATCCGCCGCGTCGATAGGGACGATGATCGACCTTCAAACCGCCGTGTTTGAGAAAGTCTAGAAAGCGCTGATAGTCCTCGCGGGCGACGCCGAGCCGAGTCGCCACCCGCGAGTAGAACCCCCCGGTCTCCTCCAGGCTGCGTTCGAGCAGGCGTCGGATGGTTGAAGCGGGTAGGCGCCTGGCCTTCCACGGCTCGTGCACGTGCTCCCAAAACCAATCCGAAGGCGGCGGCAGCGGGCACTCCAGGGCGAGGTCGCCCGAAAGCGTGGCGCCCGGGCTCTGCTCGACTTCGAGCGCACGCCGGATGTCTTCGGCGCTTAGCCGATCGCCGCCGCCGTACATGACCAGAGCCCGCAGCAGGACGCTCTCGAGCTGACGCACGTTGCCCGGGAAGGCATATTCCTGGAGCGCCTCCACGACCCCTTTTTCCACCCCCACCGCCGCCCCGGAAGAGAGGCGAGGCAGGAAGTGTTTGACGAGCAGCGGAATGTCTTCCGGACGCTCGCGGAGCGCCGGAATGCGGATCATCAAGGCCGACAGTCGATAGTAGAGGTCTTCTCGAAAGCGCCCCGCCGCGACCTCAGCCCGCAGGTCGCGGTGGGTCGCCGCGATCACGCGCACATCAGCCTTCACCGTCCCTTCGCCGCCCAGCCGCTGGAACTCGCGCCGGGAGCTCCGCGCCAAGACGCGCAGCAACTTCACCTGGGCCGACGGCACGATATCGCCCAGCTCGTCGATCAGCAGCGTCGACTCGTGGGCGCGCTCAAAACAGCCGCGCCGGCGCCTGACCGCCCCCGTGAAGGCGCCCTTTTCGTGGCCGAAGAGCTCGCTCTCGACCAAATTCGGGTCGCCGCCGAGGGCCGCGAAATTCGTCGCCACCAGCGGCTTGGCCGTCCTCGGCGAGGCGGCGTGCAGGGCGTGGGCCACCATCTCTTTGCCGGTACCGGTTTCGCCGAGGATGAGCACGATGTCCTGCTCACGGTTCGCCACCCGCTCGATGGTGCGGAAGACCTCGCCCATGGCGCCCCGCGGGTCCCCCACCAAGTTGCCGAAGTGGTACTCCACATCCGCCGCCTGCACGGACGGATCGAAGCCGTAGTGGCGCCGCTGGTGGCCGAGTTGGCGCTGGGCTCGACGGCGCCGGAGCTCGTCGAGCAGGCGGGCGTTGTCGACCGCCACCGCCACCTGGTCGGCGAAGACCTGGAAGCGGATCGCATCCTCGTCGAGAAAGAAATCGGCGCTGCGGCTCGACCCCAAAACCACGCCCACGGTCTCGCCGTGCAGGCGCAGGGGCACGGCGATCTCGGATCGGATCGTCGAGTCCACCGGCAGGTAGATCTTGGAGCGTTCGGTGTCCGACGCCACATAAGGCTCGCCGGTGCGCACGACGTGGGCCAGGATCGACCGGCTCCGCGGCTCGTCCAAAGACACCGACTCCGGCACCACGGCGTCGGTCGTGTAGCCGCTGTGCTCCGCCAGCAGTAGACCGCCGGTCTCGGCGTCGATCAGCGCCAAGACGCCGGCGTCGGCGCCCATAAAGGTCACCACCTCCTCGACCACCGTGCGCAGCACGCTCTCGAGACCGCCGCGCGACGAGCGCAACAGCTCCTGAAGATAGAGCAGGCTCGACGCGTGGCGGCGCTCCGGGCGCACGCGGTCAAAGGCGCCGGCCGCCCCCTGGGCGAGTCGGTCGAGGGCCGCGCGGGCGGCCTCCGGCGGGCGATCCTCGTAGAAAAGCGTCAGGCCGCCGAAGAGCCGGTGGGCCGACTCGATGGGCACCGTTTCCACGGACGAAGGCTGGAATTGCTTCCACAGGGGCGCCAGCGTCTCCGCCTCCGAGTACCGCCGCCACCGCTCGCCGTCGACCAGCGCGGCCCCGTCGGAAGCGGCCACCGCGTGGAGATGGGACCCGGTATAGGGCACCAGCTGGTAGAGGTACGGCTCTTGCCGCCGGTCCTCGGCCCGCACTTCGATCAACCGCAGCTGCTCGCCCTGCACGCCGCACACCAAGGCGGCGCGCGCTTCGGCGACGAGGTCGAGACTCGCCGCGGCGAGGCGAATCGACAGCTCCGTCTCCGTGATCCGCCGCAGCCGCGCCGCAAAGCGCTCGTCGACGCGGTGGGCGCGGGCCCGCTCCAGGTCAAAGGCGGCGTCCCGGCAGAGCTGCTCGATGGCTTCGGATTTATGCGGCGCCAGCCGCCGCCCGCCGGCGCCGGCGGTGACCCAGAGCCGGCCCAACGGACGCGCGCCGGCGAGCGGAAACACCCGCCAGTGGGCGGCGCCCAGCGGGTCGAGGAAACACGGGGCCCGCGGGTGGG
>JBCDKB010000650.1:0-4190 GCA_038747035.1 Acidobacteriota bacterium | reverse complement strand
TCGGACGCGGGGCGCCGGTGGCGCCGCCCGCGGCCGCCCCTCCGCCGGTGGCGCCGGGCTGACCGGCACCTTGCTGACCGGCGCCTTGCTGACCCTGCTGGTTCGCGCCGCGGGGCTGCATGTGGCCGCTACCGTCGGGCGCCTGTCCGGCGAGGTTGCCGCCTTGGGCCCGCTGCTGCTGCTGGGGCTGGGCGCTCGGCTGCGGAATCTGCGGCACCACGCCGGGGGGCCACGGACGTCCGATCTCAGCGGCGAGGAAAGGCGTCACCAGGGCGGGGTTCGCCGGCGAACCCTGCTTCATCGTCGCGTAAATATCCGCGGTGAACTGCCACTCCCGGAGGTTGCTCTTATTCATGAACGTGCGGATCGAGTCCTTGCCCTCCGGGTGGTAAACACCGCGGATAGGCACGGTCGACGGGGGGGCGAAGGTGTCGTCGGGGTCCGCCGACAGGATCACGCCCGGCTTGGCGCCGTCTTCGTCATCCCCTTCGGCGGCGAAAGGATCCTCGTCGAGGCCGTTGCCGCCCTGATTGAGGTTCTGGCCTTGGGCGTTCGGAGCGCCCGCCTGCTGGACCGGCTGCCCCGGACCGCCGACGTTGACGCCCATCGGAATCAGGCCCCACCGTCCGTCTTCGCGCATCGGATTCTCATAGAGCTGGCGAATCGACCGCGGCTCGACTTCGATCAGCTCTTCGAGCTTGGTCGGCAGGCGATTGTTGCGCAGCTGAAACAGACGGATGGCCTCGGCATATTGCAAGCCGCGAAAGATCAGCTCGGCCTCTTTGTCACGCTGGATCTGGCCGCTCCACAGCGGCAGGACCGACGCGATCCAGACGTTGAGCAAGGTCACCGCGACGGTCAGCACCACGAGGTTATAGGCCCGCTGTGTCCAGCGGCTCGCGCCCGCGGACTTCTCGTCGGGCGCCTCAGGCCTCCGCTCAGGGGTCGAAGCGTCGGGGCGATCCACGGCTCAGCTCACCAGTCGCCGTAAAACTCGCCGTCGAGCGAGCTGTCGGGCGAGAGAGAGAAGATGTCGATGATGCCGGGGCCGCCCTCGCCGCCTTCCGTGAAATCGCTCTCCACGGGATCGACGCCGTCGTCCTGGAGGTCGGTGTCGAAAACCTCACCCCAGGTGGCTTCACCGGTCATCGGGTCTGTCGGCACGTCGCGCAGGTAGCCTTCTTCCACCAGGGCCTCGAGGGTCGGCGGGTAGGCGCCCTTATCGCCGAAGTGCTGGTCGATGACCTCGCGGACCGTGCGCAAATTCGTCTTCAGCACCGCTTCTTTGGCGCGGCGCGGCGTATTGATCAGGTTCGGCATGGCGATAGCCGCCAGAATCCCGACCACCGCCACCACTACGATCAGCTCGAGGAGGGTAAAGGCGCGACCGTTCTCGGTCAGCTTTCGCTTTTTCCTGAGCTCACCATTCCTCATAGGGAACTCCATTCAGGCCTGTGGCCGTGCTCAGTGAGTAGACATCGTAGATATTTTCGCCGCCCCACGACGACGAATCGAAGTCGTCCTGGACGCTGCGTAGACCCCATTCGGTGTCGCCGGTCATCGGGTCGATCGGGATCCGCCGCAGAAAGCGCTGCTTCTTATCGATGGTACCCACCAGCTCGACGCCCTCCACCAGGTCTTCGAACTCCGACGGGTATCCCTCGGTGCCGAGCTCCACGGGGATCAAACCGGCGTCGCTGAAGCGCTTGTAGTCATCGACCGCCTGGCGCATCATCCGCAGCACCCGACGCAGCTCCATTTCCTTCTGACGCCTGACGGTGAATCGGGCGACCGGAAAGACCGCCAGCGACAGGATCGAGAGCAGGGTGCAGACCACCATGAGCTCGGTCAGGCTATAGCCGCGGTATTTGGTGCGAAAGGCTCGAATCATGGTTTAGAACCGGCGCGACGAAGGTCTTGGTAGGGGTGGAGTGCGGGGGCAAAGGACCGGGGCCCACAGGACCGGGCACAAGGGAGAAGAGCGCCTTGAGAAGCGCGGGGCCGCTCGGCGCGGCCCCTCTCCCTTCTACTGAGTGTACGGATCTGCGGACTCAGCCGTCCCCTTCACCGCTGTTGAAAGGGTCCGAGAAACCGGTCGGCGCCAGGTCGACGCCCGCCGGCGGCTCCGGCTCGCCTTCCGGCACGCCTTCTTCTTCGCCCTCTTCGGCGTTCTGCAGACCGCGCGGCAGCGACCGCAGGCGCTCGCGCAGACGTTCACGCACCCGCTCGCGAGCATCGGCGTCGCCGTCAAACGGCCCGCTGACGTCGGACTCGACGCGCGGCGATCCACCGCGGAAGGTGATGTTCGACTCCGTGCCCACCCAGATCGGCAGCAGATCGGCCTCTTGGATCGACGCGCGCCGGATCACGTGCGGCGTCAAGGTGAGCACGATGTCGGTCCGGCGCTGGTCGTTGGAGACATTCGAGAAGAGGCGGCCGAGGATCGGGATGTCCGAGAGGCCCGGGATACCGGTCTCGGAACGCTGCTCTTCACTGCGGATCAGACCGGCGAGGAAGTTGGTCTCACCGTCGCGCAGCCGAATCGACGACTCGATGGTGCGCGTCCCGATCACCGGCTGCTGCTGGCCGCCGGATCCGGTGACGAAGTCCGCCAGGCTCGAAATCTCGACCTTCAACTTCAAGGTCACTTCCGAGTTGTGGTGGACCCGGGGCTCGATATCGATCTTGATGCCCACTTCCTGGTACTGGAAGGACGTCACCGGCACGATATTGCCGCCGACCGTATTCGAGGTGTTGAAGGTGGTGGTCGGGATCGGCACGCGGTCGCCGATCACCAGCGACGCCTTTTCACCCTCGGTGATGCGCAGCTTCGGTTGCGCCAGCGACTGGGCGTCACCGTTGCTCTTCAGGAAGTCGAAGACGAAGCCCGGCAGGGTGATGCCCCAGTTGTTCTGGTTCAAGAACTCGACGTCCGACAGGCGGATGATGTCGTTATTGCCGAAATCACCGTCGGCGTCGAGGCTGAGGGCGATTTGGTTCGACGTCAGCGACACGCCGAGATCCTGCAGGGAGCTGGTGTTGATCTCGAGCAGCTCCACGTCGACCACGACCTCGGCCTTGGCCTTATCGTTGGAAACGATGATCTGCTCGGCGACCTTCACCTTGTCCGCCGTATCGCGGAGCACGATGGCGTTCAGCTGCTCATTCGACGCCACGTGTTTGGCGCCGATCAGACTGCGCACCATGGTCATCACATCCTTGACCTCGGCGTTGTCGAGGAAGAACGTCTGGATGACCTGATCTTCATAATTACGACGATTTTGCGGCGTGTCGTCGGCGATGATGATCGAGCTCTCGTCAAGCACCTTGTAGAAGTGGTTGACGGTGCGCATCAGGATCTCGAGGCCGCTTTGGGCGGTCACGTCCTTCAGCTCGATCGTGATCTCCTGGTCCTTGAGCTTCGGGTCGAAGAGGACGTTGACGCCGAAGGCCTTGCCCAGCGCACGGTAGATATCCATCACCGACGCCGGCTTGGAGAAGACGAGGTCGATGGGTTCTTTCGAGCGCGGGTTCAGGATCGGGGGCTGCGGCCGCTCACCCTCGACGCCTTCCTTCATCTCGGCGATGGAGCGGATGCCTTCTCCGCCTTCGGCCCGCGCCTGCAGCTCCCGCACGACCCGCTCGAGCTCGGCCTCGGCGTATTGGTTCGACGGATCGAGCTCAATGGCCTGGCGATACTCGACCAGAGCCCGCTCGAAAACCTCCGCTTCGACGAAGCGCTTTCCGCGCCGCACGTGCTCTTGGGCGGCCTGCACTTTGGCCCGCATGAGGGCCGCCCGGTAGGCGATATTTTCCGGGTTCTGACGGACCGCTTCGAGATACTTGAGCACGGCCTCGTCCCAGTTGCCTTGCTGCTCGGCCATCTGCGCCTGGCGATAAACGCCTTGGCTCGCGCAGCCGGCCATCAGCAGGCAAAGCGCCACGGCGAGCGCGCCGATCAGTGGGTGGGCCTTTCGTCTTACGGACATCTACTTCTCCTCGAAGTCCTCGTGGGCGGCGTCGTGAACCGCGCATGGGTACACGCTCCAGTGAGTCGTGTACGGAAAAGAGCTGGAATACGTCGTAGGCATCGGCGTCAGGGGCACTAGCGTCCCCTCCGGCCGCGTTCTCGGGCCCCCCGACGGCCGCCGCCGCCGCGGCCACCGCCGCCGCCGCCCTTGCGCGCCGCC
>JBCDKB010000649.1:0-4215 GCA_038747035.1 Acidobacteriota bacterium | reverse complement strand
TGACGCCGAAGGCGGCGCGCATCGTTTCCGGGGAATGGCCGAGCATCAGATTGTTCTCGACACTGACGCGCTGGGCTTCGAAGAAAGCGTTGCCGTCTTCTCCGATCAGCACGAAATTGGAGCCGGTGGACCCTTGCCAGCCGAGGAAAACGTTGCGGTGCACGTCGATATCGAGGGAGCCGGTGAACTCGTCGGAGTTTCCATTCGAGTCCTTGATCACGATAAAGCTCGACGTGTCGTTGCCGTTCACGCGGCCGCTGCCTTCAAAGTCGTTGAAGAACACGTTGTCGCGGACCACTACGCCCTGGACGCTGTTGATGTCGATATGTTCGTCACTGCCTTCCTGGTTGTAGAACATATTGCCTTCAACGAGCACGTCGGTGGCGCCGTTATTGATCTTGAGCAGGTCGTTATTCCAGCTGTCGTGGATGACGTTGTTGCGCACCGTGATGCGCGAGACGCCGCCGTCCGACGGACCGGGATTGCCGATCAAGTCCTGGATCTGGATCACCAGCCCGCCGGCGCCGGGGCCGCTGTGGGCGATGTCGAAGCCTTCGAGGGTGATGCCTTGGCCCCGGTAGATCGTCACGACGGCCGCTGAATGCCGGAGCTGCGCCCGATAGGGCACGAGGGAGCGCACCACAACGCCTTGGTCAAATGACCGATCGAGGCGGATTCGGCCGCTGTAGGTGCCGGCCTCGACAACGACTTCGCTGCCGTCCGGCACGGTGTCGACCGCGTGCTCGATCGTGGCCCAGGGCTCGGATTCCGAGCCGTCGCCCACGGCGTCGCTGCCGTCGGTCGCGACCCAAAATGTGGCGGCCGACGCCGGGAGCGCCGCCAGCAGCAGCATCGCAAGAGCCGGGAAGATCAGGGTTGATCGTCCACTTATCAATCGATGCATGGCAATGTGCATATTGATCATGGCTCGACGCTAGCGCATCGGATGTGGGTGTTCAAGCGTTCAATGCGGCGGGCCACCGCCGTCGCCGCGCCGAGTCCAGACCGGGGAGGCCCGCGCGCCCACGGCGCTTCGCTATAGTTCGGGGCGATGTCGTCGACGCTCGAAGAGATCCTCGAAGCCGCGGAGGCCCTGGAAAGAAACGCCGGGGGCGAGCGGCAGACCGCTGCGATCGGTCAAGGGCTCGGCCTCTACCGGTGCTCGAGGCCGCAGGAAATCCGTGACATTCGCGTCAACGAGGCGTGCGTGCTGCTGGTTTTGCGGGGGCGCAAGCAGCTGGCGACGTCGAGTCGGAGCTGGACGGCGACCGACGGCGAAATGCTGCTGGTGCCGGCGGGCCTGTCGTTTTGGCTCGGCAACTATCCGAGGTCTTCCGGCGTGGAGTACCGGGGCCTGGCGATTCGATTTGGCGCCGATGTGGTGGAGCTTTTCCGGCAGCTCTACGGCCCGCGGATGGTGGTTGACGCGGCGGCCGGCCGCTGGCACGCGCCGGCGCCCGCGGCGTTTCTCGAGGCCCTCGGCCAGTGGATCGCGTGGAGCAGCCGCCGCCGCCTAGACGACGAGGTGGCCCGCCACCGGCGGGTTGAGTTGCTTTGGCTGCTGGCCCGGGCTGAGCTCGCGGGGCACCTGCTGACCGCCGCCCACGCCTCCTGGCGCCGGCGCGTGACGGAGCTCTTCGAGCTCGACCCCGCCCACCCTTGGCGCATCGACGAAGTCGGCGCCAAGCTCGGGGTCAGCGAGTCGACCCTGAGACGGCACCTCCAAGGCGAAGGGCAAGGCTTTCGCAACCTGCTGGAAGAAGTTCGGCTGATGGTCGGCTTGACCCTGGTCCAGGAGTCGTCGATGGCGATCGGCCGCATCGCCGATGCGGTCGGCTATCGGTCCCAGAGCCGGTTCGGCGAGCGCTTCAAGCGGCGCTTCGGCATGACCCCCTCGACGTTGCGCCAGACGCGGCTACCGGTGCCTGCGGAGGGCGTCGCGGAGAGCCCTGGTGAGTTCAGTGGATCCGGCGAATCCGGCGGATTCGGCGAAAGAGTGACGGATTGAGGCGAAGTCCCGGGGGTATCAGCCTTTAGACTTTCCCCATCAGGCGCCGGGACGCCCCGAGGCAGGATCCCGCGTCACAACCCGAGGAGAAAGCACCATGTCTGCAAGTATCAAGCATCGACGAACCACCCCTATCCTCTTCCTGGCTCTGGTCGCCCTTGCGGTGTGCGTCGCCTCGCCTCTCCTGGCTGAGGTCAAGACGGAGACCATCGACTACAAAGTCGGCGAAACCGAGCTCCGCGGCCTGATCGCGTGGGACGATTCCGTCAAAGGCAAGCGCCCCGGCGTCTTGGTGATCCACGAGTGGTGGGGCCACGACGAGTACGCCCAGAAGCGCGCCAAGCAGCTCGCCGCGGCCGGTTTCACGGCCTTTGCGCTCGACATGTACGGCGTCGGTCAGAAAGCCGAGCACCCGGAAGACGCGCAGAAGTTCGCGATGGCGCTGATCGGAGATTTACCGATGGCGGAGCAGCGCTTTGAGGCGGGCCTCAAGGTGCTCACCGGCCACGCGACTGTTGATGCGGAGCACACCGCAGCCATCGGCTATTGCCTCGGCGGCGGGCTGGCCCTTTATATGGGTCGTCGCGGCGCCGACGTCGACGCCGTCGTGAGCTTCCACGGCACGCCCCAGCTGGCCACCCAAGCGACGGCCGATGAGGGGGCCTCTCTCGCCTCGATGCTCGTCTTCACCGGCGGCGCGGATCCGATGATTCCGGGCGAGCAGCTTTCGGCGTTTGTCGCCGCGATGTTCGAGGCCCAGGTGGAGGTGAACGTCACCAGCTATCCCGAGGTCCAGCACAGCTTCACGGTGCCTGGCGCGACGGCGAAGGGCGAGAAATTCGGTTTGCCACTGGCCTACAACGCGGAAGCGGACGCCGACTCGTGGCGCCGGACCCTGGACTTCCTGCACCACCGCTTGGGCATGAAGTGAGACTCGGCGGGTTTTCCGGCGGCGCGTCCCTCCGCCGCCGGAGCTTCGCCGGATGGGAGTGCTGATCCCGGGCGCGCTGATTTCTCGCGTGAAGGGGCGCCGCCGATTTCCCCGGTCGACGTGAAGTCGCCCGGGGGGTCTTCAACTTCCCCGCGGCACGCGAGGTCAAACGATGCCCTTCCTTCTTCCCCCCGCAGTCCGCCCGCTGCGGTCCTTTCGACGTGCCCTCTGGGTTTCAGTCTTCGGCCTGGCGCTCGCCGGCGGGGCCACGGCTGAACCCTTCGCCTTCTACGTCGAGAATCGCAGTCAAGGGTCCAGTCTCCTCCGCATGGATCTGGAGACCCGCGAGAGGGATGCGGTGGGGGACACCGTGGCTGGCCTGCTGGCGCTGCAATTCGACTCGACGGGTCGACTGTGGGCCGTTAACGGAGCAAGTCTCTTCCGCCTCGATCCGACCACCGGCCGCGCGTCCGAGGTCGGTCCGTTGGGGGCCGTACCCCTAGGGCCGGAGGTCGATCTTGCCATGTCGCCGGCCGGCGAGCTGTGGCTCTCCGCCGATGCGGAAGGGCCTCGCCTTTTCACCGTGTCCCTCGACACCGGCGAGGCGACCCTGAGGGCTTCCTTGGACCACGGGGTCGCCGGCATCGCGTTTGTCGGCGAGCAGCTGATCCTCAGCGTGAGCCTGGGTGAAGGCACCGATCAGCTGGTGGCATTCGACCCCGAGTCCGGGGCTGTCACTCCGCTCGCGGAATCGCCGATCAGCCCTGCGGAGTTTCCGATCTCCATGGACGGCTTCAACGACATTCTCTATATCCAGGGCGTCAACTTGGTGTCGACGCTGCCGATTACGCTGTACTCCTTAGACCTCGAGACGGGCGATGCGTCGGTGGTGGCCTCCGAGTTCTCGATCGCCCACTGGTCTCGAAGCCTCGCGATCTGCCACGGACCTTGTCGGGGATCGCAAGTGACCGACGTGCCCACCGCCAGCACCATGGGCCTGGCCCTTCTCGCGGCGATCCTCACCTCCGCGGGGCTGGCTCTTCGACCCCCGGCGTGACCTCACGCCTTGGGGCGGGCGGGTTTGGAGCAGGGGCGGCGCGTCGGCGCGCCGCCCCACCCCCGGGGGGCGGAATAGTCGGTCGTCCTAGGCCTCGAAGACTTCGCCGTCGTTGATCAGGATCCGCTGGCCGTTGAATCGGGTCAGCTCGAAGCCGTCTGTTACCTCGGCGGTCGTGTAGCTGTAGTCGCGGAGTAGGTCGATGGCGACTTGCTCGCC
>JBCDKB010000648.1:0-4222 GCA_038747035.1 Acidobacteriota bacterium | reverse complement strand
GAAGTGGGTGATCGTCCGGCCGAGCTCTTCATAGTTTTCATCGCTCACGCCGAATCGCTCTTCTTCGATATCGCCGGCGGTGTATCGGAACTTCGTGGCCGCCCCCGGGTCGGGGCTCCCGCGCCGTTCGTGGAACCGCCGGCCGCGGGGGGCGGGGGTGAGGGTCTCAAGGACTTCGCCGGTCTTGCGGTCTTTGATCACCTTCGGGCGAATGACCACGACCATTTCGGCAATATCCGGGTCGTGGGCGGCTTGCCACATGACTTCCTGACCGACGAATCCCGTGCCGCCGGTCAAGAGCACCCGCAGGTTGAGCCCTTCCAAGTCCCGGGCGGCCACCTGCTGCATGAGGGCGCGACCCTTGAGCTCCACCATCCGGCGATCAATTGACTCCGCGTCTTGGTGGTGGCGCTTGAAGCGGAAGTAGTACTCCTTCTTCTTCAAACCGAAGAGCGTCTTCGACACCACCTCTTTGTCTTTATTGACGATCTTGCCGATCCGACTGGAGACCTTGTGGCCAAGCTCGCGGATCTCCCGCATCCGACCGCGGACTTTGTCTTCATCCCCGGTGGAATCCAGCAGCCGCGACATAAAGCGACGCGCCTGCACATCGGCGGGATGGTAGTCCCGGTGGTGGCTGACGAGCAGCTGTTCCGGTGCGATGTCGTCGTCGAGCACCTCGCCGGTGATCAGGCTGACTTTCTCGATGTAATTCGAAGGGGCTTGGGGATCGGGATTCGTCATATTGTCCTCTCTGGTGGGGGTAGCGACAAGTTACCCCGTGACTATCGGGAGCGCAAGGTCAAGGGCGGCAGAAGGGGCCGGGGACGTCTCTTCGGCGAGGAGCCAATCAACGCTCGCCGACCAGAGGGTGCTCTCGAATCGGGAACGGAAGAATCCGAAGTGCCCGATCGCAGGATGCCCAGACTCGTCGGGGTGGATGATGCGGACTTCGTTCCTGGCGTTCGGATAGAGCGTCGGCATGTGGGCCACGGCCTTCGGCGGTCCGAACTGCGGATCGTCGGCGAAGCCGTTCCAGCGAACCCGGGCGGTGAGCTCGTGGAAGTGGGGCCGGAGCGGCTGCCCCGAATCATCCTGGATGTAGAAAGCGCTGCGGCACCAGCGCATCCAGTCCATCCCTATCGAACCGGGGAGGTCGCCCATGCCGAGCCATCGGCCGGGGAAATATCCGAAGACACCGACCATGGCCGGGGCCACGCCGTGGAATAGGACCTTGTAGAAGTAGCGGCGAGGCGCCGGCCAGAGTTTCCACGTGCCCCACTGGGTCGCCACGGCCCAGACCGCGTCGAGACGTCCGACGCTCGGCGCGAGCCCTAGCACCTGACCACCCACGGAGTGAGCGACGCAGAGGTGGCGGTGCCCAGGGAATCTATCCGCAATAAAACGCAGCACGCCTTCGATGTCCAGCTCTCCCCATTCGCGCATGCGTCCTTTGAAGGCCCGGATCGGCTGGCGTAGCGACTCGCCGGTCCCCCGGTAGTCGAAGGTGATGACCGTAAAACCGTGTTGAGCCAGGTATCGCGCATACTTGACGTAGATTCCGCGCTCGACGGCTGTCGCCGGGTGAATCTGCACCACCGACGGACGGTCAAGCCCGCGCCCGGTCGGCTCGAAGACGGTCGACGCCAGCGGGAATCCGTCAACCGCCGGAATCGTGGTCGGAGTCTCTCGGTAGGGCAGGGCGCTAGGCATAGCTAAGGACATCGACAGTCGGCAGGGAAAGCCTCGACGCGAAGAGATGCGTCCGGCGCGGAGGCTGGACAAGGGCAAACACAAAAAAGCCGGCGCACCTCCAAAGGAGATACACCGGCTTTTTCACGCGTGGCGTGAGGGGCGATGATCAGGCGCGACGGCGGGCGATCACGAAGACCGCGAGGATCGCGAGGACGCCAGCCATCAGGCCGATGCCGACCGGGGAAAGGGTCGGGATATTCGGGTCGAACGGCGTGGAAAGCACAGCGCACTCACCGTCGATGGCGAACGAGAAAGCGAGCGGAGGACCGCCGATGACCGACTCGACCGGAGCCCAGTCGGCGACGCCGCTATTCGGGGCGATGATCTGACCGTTCGGGGTGGTACCTGCGGCGCCGTTGGAGGCCGCGGAGAAGTTGTTGAAGCCGCCTCCGTTAGCGGCCGCGTCGGAACCGTAACCGGAAACCCAGTAGGTGGTGTCCGCGTTGAGCTGCAGTCCCGGGGTGGAGGTCGCGGCCTCGAAGAGGTCGAGGGTCATGTTGAAGGAGCCGAGATTGACCTGGCTGGCTTCGGCGCCGGCTCCGATCGGGTTGATGCCGCTGGCGGGAGCGGTACCGCTGCCGTTGTCGTCAAAGACCTCGACGGCGAAGGCCTGCGGAACCGCAATGGCCTGGGTCATCTGGATGCGGATGCCGGAGATGTCGAAGACGCCGCTGTCGCAGCCGGTGCCGTCGATCGAAAAATCGTCGGCGATGCGGGCGATCGGGCCGCCGTCGGGGGCGTCCTGGGACGCGACGGAGGTGGTGAAGTTATTCTGCTCGTTGTCGAAGAGCTCACCCGGGGGGACGTAGGGACCACCCATCGGGCCCTGGCCGACCGGATCCGCCTGGGAGAAGAGCGTCTGCTGGGCGAAGGCGGGGACGCCGACGAGCGCGACAGCTGCACAGGCGATGATGAGAATTTGTGAGCGACGGATCATGGGGGGTCTCCTTGCTAGGCACATAGGCGGAAGGCGAAAGCGGACGCTGCGCCCGCAAATTGGCTCAGTATTTCGGCAACATAGCACAACACGCTGTCGCAAGTAAGCCCCCATATTCAAAGGTCTTCGTCAATCGACTCGGCGCCCGTTCCAGGCCGCGTCCACGCCCCGTGAAGCCTCCAAGGCGCACCGGCTTTGGGCGACCTCTTGGTTCCTTTGAATCGCCTCGATTCGCGGGGCCAGCAGGCTGGCTGTGGTCGTCAGCTGCAAAGCGTCTTTGCACCGTCCGGCGAGAAGAGCTCGGGCACCGCGATTGGCCCACAGCAAGGCGGCCGCTTCCCGATCATCGAGCCTGCGAGTCTCCGGACTCCACGGCCTAAAGCCCTCGTGGTCAACCAGCCACGGCCCGTCCCTCGATCCCATGAAGATGAGCACGATATGGGCTTCGCGGACCTGGAATGGGCCGGAAGAAGCGGTCGGCTCAACGTCTCCGGGGGACTCCAGGCCGAAGGAGACCGGGAGACCGAGCTCGCGGGCTATTCCCCCCAGGAGGTAGGCGAAACCAACGCAATCCGCCCGTCGGGTTCTCCAGACGGATTCGCTCGTCTCCGAGATCTGGTCAGCGGCTACGACCCCCAAACCCTCCGGGGACACGAGGAAGTGGTGCAGCCACCGCATGCGGTCCATCGAGGATGACTGCGGGGGGATCTGTGCTTTGACGGCCGCGACGAGCTGAGGCGGGGGCTGCCAAGGCGGCGGCGCCGGATCCGGACCGGCCACCGCGACCCAAGCGACGGCGAGGTAGAGCATCGGGAGGGGCATTAAAGGTCGGTCCTTTTTTGAGGTTCAAAGAATTCTTCCTCGCCGTTGAAGAATCGAACGGCCTGGCCGACGACTTCAGGCGACCGCAGCAGCCGGAAATGCCCCAAACCGTGGGTCAGTTGGAAGCGCCCGGACGGGCTCGATTCGGCCAGCTGCCGACCAGCGGTCCACGGCGTCTCGGTGTCGTCGACGTCGTGAATCACCAGCAGTGGCGACGTCAATTGGGCCGCGACGCGATAGGGCTGGACTTGGCCCCAGTCGAAACGAAACCGCGAGGCGAGATCCCTTCGCATTCGCTCCATCACCGCCGGGCCAAACCCCGTCAGCTCTCCGAATCGCTCGATCACCGCGTTGAGGTCGCTGGGGGGCGCAAGGAACACTGTCCGTTGCGGAGGCTCCATGCTCGCCGCGATGGCGGCGGAGATCACCGCGCAACCGAAGGAATGGGCAACGACGCCGGCTAGCCCTCCGGGTTCCCTCTGAGCGCGGTCAAGCACCCACCGCAGGGCCGCCGCCGCCTCTGGCAAGGAGGTCGACTCGCCGGAGGAGGAACCGTGGGCGGGCAGATCGATGGCCACAACGCGAAAGCCAGCGTCCACCAGCGGTTCGGCGAAGGCGCCGAGCTGCAGGCCCCGACCGCCCCAGCCGTGGATCAGCACGACGGTCGGCCCCGGACTCCCCCACCGCCAGGCCTTCAAGGTCTTGGTT
>JBCDKB010000647.1:0-4244 GCA_038747035.1 Acidobacteriota bacterium | reverse complement strand
CGAAGCCGCCGTGCTCGGGGGCAAATTGCGGAATCTGGCCCGCGGCGGTCAGATTCTGGCGGTGACCCACCTGCCCCAGGTGGCGTCGCAGGCGGATCAGCACCTGAGGGTCCGTAAAGACGTCAGCGAGGGACGGACGCGCACGCAAGTCGAGCGCCTGTCGGACGAGGGACGGGTCCACGAAGTGGCCCGGATGCTCGCCGGCAGTGAAGTGACGGACCTCTCCCTCGACCACGCCCGCGAGCTGATCTCCGGGGCGGCCTGATGCCGGTGGTTCGCCTGTGGCGGCCCGGCGACCCGCTCGATGCGCTGCGCACGCTCGTCGACGTCGGCGGCGTGCTGGCGATTCCGACCGAATCGAGCTACGGCTTGGCGTGCGACCCGCGCCACGCAGGGGGCGTGGAGGCCATTTATCGTCTTAAGACCCGGGACCGGGGCAAACCGCTGCCGGTGGTCGCCGCGGATCTCGATCAGCTGGGGATGCTCGGGATTGACACCGGCTCTCCGGCGGTCGTCGCGGCGTCCAGTCTCTGGCCCGGTGCCTTCTCGGCGGTCGTGCCATTTGCCCCCGAGCTGGCGTGGCCGGCGGCCGCCGACGGCGCGACCCTGGCGGTACGCGTTCCGGCCCATGGCGGGCTGCGCGACTTACTCTCGGGCTTAGGCTCGCCGCTGACGGCGACGAGCGCTAACGCGGCCGGCGACCCGCCGCTCCTCGAACCCGAGGAGCTTGCGCGGTGGCTCCGCGGCAGCGCCGTGCCGGTGACCCTCGTGGACGGGGGCGTTCTACCCGGGGGGCCGCCGTCGACCCTCGCCGCTCCTGAACCAGACGGCTGGCGGGTGATTCGGCCGGGGCGAATTCCCGAAGACCAGCTGCCGCCGTTGCGGGCCAAGGCCCCGGAACCTTGATCGCCAGACCGGGGACGTACCGACCATAGGACCGATTGCATGCGCTTGATTCCTTTCGCCGCCGAGCTGGCCACCTCGAAAAGCCGACCATCGGCGACTTCCGCAGCACTCCTCACCCTATTCGGCCTGCTCTTATCGATCCCCGCCGTCGCCGACGACGTCTCGGGTTCGGCGGATCCGGCGACGCTGGGCGTGCCTGAGATGCCGGATTCGATCGGTCTTGATCGGGAGCTCGCCGCCTTGCTCCCCGGGGTCGACGTCGGCCAGCTGCCGCTTGAAACCCTGGCCCCCCACCTCTTGGAACGCGGTCAGAAGGGCTATGGCATTTCGGTTTTCGCCGGCCAAGAGCGGGAGCGATTCGACGTCGAGGTGATCGGCCTCTGGCAGGGGGCGAGTCCGGAGATCACCCACATCTTGACCCGTCTCTCCGGGAAGGGGCTGGAGCGGAGCGGCGTGATGCAGGGGATGAGCGGATCGCCGGTTTTCATTGATGGGAAACTGATCGGCGCCGTCGCTTTTAGCTTCAGCTTCGGACTCGATCCCATCGCGGGCATCACCCCGATCGATTCCATGCGCGCCCTCGCCACGGCGGCGGGGGGATTGGGGATCGGCAGCACGGAGAGGGAGAACCGGGTCGCGAACGGCCCCGGGAATCCGACGTTGGCCCGGGTCGCCCAGGGGGCGCAACGTCGGTTGCCGCGGGACTTGGTTCCGAGCTTCGACGATCTTCGCTCCGCCGCCGTCGGTTCGATCGAACCCGCGGGTCAGGGCCTCGAGTCCGTGCCACATCTTCTCGAGCGTCACCTGGGGCTCCTGGTTGGACCGCAGGGTCCGGAAGGCGCCCGCTCGGCCTTGTCGTGGACGGCCGGTGGATTCGCCGGCGCTTCCCGCGAGCTGCTCGGTGCCCGCCTCGGAGCGCTGGCGCCGCTCGCCGGCGGCGGGATGTCGGCCGGCGGGTCGAAGTCAGGGGAGCTCGCCGACGCTTCGGACTTAGGACCCGGCGACGCGGTGGCGCTGGTGCTTGTCCAGGGGGATCTGTCCTTGGCCGCCCACGGCACGATCACGGATCGGGTCGGAGACTCGATCGTCGCTTTCGGCCACCCCGTGTACTCCCTCGGCCCGATCCGGTTGCCGATGGCCCGGTCGGACGTGATTACGACGATCCCGAGCCGCTCGAGCTCTTTCAAGCTGTCGAACGCCGGGCCGCTGATCGGCGTCTTTGACCAGGACCGCGAGCCGGGCGCCCACGGCGTGATCGGCGCGCAACCCGGGCTGGTGCCGATGCGGGTGGAGTTGCGCGGCCTCTCGGAGCGAAATTACGAACTGGAGCTCGCCGATTCCTCGATGTTCAAGCCGACGCTGACCGCCGTCGGCGTACTCGGAGCGCTGAACTCGGGCAGCTATTCGACGGGTTTCCTCGGCCTCGACCTCGAAGCGCGCCTCAGCCTGGACGGATATGACGACCTCGTGCTGGCCCAGAGCTTCGACGGCAGCCAGTCGTCGATGAACGCGGTGGTCTACCTGCTGACGATCGCCGCTTTTCTCGAGCTCAACGAAGAGAATCCGACGCCGATCACCGGCATGGAGGTGAACCTGCACCAATACGCCAAGCCGCGCCTAACCAAGCTGCTCGGGGCCCGGGCGCCCAAGACCCGGGTGGTGCCGGGGGAGAAGGTGCCGGTGTGGATCGATCTCCAGCCCCAGCGCGGCGAGCGGACCCGGGTACAAATCGACGTTGAGATTCCGGATAACGCGCCGCTCGGTCGCTATTGGGCGATGATCGGGGACGGCACGAGCATGGATGCGGCGCGTTTGCTCATCGAGAAACGGACGCCGGAAAATTTTG
This sequence comes from Acidobacteriota bacterium, assembly GCA_038747035.1. Lineage (GTDB taxonomy): Bacteria > Acidobacteriota > Thermoanaerobaculia > Multivoradales > J023 > JAUIJL01. The sequence goes on along the minus strand of JBCDKB010000647.1, from coordinate 1,492 downwards.
AGCAGCAGCTCGAGGCGATGCGCGCTTTCCACTCCCGGAAGCAGCTGCACGTGATCGGGCTCACGGCCTCAAATGGCCGTTCGCACGCCGGCGACGTGCTCCCGGATCTACCGCCTTCGATGCGGGCGGTCTATGCGGGCGAAGGGGAGAGTCTGCAGCTCAGAATCGTCGACGATCAGGAGACGGCCTGGCAAGACCCGCTCGAAGGCATTTTCAGGGTCGACTTTGTCGTGGAGGCGCCGGCCGGCTAGGACCTGGGGGCCGGCGCGCCTCACTCGCATCCTTTGTCGAGCGCCGCCGCCGGCCGATGGACCCTCGCCGGCTCAGTTCTTCTCGGCTGCTTTCGGGCGGACGGCGGTCATCTGGATCTCCACCAAAGCCTCCGGGCTCATCAGCGCGGTGCCGACGGTGGCCCGCGCGGGAGCCGGCGTGCCGACCCGCTTGGCATAGATCTCATTCATCGCGCCGTAGTGTCGGATGTCGGTGAGATAGACCGTGGCGCTCACGACGTCCCCGAAGCCGAGACCGGCCGCCTTGAGGCTCTTTTCGAGCCGGTCGAGGGTGACCTCGGTCTGGGCTTCCACGCCGGCGGGATATCCGTCGGCGCCGCGGCCGACCATGCCCGCGACGTAGAGGGTGCCGCCCGCTTCCACGGCGGGGGAGAAGGGGCGACCGCTCGGCTTCTCGCCGTCGGCGCGGACCACTTTACGATCCCCGCCGCGCACCGCTTGGCACTGGATCTCGACCCGCGCGTGGGTCGGAAGCAGCTTCGCCCGCACGGTGGCGCGGGCCGGCGGCGCGTCCTTGAAATACTGACCGTAGGCTTCATTCATCAGGGTGTAGTCGCGGGCGTCGGCGAGGAAGACGCGGCAGCGCACGACATCTTGGAAGGTGAGCTCGGCGGCCTTGAGCACCGCGCCGACATTGTCGAGGGCGCGGCGGGTCTGCACGCCGGCGTCGCCGTGGTGGAAGACGTTGAGCGCCGGATCGTAGGCCAGCATGCCGGCGATATAGAGGTTGTCGCCGGCCATCACGCCCCAGTTGAAGCCGGGGCGGGTGGGCCAGCGCATCGGGGTCACGGCCTTAACGGCCACACCTTTGCGGACGGCCACCATGCCGATCTCGACTTTGGCTTCGCGCAGCGCGAGGTCCGTTTCGAGGGTCGCCCGGGCCGGGGCGATCTCGCCGCCGAGGCCGGCTTTGGCCAGGGCCTCAGAGACGGCCTTGAAGTCACCGCGATCCGTGAGGTATAGGTCCATCGACACGGCCTGATCAAGGTCGACGCCGGCCGCTTCGGCGGCGGCTCTGAGGTTGGCGATCGCCTGCTCGGTTTGGGCGGCGGCGTCGCCGGTGATCTCGGTGGTGCCGGGTTTGTTGCCCAGGGCGCCGGAAAGGTAGAGCACGTCGCCGCCCCAGACGGCGGGGCTAAACGGCAAGCCCAGGTCGCCGCCTTCAAAGGTCACCACTTCCTTTTGCGCCGGGGCCGGCGCGG
>JBCDKB010000646.1:0-4250 GCA_038747035.1 Acidobacteriota bacterium | reverse complement strand
GCAGGATCGCCCCGCCGGGGTAGCCGAAGACCACCTCGACGCTTTCCATCTGCAAGCACTCCCAAATCAGCTGCGCGCCGGTTTTGGACATCTCTTTCCTTCCTGGTTCGTCGTTCTGAAAGGTGAAGCGGAGCGGGGCTCAGCTCGCCGCCCGGAGCTCGGCTCGGATGGCCGGTGTCATCCAGCCGTGCCGATCCGGGGCCGCGCCGTTGACGAGGGCGAAGAAATCGCTTTGTAAGGTCTCGGTGACCGGCCCCCGGTGGCCGGCGCCGATCGGCATGCGGTCGATGGAGCGCACCGGCGTGATCTCGGCGGCGGTGCCGGTCATGAACACCTCGTCGGCGAGGTAGAGGAGGTCGCGGGAGATCACGGTCTCCTGGACCTCGATGCCGCGGTCCCGGGCCAGCTGCAGCACGGTGTGGCGGGTGATGCCGGCGAGGATCGAGCTACTCAGGGCGGGGGTCAGAATCCGACCCTCGCGGACTAAGAAGAGGTTTTCGCCGCCGCCTTCGCTGACAAAGCCCTGGGCGTCGAGCACGATGCCTTCTTCGTAGCCGTTGATGTGGGCCTCGGCGGAGACGAATTGGTTGTTCACGTACTGGCCGCCGATCTTGCCGAGCGGCGCCATGGTGCCGGCGCCGAATCGTCGCCAGGAGCTGACCGCGGCGTCGACGCCGTTCTCGAGCGCCTCGTCCCCGAGGTAGGCCCCCCACTCCATGGAGAAGATCGCGGTGGTGACCGGCAGGTGCCGACCGTCGACGCCGAGGCCGCCGGTACCGCGGAGCGCCACCGGGCGCAGATAGCAGGCGCGGTGTCGGTTGCGCTCCACCAGCTCGCAACACACCCCCTCGAGATCCTCGGCGGAGTGGCCGAGCTCCATGCGCATCAGCTTGGCGGAGTCGCGGAAGCGGCGCATGTGGTCGCCGAGACGGAAGATCTGGGGCCCGCGGGGGGTGTCGTAGGCTCGGATGCCTTCAAAAACCGACGAGCCGTAATGTAGGGCGTGGGCCGAGATGTGCACGGTGGCGTCGTCCCATCGCACCCAGTGGCCGTCTTTCCAAATCCATTCGGAGCTTTTCATCGGGGTCCTCGTGTAGGCAGTGGCAGATTCTGCGTCTCGGCTTCAGTCGGCGAAGACGGCGCCGGTGGCGGCGCTGGTCACCCACTTGGAGTAGCGGCGCAGCCAGCGGCTGGAGGTGTCACATTCGAAAGCGGGCAGGGCGGCGCGGCGCGCGTCGAGCACGTCGTCGGCCACCTCGAGGTCGAGTCGGCGGCGGTCGAGGTCGATCGAAATCACGTCGCCGTCTTCGACCAGGGCGAGGGGGCCGCCGGCGGCGGCCTCCGGACTCACGTGGCCGATGGACAGGCCCCGACTGCCGCCGGAGAATCGGCCGTCGGTGATCAGCGCGACGCTGTCGCCGAGGCCGACGCCTTGGATCTGGGCGGTGGGGCCGAGCATTTCCTGCATGCCCGGGCCGCCCTTGGGGCCTTCGTAGCGGATGACGACGACTTCTCCGGGGGCGATCTTGCGGGACAGGATCGCCTTGGAGGCGTCCTCTTCGCTCTCGAACACCCGCGCCGGCCCGCGGTGCGTGCGCACGCCGCCGGCGCCGGCGGTCTTGGTGACGGCGCCGTCGGGGGCCAGGGAGCCGAAGAGGATGGCGAGCCCGCCGACCTCGGAATGGGGTCGCTCGAGCGGACGGATGACCTCCGCATCGTGGACCGCGGCGCCGTCGAGCACGTCGCGGAGGGACGTGCCGGTGACCGTCGGCCGGTCGAGGTGGAGGGTCTCCGGTCGCCGGGCGAGCTCGGCGAGGACGGCGGAGACGCCGCCCGCACGGTCGATATCTTCCATATGCCACTGCCCCGAGGGGCTCACCTTGCACAGGTGCGGCACCCGCGAGGCGACGTCATTGATGCGCTCGAGCGGGTAGTCGACGCCGGCTTCTCGGGCTAAGGCCAGCGTATGCAGCACGGTATTGGTGCTGCCGCCCATCGCCATATCGAGGGCGAAGGCGTCGTCGATGGCCTCGGCCGTCACGATCTGGCGGGCGGTGAGGTCAAGCTCCACGAGCTCGAGGATCTGCTGACCGGCCCGGCGGTAGAGCGCGTCGCGCGCTTCGGTCTGGGCCAGGATCGAGCCGTTGCCCGGCAGCGCAAGGCCGAGGGCTTCGCTCAGGCAGTTCATGCTGTTAGCGGTGAACATCCCCGAGCACGAGCCGCAGGTCGGGCAGCCGTTATTCTCGAGGGCGGTCAATCGATCGGCGTCGATGGCGCCCGCCTTGAAGGCGCCGACCCCTTCGAAGACGCTCACCAGGTCGACTTTTTGGCCGTCCGGCATCACGCCGGCGGCCATCGGCCCGCCGGAGACGAAGATCGTCGGGATATCGAGCCGCAGGGCCGCCATCAGCATGCCCGGCACGATCTTGTCGCAATTCGGAATGCACACGAGGCCGTCGAAGGCGTGGGCGGCGACCACGGTCTCCACCGAGTCGGCGATGAGCTCACGGCTCGGCAGCGAGTAATTCATGCCGCGGTGGCCCATGGCGATGCCGTCGTCGACGCCGATGGTGTTGAATTCGAAGGGCACGCCGCCGGCTTCCCGGATCGCCTCTTTGACGATCGCCCCCACCTGTTGGAGGTGGCGGTGGCCCGGGATGATGTCGATATAGCTGTTGCACACCGCGATGAACGGCTTGCGCATGTCGGCGTCGGTGACGCCGGTCGCTTTGAGCAGCGCGCGGTGGGGGGCTCGCTCGAATCCGAGCTTGATGCGGTCAGAACGCATTTTTTGTCCTGTCGGGGTTGGTGTCTTCGTGGGTCTTGGGGGAATCTTCGGCGTTTCGCATCGGGCGACTGGGCACAAAAAAAAGCCCCCGGGCTTCCCCGGGGGCTTCCTTCGACGCTGTGGCGCGAGTTCAGCTTCCGGGCACGATGGGGCTGGTAACGAGGAGGACGACCGAGACGAGGGCAAGCGACGCGAGCGCCACAAGGTTGAGCCCTGCGGCGCGGCTGGGCGCGGTGAGCTGCGCGGTGGCGACAGGCACGCAGAAGCGCGCCGCCGAGGGGGCGGCGGACGGGCTTCTATCGAGTTGGGGTGCGCGGGTCGTCATGCGGGTAAAGGTCATCGTGATTGTCTTTATGAAGTCGCCGGTGCGTGGCTTCGACCCAAAGGTTGGGGTCGGTCGGCGCCGATGGCGAAGGATTATTCGAAGGCTTGGTTCGGCTTGTCAATAGGGAAGTGTCGATTTCGTGAATTTTTATCTAGACGCAGTCTAAATAGTTTATTTGGAGTCAGCTCTCGCGTCGGCGCCGCCGGCCCACGCCGCACTTCACCCGCACCCGCCTGAGACGGGGCCTGTCCTCTGGGGACACTTTAGAGCATCAAAAAACCCCCGGTTTCCCGGGGGCTTTGACCTCATTCGCTCGATATGCGGACGCCGGTCAAATGCCCCCTTTGCTCGCAAGAAGGAGGACGATCTGACCCGTAACGACGCCGAAGACTGCGCCGGACGACGGAATCGTCGACGGGCGGCCAAGCCGGAGTAGTGATCGAGTAGAACGGCGGCGGGGTTTCATGGCGCGAGATTATTGACAGTTTGGCGGAGCTTGTCAACGATCAATTTTCATATCGCCCGAATTTCGGGCCGCGAGCCGCGGCGAGGGGTCGTCGGTGGAGAGGAATCGCTGGGCGCGGATATCCCTCGGCGGGTCGAAGCCCGGCGTCTCGGCGCTGCTCCAGACCACCACGATATTCCCGAAGCCGTCGACGGCGAGGTCGGAGAAGTCGGCGGAAAGGTTGTCGCCGAGGTCGGCGCGGAACAGATCGGACGATGCGGCGCCGTCCGGACCGAGCTCCCGGCCGACGACGCCCACTTCGGCGGCGCCGCCGGGGTCAAAGTCGGTCCACGTGGCGACGACGGGGCCGCCGTCGCGTCCCGCGATCCCGAGCTCGCTATAGCCGAGGATGCCCTGGAGCAGCCGTGCGGGGCCGAGGGGGTTGAGCGTCCCGTGGTCAAAAGACCGGGTCTCGATGATGACAAAGCCGGGGATGACGAAATTAGTGGTCGCCCAGGCGACGTGGAGCGAGCCGTCGGCGACCGCGACGTCGAGGGCTACGGGCAGTCGCCGGTCGACGGTGGTGACCGACTGGAAGTCGCCCAGGGGCTCGCCATCCGGCGAGAAGCGGCGGAACCAGATTCGGGTCTCCGGATCGTCGAATTGCATCCAGAAGGCGACCAGGTCGCCGT
>JBCDKB010000645.1:0-4254 GCA_038747035.1 Acidobacteriota bacterium | reverse complement strand
TATACCCAGGCGCTCGATGTCAAAAGCCTTCCCACCCAATGGCTCCTCGGGGGCGATCTAGAAATCGTGCAAGATCTGGCTACCGCGATGATTCCCTACGACCAGGCCTGGCCCGAAAAAGTCCTCGCTTTGATGGAAGCGCATACGCAGTCGCCCCGGAGTCCCCAGGTCGGACCGTAGGTAGACTTCGCGACGACAGGGCGAAGAAGTCACTGGGCCGCCTCGCCGCCTGGGACCGCGCGCGCCCCCCCCTCTCTAATGAGTCATCGACGCATCCGCCCGAGTCTTCACCCCGCCGCGACAGGCCCACGCCAGTGGGCGATCGACACCCGCCAAGGACATGCCATGAGCCAATACACTCGTCTTCTTCTATCGCTGGGCTTCTTGGTGCTGGGCGGATGCGACGCTCTTCCGAGCCTTCGCCAAGACAAATGCGACCACGGGCCCTGGGTCGAGCAGGTCTATGGCCGTGAAGTCGCGCTCTACGAAAGCTGCGGCGTCTCGCCGGCTTGCCTTGAGAAACGTTCGCGAAATATTGAGGTCGCTCTCGCCGCGGCGCCGGACGAAGTGGACTTGCATCGGATCTACCAATTTGTGCGCCGCAACCACGGCCCCGAGGCGGAAGAGCGCCTCATCGAGGAATACCGCCAACGATCCGAAAAGAACGGCACCGCAGAGGACGTTTTTCTCTACGCCAGGCTGCTCAGCGACGACGCACAGAAGATTGCCCTGTATGAAAAGGCCGTGAGGCTTGACGACTCCCTTCCGTGGCCCCACGAGTCGCTGGCGGTCCTCTATCAGCGAGTCGAAGATCCCGAGTCGTCGGCCCAGTCCCGCCAGCGCTTCCTGACGCTCTGCCCGAGTCGATTCGAGATCTGAGGCTTCCGAATATGTCCATCTTGAACGCCCTAAAGGCCCGAGCTGCGAGGGCCGCCGGGCGCAGCGACGCCCCGGCTATCCGTCGACGGTGGCTCGCCGCGCTCCTGAGCCTCCCGCTTCTGTGGTGGTTCATCCCGTACTTCCTGCGGACGAGGACCCTCGACGGCCGGTCCCTGCCCTACCAAGCCGACGGCAGCTATGACTGGCACTTCTTGGCCTCCATGGTGCTCGAAGACGCGCTCCTGCTCCTCGTGATCCCGATCATCGCCCAGCTCGGTCAACGCTTCCCGATCTGGAGCCACGGACGCTTCCGCTGGCGACACCTCGGAGGCCACGCCCTCTTCGCAGCGGCCTACGGGATCATCCGCCCGCTTTGGGACTGGCCCATCCGAGTCTTCCTCCGCGAAGCGAATCTCGCCGAGCCGGCCATTCCGTGGACCATCGCCCTGCCTGCGCCGCAGGAAGCGCCGGCGCACTACGTCTTGATCCTCGCTGCGACGCACATCTGGTTCGCCCTGTGGCGCATCAAAGACAGGGAACGACAGCTGACCCAAGCGCGGCTGAGCGCACTCAAGGCCCAGCTCCAGCCCCACTTCCTCTTCAATACACTGCACTCGATCTCGACACTGATGGAAGATGACGTGCCGGCGGCCCGGCGCATGATCGCCGGCCTCGCCGATCTCCTGCGGACCAGCCTGGCCGAGCCCGCCGGTGAGCTGGTGTCCCTGGAAGAGGAATTAGAGATGGTCCGCGCCTACCTGGGTATCGAAGGCATCCGATTCGCGGATCGGCTCGAGGTCACCTATGACTTCGACGACGGGGCCCTCAGGGCCCGCGTTCCCCATCTCATCCTGCAGCCCCTCGTTGAGAATGCCGTTCGCCACGGGATCAGTCAGCTTTCCTCCGGCGCCGAGATCACCGTGGGAGCCCGGCGAGATGGCGACGCGGTCGTCATCTCGGTGGAAGACAACGGCCCCGGACCGAGCTCTGCCGAAGCGCTAGGCTCGGGCACTCCGCACTTCGACCCCGTCTCCGGCTCCCCCCGGCAGGTCGGCGGCCTCGGCCTTCGCAACGTGCGCGAGCGCATCGAGGCTTTCTACGGCGGAGAGGCCCAGCTCGAGCTTGACGAAAGACCCGGCGGCGGCTGTCTCTGCCGGCTGACCCTGCCCTTTGGAACCCAACCCGGACGGACTCTCGCCTGACATGGACACCGGAGCGATGCCAACCACCCGAGTGCTGCTCGTCGACGACGAGGCCCTGGCGCGTAAGCGGATTCGCTCTCTCCTGGGCGACCGCCCGGACATCGAGATTGTGGGCGAGTGCCGCGACGGCCGCGAAGCGGTCCGCGCTATCGCCGAGCTGGAGCCGGACCTGGTCTTCCTCGATATTCAAATGCCCAAGCTCGACGGCTTCGGCGTGCTCGAAGAGGTCGGCCTCGAGCGCATGCCGGAGGTCGTTTTCGTGACCGCCTTCGACGCCTACGCGCTCGACGCCTTCGCCGTCTCAGCCCTCGACTTCTTGCTCAAGCCCTTCGCCGACGAGCGCTTCGAAGCCACCCTGACGCGGGCCCTCGAACGTCTCAAGGAGCGCCGCGCCGCCGAGCTCGGAGAGCGCCTATCCTGCCTCATCGACGGGCGCCGCCTCGCCCTCGGCCAAAGCGTCGACGAAGCCCCCAAGCCCCTGCGCCGCCTCTCGATCGAAAAACGCGGACGCATTCACTTCGTGCCCGTCGCCGACATCCACTGGATCGAGTCCGACGGCCCCTACGTGCGCCTGCACACCGCCGACGGCCACCACCTGAAGCGCGATTCCTTGAAGCGCCTCGAGAAAGCCCTAGACCCCGAGCTCTTCGTCCGCATCCACCGCTCCACGATGGTCCACGTCGACCGCGTCGCCGAGCTCCAGCCCCTTTTCCACGGCGAGTATCGAGTCACCCTCGAAAGCGGCGCCGAGCTCAAGCTCTCCCGCAGCTACCGCGACCGACTGCCCCGGCTGCTGGGGGGCTAACCCGGTTGTCCCACGACAAAACGGTTGCGAAACCGTAACTACCCAATATTGCAGCGTTTTGTGTCTTCCGCGCTCCTCGACGTACAGCAAGTACGCCTGCGTCGCGCGTGAGACCCAAGCCTTGCACTACCAGGCATTTACAGCCTCTCACGACGATTTCTCGTGATCCAACCGGGCTAACTCCAGGCGAGGCGGGCGAAGCCGATGCATTGAACGCCCGCAGTATCGGACGGTCGTCGTCTGGATCTCGGCGTTCGTCTCGTCGAGGCGTCAGCTCCCTGGAAGACTCGCGCGGCGCGAACCCGACTGAGCCTCAAGAGCCCGAAACGCGCCCCGTGTCTTCGGTGGCCGCGTCGTCTTGCGCCAGCTCCACGCCTTCGATCTCCACGCGGGTCCCCTCGCCGACCCGACTCGAGATGTGGAGCGCCCATCCATGGAGCTCTGCGAGCCTCTCCACCAGGGCAAGGCCGAGGCCGTGTCCGTCGGCCCGACCGGTGACGTAGGGGTCGCGCACCCGCCCCAGCAGGTCTTCCGGAATGCCGGCGCCGGTGTCGATCACCGAGATCGTGCCCGTCGACGTCGAGGCCTCGGATCCCTCAAAGAGTAGGTCCAGCGATGCCCCGGGCTCACAGGCGGCGATGCTGTTGAGCATCAGATTGAGCAGGATCTGCAGCACCATCTCCTCGTCGGCGAGCACCACCGCCCCGCCGGTCTCGATGCGGCTCCTCAGCTCCTTAGCTTCGAGGTCGGGCGCCAGCACCTCAAAGGCATAGCCAACCACGACGTCCAGCTCGACCGGCGATATCTGCGGATCCCGGACGCGCGCATAATTTAGGAAGTCCCCGAGCCGGCTGGCGGCGCGGTCCGCCTGGTCGAGGATCTGGGCGGCGCGGACCTTGGTCGACTGATCCACATTCGGCGCCGTCGTGAGGCGCTGCGCGAGGCCGCGGATGATGCCCAGTGGGTTCTTCGTTTCGTGGGCGACCCCGGAAGCCGCGAGGGAGAGTTCCTCATACCGCTTCCGCTCCCGCTGCTCTCGCCTGAGGCGTTCGACCAGTTCCAGGAGCTTACGGCGCTGCTCTTCCACCGTGGAGAGCGACCGGGCAGAGCGCTGCGCCAGAATCACGGCCTGCGCCAGCAAGAAAAGGAAAGCTCCGATGGGCCCCCAGTAAAAAGGGCTGATGATCAGGCCCTGAAGCACCGCGATGTCGTGCACCCCGCCCACGGCGACGAAGAGGAAGCCGCCCGCGTAGAGTCCCAGCCCCTCCGCGCGGCTGCGCACGGCGGAGGCGAAGACGACGACCGACAGCACCACGCACACGACGACGTAGGCCTGGAGAAAGATCAAGGTTCGCGTGAACAAGCTCG
>JBCDKB010000644.1:0-4254 GCA_038747035.1 Acidobacteriota bacterium | reverse complement strand
GACCACCGTCAGCGGCGTCGCGCCCATCGCCCGGCGGATGCCCAGCTCCTGGGTCCGCTCCTTGACGACGATCGAAAGGATATTGCTCACGCCGATCACGCCCGCCGCCAGGGTCCCGAAACCCACGATCCACACCAGCAGACTGATGCCTTGGAAGACCCCCATGATTCGCCGGAAGTCCTCTTCGAGGTTGTAGGTCCCGAAGGCGCGACGGTCCAAGGGGTCGACGCGGTGCCGCTGGAAGAGCACCGCCCTCGTCTCTTCGAGCACCTGGGACGCGGTCCAGCCGGGACTGGCGGTGATCGCGAACCACCCCACCCGGTCGCCGACGTTGAAGGCCTTCTGGAACGTGGTGAAGGGAATGTGCAGCGTCTGGGCGTCTTCTTCCGCCTCGCCGCCGGAGCGCCGGCTCTTGAAAACGCCGACGACCTGGAAGTAGACCCCCTGGATGCGGACGCTTTCGCCGATCGGGTCTTCACCGGGCGCGAAGAGCACGTCCCGCACCCGGGTGCCGATCACGGTGACCTTGCGGCGCAGCTCCATATCGCGCGCGTTGAGGTACCGGCCCGACGCCATCGTCACCGGCTGCACCCGTCGGAATTTCGGGTAGTCCCCCATCACCGAAAAGCCGCCGGAGCGGTTGCCGCGGCCGACGTTGTTGCCGTCCTCGAAGCCACCCAGCTGGATGCGCGGCGCGATGACCTCCGCCCCCGCCACCCGACTTTCAAGCGCGGCGATGTCGGCGTTGGTCATGCGGATCGGACGGCCGCCGGGCAGCCCGCGGTAAGGCCGCGTCGTGGCGCGGCCCCAGATAAAGAAGCTATTCGTCGCGTGGCCGCCGAATCCTTGGGAGACCCCGTTTTCCAAGCCCCGCCCGGATCCGAGCATGACGATCAGCAAGAAGATGCCCCAGAAAACGCCGAAGGCGGTCAAGAGCGTCCGCAGCTTATTTCGCCACAGCGTCTCCTGGATTTCGCGCCAGTGGTCAACGTCAATCACGACGGCGGGCTCCACGGTTGAGCTCTAGCGTTGTCATTCATCCCGCAGGGCCTCGATCGGTCGGATGGCGGCGGCCCGGCGGGCCGGGAAGAAACCGGCCAAGGCGCCGGCAAAGATCAGCAGGGCCAACGCATTGAGCGCCACGCCGAAGTCGACGCCGGGCTGCCGGAACATGTCGGCCGCCGGCAGGGACGCCATGAATTCCAGCACGCCGACGCCGAGCAGCAGCCCGACGTAGCCCGCGGCGGCGGTGAGAAAAACCGACTCCTGGACAATCAAGCTCACGATGTCCCACGGCGTGGCGCCCAGGGCCTTGCGCACGCCGATCTCGCGCGTGCGCTCCTGGACCGCGATCATCATGATGTTCGAGACGCCGACGACGCCGGACAGCAGCGTCCCGACGCCGATGATCCACACGAAGATCCGCACGCCGCCGATGAGCGACAGGATGCGCTGGAATTCCTCATTCGCGTTGCTCACGGAAAGGGCCCGGCGGTCGTCGACGGCGAAGCGGTGGCGCTCCGAGAAGCGCTCCGTGATCTCCGTCGCCATGGCGTTGGTGGTCTCGAGATCCAGGTCGCCGGTGGTCAGCATGATCTGCGCCACGCGGTCGAGGCCGCCGAAGACGCGCTGGGCGGTGGAGATCGGCAGGTAGATGATCTCCATCTCGCCATCGCCGCCGTCGTCTTCAAAAACGCCCACGACCTTGAAGATCACGCCGTTGATACTCAGGGCCTCGCCGACCGGAGAGCGCCCTTTGAAGAGCTCCTCCTCGACGACGCGGCCGATCACCGCGACCTTCCGCTTGTCCTGGAGGTCCATGGGATTCACGAAGCGCCCTTCGACGACCGTCGTATTTTCGAGGTGCCGATGGTCCGGGTGGACGGCGCGGATCGGAAACCGGCCCGTTTCGTCGCGGTAGCTCACCGCGTTGCTGCCGCGCGGGATATATCGAGAGGTGATGTATTCGACGCCCTCAAGGGACGTGCGCAGGTTGTCGAAGTCATCGTTCACCAGCTGGATCTCACGCCCCGCCTGCAGTCCGCGGTGCGGGACGCTGGTCTCCCCCGCCTCGATCCAGATGCTGTTGACCGCGTCGTCCCGGAAGCTGTATTCGATGCCGCGCTCGAGTCCCTGCCCGGAGCCGAGCAGGACGATGAGCATGAAAATGCCCCAGGCGACGCTAAAGCCGGTCAGCGCGGTGCGGAGCTTGTGGTGACGCAGGGTCTCGAAGATCTCCTGCCATTTGTCGAGGTCAAACACGGCCTAGATCACGCGGACGCCGGGAGGTCGGACCCGTCACTCTCCGCCGTCGATTGCGGAGCGTCGTCGTGGATGACGCCGTCCTGCATGCGAATGACCCGGCGCGTCCGTTCGGCGATATCCGGCTCGTGGGTGACGATGACCACCGTGACCCCTTCGCCGTGGATCTCGCCGAAGAGGTCCATGACTTCGTAGGACGTGGCGGTATCGAGGGCGCCGGTCGGTTCGTCGGCCAGGATCACTTTGGGTTCGGTGACCAGCGCACGGGCGATGGCGACGCGCTGCTTCTGCCCGCCCGAGAGCTCGGTCGGCAGGTGGCTCGCCCACGGCAGCAGTCCAACCCGCTCGAGCAGCTCCGCCGCCATGCGGTTGCGCTTCCGGCGGGGAACACCGCGGTAGTAAAGCGGCAGCGCGACGTTCTCCTCCGCTGTCTTGAACGGGATCAGGTGGAAGGACTGGAAGACAAAACCGACGTACTGACTGCGCAGCCGCGCGGCGCGGGTTTCCGAGAGGTCCCGGATCAACGTGCCGTCGAGCCGATACTCGCCGACATCGTAGTCGTCGAGGATGCCCATGATGTTCATCAGGGTCGACTTGCCAGAGCCGGACGAGCCCATGATCGACACCAGCTCGCCCGGCTCTATGGTGAGGTCGATGCCGCGCAGCACCTGGAGGTGGTTCTTGCCGACGCGGTAGGACTTTTCTATGGCTTGGAGATCGATCATGTGAGTCGTGTGGCGGCCGTTGACGTCGTTGCCCGGGAGGCTTTCGCAGAGCGGAGCGAAACGGAGGCACGGACTGAAGCTCGGCGCGGCCCAAAACTGTACCGTTTTGGTCCTGTCTTTAAAAGAGACTCTGCGTTCCGCCGAGGGCCAAGGCCAGAACGGACGCACTATCTCCCTTGAGAGCCGAGTTACCGTGCCTTTCGATACGCAAGGCAGGTCGACCGGGTTGCGCTGAATCCGACGAATCTGCCCGACCCCGGAGCCGCCGCAACGGCGGCTCTCCTCGAGTGCTGAGACTAGAAGGCAAAGCCACTGAGATCGTTGGGTTCACGGAAGCGGCTAGAATCGCGTGATGCCCTTTGCCACCGCCGTTCCCCTCGGCCACGGCGGGACCGGCGAGGTCCTGAAGGCCTGGGACGAGGAGCGAGGCGTCTACGTTGCGCTGAAGCTGCTGCATCGCACGGATCCCGAGTCCCTCGCCCGTTTGCAGCGGGAAGCCCGCGCCCAGGGTCGCTTGGACCACCCCAATATCTGCGACGTTTACGAGGTCTCGGAGACGGCCGACGGTCGGCCGTATATCGCGATGCGCTTCGTCGACGGCCTGCCCCTGGACGAAGCCCTCGCCGACGAACCGCTCGAGCGACGGCTTGAGGTGATGGCTTCGGTCGCCGAGACCGTCCAGGCCGCCCACGCCGAGTCCTTGATCCACCGCGACCTGAAGCCGGGCAATATCCTCGTCGAGCGCCGCGGCGACGGTCGGCTGCACCCCTTCGTGCTTGACTTCGGCTTGGTTCGGCACGAAGGCGTGCCCGGAGCCACCGGCACCGGCGAAGTGCTTGGCACCCCCGGCTACCTCTCCCCCGAACAGGCCAGCGGCAGCCGCGACATCGACCGCCGATCCGACGTCTTTTCCCTCGGCATCGTGCTCTATGAGCTGATCTCCGGCGTCAATCCGTTCCGAGGCGAGTCCAAGGTCGACTCCCTGATGCGATCGATCAACGCCGCGCCGCCCCGCCTGCGCACCCATGCGCCGCAGGTCGCCTCGAGTCTCGAGGCCATCGTCGAGCGGGCCTTGGCCCGGGAACCCCGCCGACGGTACGAGTCGGCGCAGGCGTTGGCGGACGACCTGCGGGCTTTCCTCGCCGGACGTCAGCCGGCCGCGAGGCCCGCCACCTGGGTCACCCGCGTCCGGCGTCGCTTGCGCCAGCATCCGAGGGCGACGGCGGCGGGCGCCGTCGCCGCGGCCGCGCTGCTGGTCACCGCCGCG
>JBCDKB010000643.1:0-4260 GCA_038747035.1 Acidobacteriota bacterium | reverse complement strand
TGACCTGGCGCTCGAGCAGCTCGAGCCGGTCGTTCGAATTCGAGGAGCCGCGGAAGTGGCCGCCCCACCACCACAGGTTCAGCGCCAGCAAGAGACCGCCGAGGATCCACAGGGCCAGGGCCAGGCGCGCGACCGGGCGACGATTGCGGAAGGGCCGCTTGGCTAAATTGACGACCTTCACGTCACCCGACCTCCATCGATACGGCGCCGAGCATGGGCGCAGTCCGCACCCACGAGGCGCCCGCGCGGGAGCGGGTCAAGTCGAAGTGCTCGAAACCGAGGGGCTCCGGCACCACGCCGAGCTCATTCTGGATCCAGTGCGTCCACTGCTCCTCGAGCTCCGGCGAGACGGCGACAAAAGCGCGACTGGGCGGCGTCTCGGGGAAGTGTTGGAGCATGAAGCGGGCGGTCATCCGCAGGTCGCGGACCACCGCGTCGCCGAATACACCGCCGTCGGTGAAGGCCTTGTAGCGGTAGATCATCGGTTCGCCGTCGAGGAAGAAAGACACCGAGTAGGAGTCCTCGAAGACACTCACCAGTGACGCCAGCTCGCCGGGCGCCACGGTGTGCTCGAGGCTCGCCATCAAGGCCAGGGTCTCATTGGTGACCATGCCCAAGCGCACGCCGTTGTCCGCGAAGATCTTTTCGATTTGGGTGACCAGACCCTCGATGGCGAAGCCGATCATCAGCCGCATCGGCTCTTCTTGCTGCGGGAAGGGCGTGACCTCCGTCGCCGAGATGCGCAGGTCATCGACGCGGAACGGCACCAGGCGTTCCAGCTTGAACTTCAGCACCTCCCGCCGCTGGCGGGCGCCTTTGGGCAGCTCCTCGAGCTCGGTGAAGGCGAGGCGCAACCAGGTGTCGGGCAGCACGAGGGCCGCCTCTTCGATCGGGCCGATGTCGTCGAGCATCGCCTGGACGGCGTCTTTGAACTGGCCCGACTCGCGCAGCGGCCCGCCGAGCACGCCGTCCGCGAAGGTGCCTTCGGGCAGCTCGACGCTTTGCTCGGCGTCGAAGGCGAAGCCCTGGGGGCCGCGGAAGAAGGCGGCGTAGCGCAGCTCGCGGCCGCTGAGCGCGAAGACGTGGGGCGGCGCGGGCACGGGTTCTAGCCCGGCGAGGCGCTCAATCCACGAAAGTGACTTTGTTGATTTCACGGAGAGTAGTGACTCCCTGGAAGACTTTCTCGAGCGCGGACTCCCGCAGGAAAGTCATGCCTTCCTCTTTGGCGGCCCGGCGGATTTCAGCCGCCGGTCGCTTGGAGAGGATCAGCTCGCGGATGGGGTCGGAAAGGATCAGCAGCTCGGTGACGGCGCAGCGGCCATGGAAGCCGGCGCCGTTGCACTCGATGCAACCGGTGCCTTTATAGAAAATGGTGTCGGCGTAGAGGTCAGGGTCGAGGCCGCTCTCTTCGAGCAGCTCGGGTGGGGCCTGGGTTTGGACTTTGCAGTGGTCGCAGATCTTGCGCACCAGGCGCTGGGCCAGGATGCAGTTGAGCGCGGAGACGAAATTGTACAGATCCACGTTCATGTTGAGAAATCGACCCAACACGTCGACCACGTTATTGGCGTGGACGGTGGTGAAAACAAGGTGGCCGGTGAGCGCGGATTGGATCGCGATCTGGGCGGTTTCCTCGTCGCGGATTTCGCCGATCATCACCTTGTCGGGGTCGTGACGCAGGATCGAGCGCAGGCCGCGGGCGAAGGTTAGGCCCTTCTTCTCGTTCACCGGAATCTGGGTGACGCCGCCGAGCTGGTACTCCACCGGATCCTCGATCGTGATGATCTTGTCTTCCGGCGAGTTGATTTCGTTCAAGCAGGCGTAGAGGGTCGTCGTCTTACCGGAACCGGTGGGGCCGGTGACCAACACCATGCCGTAGGGCTCGCGGATCATCTTGCGCAGCTTGCGCTTCGCGTCCTCGTCGATCCCCAGGACTTCCAAGGAGAGATTCTTGAACTCCTTATTCATCGACTCCTTGTCGAGCACGCGGATGACGCAGTCTTCGCCGTGCACGGTCGGCAGGATCGAGACGCGGAAGTCGATGGCGCGTCCCTTAAGACGCAGCTTGAAGCGACCGTCTTGGGGCACGCGCTTCTCGGAGATGTCCAGCTCGGACATCACCTTGATGCGGCTGATGATCGTTTGGTGGTGGACCTTGTCGATGGCGTCCATCGCCTGGAAGAGGGCGCCGTCGATGCGGTACTTGATCATCACCTCGTGGTCGCCGGTCTCGATATGGATATCGCTCGCCCGACGTTCGATGGCGTTGATCAAGGTCGCGTCCACGAGACGGATGATCGGGCTTTGGTCTTCCGTGATCGAGGTGAGCGAGACCTCTTCGCTCTCATCTTCGGACACCAGCGTGATGCGGAAGTCTTCCGAGGCCTCTTCGACGATGCGCTGGGTCGATTCCGAGCGTTCGAGCAGGCCTTCGATGGCGGCGGCGGCGCCGACTTTGACCTCCACCGGTTGCGCCAGCAGCATCTCGAGCTCGTCGATCTTGCGCACATCCGACGGGTCCGCCATCACCACCACGAGGCGGCCGTCGTGTTGCGCCTCCGGCACGAACTTGTAGCGCAGCATGAATTCGAACGGCACGCGCCGGAACAGATCGCTCTGGATCCGGAAATTGAAGACGTCCACGTACTCGAGTCCGAAACGGGCGGCGAGCTCCCGGGCTTCCTGCTCTTGCTCGGCGCGGTTTTCTTCCGCCTCCGACGCCGGCATCTCGGCTAGTTCTTCTGTGATCTCGTCGACATCCATGCTTTTCTTTCTCTCGGGATCGTCTGGCTCTCGCGCTCGTTCTTTCTCGGGACTGTCCGGGCCCGGGCGCTATCGCCCCAGCGCCAACCGCGTCCCAGGCGAAGGCCGCCCGGGTCGCGCATCTTAGCCGCTGACCTGGCTCAACGCACCGAACATCGGCAGGTAGATCGACACCAGCAGCAGGCCGATGAGGCAGCCCATGATCACCAGCATCAGCGGCTCGACCAGCGACAGCAGCCGCTCGATGCGCGTCTCGACTTTTTCGTCGAAGTAGTCAGCGACGCTGCCGAGCATCTCGTCGAGGGACCCCGTCGCCTCACCGACCTTGATCATGTCGATCGACATATGGGGGAAGACCTTGGTGCGGTCGAGGGCATCGTGGAAGGCCTGGCCTTGACGCACCTCGTCGATGGCCGGCCGGATTTGGTCGCTGATGTGGGAATTTGAGACCGCGTCGGTGGACGTCTCGAAGGCGGTCACCAGCGGGATACCGCCGGCGATCAGGGTCGAGAGCGAGCGGCAGAACTCCGACAGGGCGAAGCCTTGGAAGATCTGCCCGAGCAGCGGCACCCGCAGGCGGTACTTGTCGAAGAAGCGGCGACCTTCCGGCCGACGGAGCAGCGCGCGGATGCCGAAACCGGCGCCGATCAGCCCGATGATGATCAAGCCGATGTGGTCGCGCATGAAATAGGACACGCCGAGGGTGATCTTGGTGATGGTCGGCAGCTCGGCGTCGAGGTCGGAGTAGAACTGCGAGAACATCGGCACGACGTAGACCGCCATCACCACCAGCATCGCCGCCGAGAGGCCGATCAACACCGCCGGATAGACCAGGGCCGAGACAACCTTCTTGCGTGCTTCAATAACCAGCCGCAGGTAGCGAATAAAACGTCGGATCACGGCTTCGAGCTCACCTGACCTTTCACCGGCTTTCAGCGTCGACGAGTAGAGCTTGGGGAAAGTGTCGCCGAAGCTGGCGAAAGCGTCGGAGAGCTCTTCACCGGACTTCACCCGGTCGCGGATGTCGGTGAGCACGTCCCGGAGCACCGGATCTTCCATGCGCTCCAACATCAGGTCCAGGGCCTGCAGCAGCGGCAGACCCGCGCGCAGCAGCGCCGCCAATTCCTGGTTGAAGGCGAGGAAAGCTTCGTTCGCAATGCGCTTGCGCTTCGGACCGGTGAACGGCAGCTGGATCGACATCAGCGCCGACCGGGGCTTCACTTCGAAGATATGGAAGCCCTGGCGCTCGAGGTCGGGCTCGTCAGCCCTGCTGAGATCGACCAACGAGCTGCGGCGTTCGCAACGCACTCTTGAACGTTCGCGCGCCCGTTCTCGGCCCGTCCTTACCCGGCGCGCCTACGGTGCGCAACATGAGGTGTCGAGTCGGTCGACGGACCTTCCTGATCGGCGCCGGCGCCGCTGCGGTGGCTGCATGTAGCAGCAGCGGCGACGACTCCGCGGCACCAACTGGTGCTGACCGCACCGCTCCACTCGACTCGC
>JBCDKB010000642.1:0-4271 GCA_038747035.1 Acidobacteriota bacterium | reverse complement strand
GCCGGCGCCGGGGCCGGCGACCACCGAGTCCGTGGGGCAGGCCACGACCACCGCCGGTCCGGAACCGGCCCCCGGCCTCCTGGCGATGACGTTCTCAACGGCGGCGCAGCTCCGCAGACGGCGGCAGCCGACGCCGCGCTGCAGTTCGACCTCCCAGCCCAAGGCCTCGAGCTCCTGGACGAGCGCGCCGTGCAGGCGGCGGTTCGCTTCGCTCCCCACCGGGTGGGGGCCGCCGCCGGCGGCGTCGAGCAGTCGCTCCAAGACGCCGACGGCCCGCTCGCCGGAGAATTCGGACTCGGGGGCATCGGCCGGGGTGACGGCGGAAGGCCACTGCAGCCACAGCGTCACGAGTCCGAGCACGAGCAGGCCCGCGGAGGCGATGAGGAATGGGCGGTGGGTGTCCGGTGACTGCACGGTGATCTCTCCTCGAGGCTCAGATATTCCCCGACCATCGGGGGGTGACGGGTCGCGCGCCGACGGCCGGGTGGGTGCCCGCCCAAGGTACCAGAGGCTGGACCGAGGCCGGATCAGGCCGTCGGCAGAGATAGAGTCTCCCCATGGAAGACGAGCTTGACCCGATCCCGGGCCTTCCGGAGAGCCGCGCCGCGTGCCGGGCCCTCGATCTCGACGATCCGCTCGGCGGACTGCGCGATCAATTCGCCCTGCCCGAAGGCACGCTCTACTTCGACGGAAACTCCCTGGGTCCGGTCACCCACGGCGTGGTCCAGGCCATGCGCCGGGTGACCGAAGAGCAGTGGGGCCGCGACCTCATCAGCTCGTGGAACACCCATGGATGGATCGACTGGCCAGAGCGCCTCGGCGCCAAAATTGCGCCGCTCCTCGGCGCCGCTGCCGATGAGGTGGTGGTCTGCGATTCCGTGTCGGTCAACCTCTTCAAGCTGCTCTCGGCCGCCCTCGACCTACGCCCCGGCCGTCGCGCCGTGCTGTGCCAAGCGGACCACTTTCCGACGGATCGCTATATCGCCCAGGGCCTCGTGGATCGCCTCGGCGGCGACTACCGCCTGGTGCCTTTCGCGGTCGACGCGCTGGACGCCGCCCTGGACGCCGCGGCGGGGGAGGCGGCGGCGGTCTGTCTCTCCCATGTCGACTTCCGCAGCGGACGTCTCGAGGACATGGCGGAGCTCACGGCTCTGATCCACCGGGCCGGGGCGCTGGCGGTGTGGGACCTCTCCCATAGTGCCGGCGCCGTGCCGGTGGCGCTCGGGGAGTGCGGCGTCGATATGGCGGTCGGCTGCGGCTACAAGTTCCTTAACGGCGGCCCGGGGGCGCCCTCATTCCTGGCCGTCGCCCGTCGCCACCACGGCGAGCTCCGGACCCCGATCCAAGGCTGGCTCGGCCACCGACAGCCGTTTGACTTTTCCCCGAAATACGCCCCCGCCGAGGGGGTGCTCCGTTTCGTCGCCGGCACCCCGCCGATCCTAGCGATGGCCGCGCTCTCGGCCGCCCTCGATATTTTCGACGACGTAAAGCTCGAGGCCCTTCGGGCGAAGTCCGTCGCCCTCAGCGAGCTCATGATCGAGCGCGTTGAGCGGCGTTGTCCCGGGGTGTTTGAGCTCATCTCACCGCGTTCGGCCGTCGACCGCGGCTCCCAGGTGACGTGGAGGCACCCGAAAGGCTTCGCCATCGTCCAGGCGCTCATCGCCCGCGGCGTGGTCGGCGACTTCCGGGCCCCCGACCTGCTGCGCTTCGGCGTGACGCCGCTTTACCAGCGCTACGTCGACGTGTGGGATGCGGTGGAAGCGCTCGGCGCCGTCCTCGACGCCGACGAGCACCTCGATCCACGCTTCGAGCGGCGCGGTCGAGTGACCTGACGCCGCCTTGACTAGACCTCGAAACTCTCCTGGCACGGCATGCAGAAGGGCGCCTCGGGCAGCGCTTCCAGGCGGTCGAGGTGGATGAGCTGCTTGCACTCGCGGCAAAGGCCGTAGATCCCGCGGTCCATCGCTTGCAGGGAGGCGTCGATCTGACGCCGCCGAATATCCAGCTGGTGGCGGCTCATATTCGACATCGCCTGCACCTGGATGGCGTCCATGCGGCTCAAGCGACCGATCGTCGGCCCGCTCGCCTCCACCGGTTTGCCGAAGGCGTCCTGATTGAGGAGCGCTTCCACCGAGGCCTTGGCGCTCAGCAGAAGCCCGCGGAAGTGTTCGAGTTGGGCGGCCGTCAGTGGGGACATCCTGTGAGTTTAACGAAGGCGCGAGGTCGCTTCTGGGCCTTTCTTTTTGTACGCATTTTTGTACAATTGAAAAATGAAAGCCACCTCCTACAGCCACCTCCGAGCGAACCTCAAGACCTTTTGCGACGAAGTCGCGGACACCGGAGAAGCCTTGCTGATCCATCGGCGCGGACGTGCGGACATTGCGCTCGTCAGTCTGCGGGAGCTCTCCGCGCTCGAGGAAACTGCACACCTCCTGCGTTCGCCGGCCAACGCGCAGCGGCTCCTGGAGGCGTGGGCTGAGGTGCAATCTGGCGGCGGCGTGACCTTATCGACGGCAGAGCTCCGAGAGCGGGTGGGGGCTGAAGATGAGGCGCCGTCTGGGAAGTCAAGGCAGGCGACTGGCCAGGATGGCTAGCCCGGGGAGGAGTGGCCATGATGCCGTCTTTGCGACGGCATTCCTCGGGGATCTCGAATATTGGGTGCGCCATGATCGAAAACTTGCCCTACGAACTTTGAAGATCGTCGACGACATCCTTCGCCATCCCTTTGAAGGGCTTGGAAAACCGGAGCCGCTCCGAGGGAACCTCGCCGGCTTGTGGTCGCGACGCCTCAGCCAAGAGCACCGCATCGTCTATGAGGTCGCGGACACCTCCGTTCGTTTCCTTCAGTGCCGCTACCACTACGGTCGGATTTAGTCGTCTTCTAAAGCGCGTCGTCGAGTTTTTCTGCCGACTCCTGGGTCGAAGATCTTGATTGGATGGCACCTACTTCCGCCTTGATGCCGCTACTGCTAGAGTCCGCGCCATGGAAAAAATCGTGGTGCGCGGTGCCCGTGAGCACAACCTGAAGAATCTGACCGTCGAAATTCCTCGCAACCGGCTGGTGGTGGTGACGGGGGTCTCGGGTTCGGGCAAGTCATCCCTCGCTTTTGACACGCTTTTCGCCGAGGGGCAGCGGCGCTACGTCGAGTCGCTGTCGACCTACGCGCGCCAGTTCCTGCAGCAGATGGAGAAACCCGACGTCGACTCCATCGACGGACTTTCGCCGGCGATTTCCATCGAGCAGAAGTCCGTGTCCCGCAACCCGCGTTCGACGGTGGGCACGGTCACTGAAATCCATGACTACCTCCGGCTGCTCTTTGCGTCCGTCGGCGTTCCGCACTGTCCGAACGACGGCCTGCCGATCCAGCCGCAGACCGTCCAGCAGATGGTCGACCGGATCATGGCGATGCCGGAGAAAACCAAGCTGATTCTGATGGCGCCCTTCGTCCGCGGCAAGAAGGGCGAATATCGAAAGCAGCTCGAGCAGATGTCACGCGAAGGCTTCGTGCGCGCCCGCATCGACGGCGAGACCTATGACCTCAGCGCCGAGCCGCCGGCCCTGGACAAAAAGAAGAAGCACGACATCGACATCATCGTCGATCGCCTGGTGGTCAAGCCGGGCATCGAGAAGCGCCTCGCGTCGTCGCTCGAGACGGCGCTCAAGGTCGCCGACGGCCTGGTCATCGTGGCGCCCCAGGGCGGCGAGGAAGAGATGCTGTCGCAGAATTACGCCTGCTCCGCCTGCGGCTTTTCGATGCCGGAGGTCTCGCCGCGGCTCTTCTCATTCAATAGCCCCCACGGCGCCTGCCAGGAGTGCTCCGGCCTCGGCACCCTGATGCGGGTGGATCCGGAGAAGGTCGTCGTCGACAAAGATCGATCGATTGAAGCGGGCGCCGTCGGACCGTGGCGCGCGGGCTCGGGCTCGTACCGGATGAAGATGGTCGAGAACCTGGCGGAAGCCATGGGTTTCTCCCTGTCAACGCCGTGGAAGAAGCTGACGAAAAAAGTGCGCGAGATGCTGCTTTACGGGTCCGGCGACAAGGAAATCGAATTCAAGCTCCAGGGCAAGCGCTCGTCTTACCAGTGGCAGGGCGCTTTCGAAGGCGTCATCTCGCGCCTCGAACGCCGCTACCGGGAAACCGACTCGACCTCGGTGCGCGCCGAGATCGAGAAGTACATGTCGATCCAGCGCTGTCCGTCCTGCGACGGTAAGCGCCTGCGGCGCGAAGCTCTGGCGGTCAAGGTCAACGGCTTCTCGATCGACCAGCTCG
>JBCDKB010000641.1:0-4271 GCA_038747035.1 Acidobacteriota bacterium | reverse complement strand
GGGGGGGGGGGGCCAATCTTTCGGGCCACGCGGGGTCGATCAGGGGTCCTGGGCCGCCGGACGGTTCAGCCTTCTGGTCGTGGGCTTAGGCGGTCCAAAGCGACAGAGCCAAAGCCGCGAGAATTTATCATAGGGCCTTCGTCGAATTGGGCCATTCGGGGGTGTCGCCGGCGACTGGAATAGACTGTCTCCATGCCAATACCCGTAGATTTTGAAGTCAAGCGCGACGATCTTCCGTCGACCCGCATCCTGAGCCAGCCCGAGGGCTCCGAACTGGCCGACGGCGAAGTGCTTTTTGAGATCGACCACTTCGCCCTCACCGCCAACAACATCACCTACGCCCTGGTCGGCGACCAGCTCGACTATTGGGGATTCTTCTCCGTCGGCGACGGGTGGGGACGAATCCCGGCGATGGGGTGGTCGAATGTGGTCGCCTCCAAGCACCCCGAGGTCGAGGTCGGCGGTCGATATTTTGGCTGGTATCCGATGTCGAGCCACGTCAAGGTCGCGGTGGAACCCAGCTCGACGGGATTGCTCGACGCGTCACCGCACCGGAGCCAGCACGCCATCATCTACCGCAGCTTCCAAGACAGCCGCCGCGATCCTTTCTACGACGCGGAACGCGAAGAGCGCCACGCGCTGCTGCGGGGACTCTTCATTACCTCTTTCCTCGCCGACGACTTCCTCGCCGACCAGGGCTTCTTCGGCTCCGAGCGCACCGTCGTGCTCTCCGCGTCGAGCAAGACCGCCATCGGCTTCGCGGCCCAGAGCCACGGACGCGGCCGAAACACCGTCGGCGTGACGTCGCCTGGCAACGTGGACTTCGTCAAGGCCCTCGAGCTCTATGACGATGTGCTCACCTACGACGCGATCGAGGCCCTGGAGCCGTCCGTCGGTACGGCGGTGGTCGATATGGCCGGCAATACGGAAGTGCTCGCCCGGGTCCACCGTCACCTCGACGGGCACGTCCGCTACTCGATGGGCATCGGCCTCAGCCACGCCGGCGCCGGACGATCGGGCACCGCGGCGTCCGAAGGCATGCCGGGGCCTGAGCAGGCCATGTTTTTTGCCCCGAGTCAGGTGGAGAAGCGCCTACGCGACTGGGGGCCTAAGGTCTACGGTCAGCGCCTCGGGGAATCCCTCGGCGCCTTCGTCCGCGGCAGCGAGCGATGGCTCGAGATCGAGCGCGCCGACGGCACGGACGCCGTCGGACAGACCTACCTGCGGCTGCTCGCCGGACGCATTCCGCCGAGCCACGGATTCATCGCGTCCCTGCTCTCGGAGGCATAGCGCCGACGGCGAAGAGCGTCGCCGTCGCCAAGACGGACTTGGCGACGGCGCCGATGAGAAAGGGCTCAAACCCAGACCGATACGCCGTACCCCAGTCCGTGGCGTGCCCGAGCCACGCCGCGCCGAGTCCGAGGATCACCGCGTGGCCGAGCACCATCACTAGGATGGATCGACCCCAGCCCTGGGTCCATCCCCGCTCGGCGAGGGCACCGACCAGGACGGCGGCGACGGCGAAGCCGACCAGGTACCCCGCCGTCGGCCCCGCGAGGTGAGCCACGCCGCCGGAGCCGCCGGCGAAGACCGGTGCGCCGAAGGCCCCGGCGGCCAAATAGAGACCGACCGTCGCGCCGCCCCGAAGCCAGCCGAGAAGGCCGGCCACGACGCCGACGGCGTAGGTTTGGAGACTCATCGGCACCGGCACCATCGGCACTTCCAGGCGGCCGCCGACGGCGATTGCGACGACCCCGAGAAGGGCGGCTGCGGTCGTCGGCAGGAGCGTCAAATGCCGCAGCGGCGGCCGCGACCCGGCGGGGTGGGCATCGGATTCCATGGGTTTGAGCTTAAACTCAAAGCCCCCCGTCGGCCCGGCGCCTCGGGGCGTTGTTCTTCGGACGGAGGCTCCATGCAAAGACTTCGCGCCCATTTCACCGCCTGGGCCCTGCTGCTGATCGGGCCGGTGATGATGATTTCACCGCTCGTCAACCCCGACCTGGACCGGCCGATCTTCGCCGTCTCGTTTGGCCTGGTGACGACGCTATGCGGCGCCGTCATGGTGCGTGCCCTGCTGAGGTCACAGGGGAGCCGACATGCCCAGTCCGGATCTGGCCTCGCCGCTGAGGCGTCCGGCGCCGTGGTCGGCGGCTCCGAGCACGAGCTCCGGTGGTCGACCAACGCGCCGCCGATGTGGCCGCCGCTGGTGACGTCGGGGGATGTGCCCGCGTCGCCGGCGCCCGTACTGACGCTGCGCACCGCTGCGGCGTTCAAGCGGGCCGTCGAAGAGGACGGATTGCCGTTCACCCTCTCGGCGATGGCGCCGAGCTATCTGCTCGAGGATGGCCTACTGGAGGTGAGCTTTGAAGTGATCGCCGGCGATCGTCGCGTGCCGGTACAGGTTTATCCCGAGGCGGGGGAGGAGGCGTCCGCCCATTTCGCGGCGCTTCGTCGAGCGCTCGCCGCCCGCGGCTTCGATTCGGTCTACTACGCCCCCGGCGTGCTCCGCGCCTCGGCCGACCCCAGGCCCGACGTCGTCGGGATGCTGGGCTTTGACGCCCTGACCCCGTGCGAGCGCGACATCCGGTCCGGCGACCATTCCATGTGGTGGCCGACCGAAGAAGATAGCGACGCCCCAAAGTCACCGGTGCTCGCCGATATCGACCGCTTCTACGGCGCCGTGGACGGTCGGGAAGCGTGGTTTGTCGGCTTTCTCCTCCACGGGCTGGGCGTCCTCGAGGAAGCCAGACCCGAGCCGCCGCCGGAAGAGCTGGGTGTCTTCAACGTCACCGGGCCCGAGGGTCAGACGCTGCTGGTCTCCCTTTCGGCCGAAAAAGGGCTACGCTTCCACTTCCATCGTTCCCAAGATCCGACCTACCGTGATCGCTTCTGGCGACATATCGCGGCCTTCGCCGTCCACTTCCGTGGCCAGCTCGACCGCCAAGGCGTGCCGGAGGCGGAGGCTACCCGGGAGCGCCCCGCCGAGTGGTGGCGACTGACGCGCGGCGTCCTGGCGACCCTGGGGGAAAAAGGCCAGGCGCCCCGGGGCGTCGGCACCATTCCGATTTAGCGGCGGAGAAGCCCGAGCCGCCCGCCGAAGTCACTCCCGGTTCTATGTCAGCGAAAGCACTCTTCCGACTCGTCATCGCCGATTCCGAGCGCGAGATACCGCACGTCCTCGAGGGCCCCGAAGTGCTCGTGGGCTCCGGCGCGGATTGCGACGTGCGCCTCGGGCACCCGGCCGTGTCACGCCGCCACGCGCGCCTGTGGCTGGCGGGGGAAAGCTGCGAGCTCGAAGACTTAGGGTCGAGCAACGGGACCTTCCTCGACGGCCGCCGGGTGAAGGGGCGGGTCCAGGTCGAGACGCCGACGACCCTCGGCTTCGGGCCGGTGGTGGGGCGTTTGGTACGCCTTGACCCCGACGACGGAGAAGCCGCGGTTCTGCTCGACGCCGACGCCGCGCCGCCGACGCCGGCCGACCCGAGCCGCACCGCCACGACGATCCACAGCGCGGCGATCCAGCGCCTGGTGACGGAGATGCTGCCGCGCTGGATCGACGGGCTCGAATCGAAGCTGGAACTCTCCGCCTTGGCGCAGCGCGTGGGCGGTTCGCTCCAGCAGACCCTGCCGACGCGCTCGATCGATATCCACCGGCTGCGGGGACGCGGGCCGGCGGGTGTGATCTACCGCTGGGCCGCGGCGGGCACGGCGACGGATGTCGCGGACGGCGCGGAGGCCAGTGAGGCTGACGGCCTGTCCGCCCTCCCCGCAGATGATCCGGCGGCGGTGACCGTCGACGGTCGACACGTGCGGTGCCGGGTCCTTTTCCCCCACCAGCTCCAAGCGAAAGCCTACCGGCCGGTCATCGAAAGCGCCGTGCGACTCATCGACCTGGGGGCCCCGGCCCCCTCGGCCCCGCCGGCCGGGTCGCCCGCACCGGCGGCGCTGCCGGAGCCGGCGACGGTGGTGCCGGAGGTGCAGCGGATCTACGCCGACGCCGCCAAGGTCGCCGCCGGAGAGATCAGCGTGCTCATCACGGGTGAGTCGGGGACCGGCAAGGAGGTCCTGGCGCGTTACCTCCACCGCGGCTCGGCTCGCCGCGGCGGCCCGTTCGTGGCGCTGAATTGCGCCGCCTTGCCGAAAGACCTGCTCGAGTCGGAGCTCTTCGGCATCGAAGAAGGCGTCGCCACCGGGGTCCAGTCCCGACCCGGCTGCTTTGAGAGGGCGTCGGGCGGCACGCTTTTCCTCGACGAGATCGGCGATATGGCGCC
>JBCDKB010000640.1:0-4319 GCA_038747035.1 Acidobacteriota bacterium | reverse complement strand
GCGGCCATCGGCAAAGTCCAAGCGAAAACAGTCTTCAGCAAAGGGCGCACCGGGCGCCCGAATGAAAATAGAGACACAGCAATTCTCCTTCGGTTCCTAAACCGGGCCGACACAGGGCCCGACATGCGTCACGCCGCCTCCACGGCGGCCTTACCAGCAAGGGAGTACCCACCCACTCGCTTTCCCCCCCCTTAGCCGAGATTCGTCCCGAAAAAATTCTCCGCGTGGCTTTGGCCACTAGCCGACGAGGCCTCGGCGGGGGTGGTATCCGCACTCTCTCGTGTCGTTTAGACCTCCAGACGGCAAAGACCGTCCCGGACCGATTGAACAACCAAGATCGCTGGACGTCACCCCAAGCACCCGATTCCAGAGTACGCCCGAGATGTCTGAGTGTTCGGCCGCGGCGGGGAATGCGGGAGACGCCGACGACTACTCGAGCACAATCAAGGTCCTTCGATAGTGTCTCCGCTCGCCGTCGTTCTCCACCTCATCTGCGGACAACGAGGCGGGCAGACCGCCGGGACGGGCCACGGAGAGGAGAAGCTCATAGCGCCCGGGGTTCTCGCCCACGAGTTGACCGGCCGTGAGGGAGAATGTCGCGGCGCCGCGGCGGACACGGGCGTCACCGGGATCCGCCACCCGCGTCCAAGTCTCGTCATCTAATCGGTAGATCGCAAAGGCCACATCGGCGTCCGCCCTCGCTTCGGGCGCCGCCGAGAACTCCACCGGCGTGTCGGCGTACGCTTCCAGCACGACGGAGTCCACCTCCCCGGATCGAACCTCCGCCAAGCCCCTCGCCGAAACCGCATACGTCAACTCGGGCGGCAAGCCCGGAGCTGGACGCAGCAACACTCCGATGACGCCGAACAGAAGCACGGCGGCCAGGGCCCAGGCCGCGGGCGCGAGGGCGCGGCGCCTCCCCTTCCGACGCGCCTCACCATAGGCCTGGAGAACCCGCGCCCGGAGGAAAGGAGAGGGATTGGAGCCCTGGACCCCGGCCGCCCCGATCAGTCGCCGGCGGACCCGGTCGGAATTCGCCAGCTTGCGCTCCAAGGCCTCCGCCGCCGCCTCGTCGAGCTCACCCCGTCGGTAGGCGAGCAGCGCTCCCTCGTCGATGTCGCCGGAGCCCCGATCGCGGGGCTCGAGGAATGACAGGGCCTCGAGTGCCGGGTGGTGGTCGGAGTCCTCGGCGGCCACTTCTGGTTCGGGGTCTGGGTCGCGATCTTTCACAGTCCGGTCTTTCTGGAGGTCGAGGCTTCGCTTCTCAATAAAACTAGAGCAGGGCCCGCAGAGGGCACCGCTACTTCACCGGGAGTGGTGACGGGGACGAATTGCCCCCATCCGGGGTTAAGACGTCCGGGGCGGTCAAGAGCAGGAGATGCGACCAGGACGCCGGAGGATGCGATTCAGCGACCGCGGCAAGGGCTTCACCGAAGGCCTCCGGGACGCTGCGGCCGGCAAAGAATGGTCGATAGAAAGCTCGATTGAAGTCGGCGGCTAGCCGGTTGTCGAGGTCGTCCGAGGTCGCGATCACCCACCGGGCGCCGCGACGGACGAGGAGCCCTCCGAGGCCGTACCGCCCGCTGTCCGCGGTCCGGGGCCAGGCCCCCGTCCGGCAGCCGCTCAGGTTGACAAACGCCGGCACGGATTCCAGGCGGCTGAGCCTTTCAAGATCCATGGCCCCGTCCGCCAAGAGGAGGCCCGAGAGCTCAGGGAACGCGGGGTCATAGTGGCCATGGCCGTCCACGTGGAGCCAGTCGACGCCGCTGGCCGCCTTCTCAAAGGCCGTCACCGTGGCCTCGGCTCCGAGCAGGACCGGCGTGGCACCGAGGCCCCGGTAGAACGGAAGCAGCTCCCTGGCCCCTGCGAGGTCCCCCAGCGGATCGAGCACGATCACCCCCGTAGCCTCCGCCAGCGGCGTGGGACTTTCCGGTCCGCCGGTTCCGGCCGTCGCGGCGGGGACCTGGGAAAGCGTCCGTGTCAAGCCGAAGTAGCTGCCGTCAGGTGTGGGCAAGGCCGAAATCGGCACGTCCTGCAGCACGCCGTGGAGCGAAAGCTCGAGCGGCCCGGGGCCGGCGAACTCGAGGAGCGGCAGCAGGACCGAAGCCACAGGGGTCGCGAGGCGCCGCCATTCGTCGGCGGAGGCGAGCCGCTGAGCCCGGGCCTGGATCAGGGCAGAGACCGCGTCGCCGATGTCCACCCCGCCGAGGCTCCGGCTTGTGGCCTGGAATGTGCTCCCCAGACGGCGGATCGCCCACATCTCACCGTCGAGCGCGAAGACCTTGAGGTCGGCGCGGCTGCGCACCTCCGAGGTCGGTGGACAGCCGGGGCGACGCAGAAAGATCTCCCGCAGACGCTGCTTTGCCGCGTATCTCTGGAGGCCCCGGATCTGCTGCGCGTCCCCCGCCGCAGGGCCAGTTAGGGAATCTAGCCGCGAAAAGAGCTCCGAGGCTTCGTCATCGAGGGTGCGCCATTCGACCAGATCGTCCCCGGACGCGGCCCCCCGGCATTGGCGCCGCGCTTCGAGCCCCGGGGCCAGCGCATCGAGCCGAGAAAGCACGTCCCACGCGCGTCCGACCTCCCCCGATTCCGCGGCGACGCGGGCGGCGCGGTAGAAAACACTCGCCCTTTCGCCGGGCCCCATCGGTGCCCGCGCCCGCTCCTCGCCGAGGCGCAAGTATTCATGGTGGAGTAAGGCTAGATCGAAGTAGTGGGCAGCCGCGGCGCCGTCCCCGGCGCGGCGAGCCAGGCGCGCGGTGCATGCGCTCGCCCAAGCCGCGAGCTCGGAATCCCCGGAGCCACTCCACCGGCTACAGATCTCCAGGCCGATGTCGGGGGCTCGTTCGAGGGAAGCGAGCCCTTCGACGACATCGCCCCAGCCCCGAATCACCTCGGTCCGTTCCGACGGCGGCGCGCGATCGAGGGATCCGCGCGCCTCGTTGAGCGCGCCATCAAGCCGACGGAGGCTGTCCAGGTCGCCGCGACGAAGCAGCACCCAGGCCAAGTTGATGAGGTGGTTCGCCACCTCCAGCGGATCACCTTCGGCGTCGACGGCGGCGGCCTCGAGCATCCCGGCGGCTTGAACCAGCTCGTCATCCGTGACTTCCGCGCGCTGGGGCAGCCGCCACGCGAGCTGCCCCTTGGCGGACTGGACGAGGGAGCTATGGCAAGTTCCGAGCTCGCACTCGGCGAGCGCCGCACGCAGCCGCGACACGGCCCCCGAGAGATCACCCTGCCCGGCGAGCATGCCCACCTGGTACATGGTTATGCCGAGTCCGTGGGTCGACGCCGTCAGCTCCGAGGCGCGGGCCGCCGCGTCCAGGGCTCGCCAGGCCCCCTGCCGGTCCCCCCGGGCCTCCAGGAGTCGCGAGCGCTGGAGACGCTCTTGCCCGCGCCAGTGGCTAGCGACGGGATCGTCGAGCCAAGCCGGAAGAGCGTCGAGGCGGTCCAGCGCCTCGGCGCGGGCGGCGGCCGTGCCGCGGTTCACCAGCACATGGACCGCCATGAGCTGGATCTGGACCGGCATAAAACGCATCCCCAGGTCCGCAGCCCGGGCGGCGAGACGATCGAGCTCCGCGACCGGATCCTCGGCTTCCGCCATCGCCGCACGGACCTCCTTCCAGAGTTCCACGGGCGCCTTCCACCCGCTGCGATAGCGAAAGAGGTGGCACGGCGGCCTCAACACCGAGCCGTCCACAGGGTCGCGGATCACCGCGCAGAGCTGATGGACTCCTTGCGCGAGCTTCCCCGCATCGACCTTGGTTTCGAAGCACACCGTACCGGCCCGACGCGCCGACGGTTCGATGTCAGCCGCCAAGACCTGACGGCCGACCCGCAACGAGCCGAGCCAGGCGTGGGAGTCCACGGTCGGATCGACTCGGAAGCAGAGCCCGGCGGGGCGCTTGTCGAGCATGACCGGAGTCAAGTGACTTTCTGCGACATCCGCTTCAATGGCGCCCCGAAACGTCACGGGGAATGGATCGACCGCCGGCGACGGCGCCGTCAGCAGGGCGCACCACACCGCCGGAGGCGCGAGCAGCCACGTCCCTAGCTTCGCCATCCAAGGGCCTCCGCGCAGACTTCCACGGCGTCGTTCAGTCGCTGCTTGAGCTTGTAGGTCGCTTTCTTGGACCAGCCGGTCACCGTGACGATTTCTTCGGGGGCCAGGCCGTCACGAAAGCGCAGCGAAAAATAGAGAAACACTCGAGCGTTGGCGCGTTCGATGCAGTCCGCGAGCCGCTCGAGCCGATCGCGGTCGAGGGCCTCCTGCTCGGCGGTGGGGCGTTCGTCGGCCTCGTCGAAGGACTCCGCGAGCTGGC
>JBCDKB010000639.1:0-4343 GCA_038747035.1 Acidobacteriota bacterium | reverse complement strand
CGCCCTTCGCCGCCGGCACCCGCGCCCCGCGCGCCGCCGCCGCCCGCGCCGAAGCCGCGGCCCTCGAGGCCGACCTCGCCGAGCTCGAGCGGGCGGTCGACGTCGAGGTCCAAGGCGCCGTCTCCGACCTCACCACCGCCCGCGAAACCCTGCGCGTCCGCGAGCGCGGCGTCGAGCTGGCGACGGAAACCCTGCGCGTCGAACGCGAGCGCAACGGCGCCGGTCGCTCCACGGTGAACGACCTGCTCGACGCCGAAGCGTCGCTGCGCAACCAGCGCACCCTGCGCGATCTGGCGCAGCTCGACATCCTCGGGGCTTGGGTGCGCTACGACCTGGTGCTCGGGGCCTGGTCGAAGCCGGGGGCGTAGGCGATCTCTACATGGCCGTCAGATCTCGGCGGCTCCTAGCTCCGCCGGTTTGACAGACAGGGTCGGTCATGACGAGGTCGTGCGTCGGCTGAGTGCCTGACCTGAGATACGCCGCAGGCGTTCTTCCGAGCCCGGGGTTGCTTCTACCCCGGCTTCAGGCGTCGGCTGATCTGCTCGCGATGAATGGGGCGGGCGTTCATCCCATGGGCGGGCGTTTTTCCGTCGACGAGCAGTGTCGAGGCGAAAGAGCGAGTTGGGTCGTCGTCCCTGATTGAATCCTCGCCCTCCAGCCAGGGTAGCGCCAGCGCAACCCTGGGCTGGTCAAGAACGCCTTCGGCGTATCTATCCTCCGGCGGCTTGGTTGTTGGGGCCGGTCACGACGAGTTGGTGCCTCGGCTCTTGCGTGGCCGGCTTTAGCTCGTCGCTGCGGTGAGGGGCAGGTTCAGGACGTCCAGTAGTTCACCAGAGTCTTCGGCCAATAGCGCTTCGAAAGAATCACCGTCGCCACGGTCTCTTCCGGAAGCACCAGCAGGGGAAAGAACCCACCGCGTAGACGCCGCTTGGGCAGAAGGCGTCGGTGGATCATGATGGTGGTCATCAGGATCTGCTGCCCCAAGGCGATCTCGTCCGGCACCAGCCAGTTGAATTCGCGGCCGTGCTCGGTGGTGAGGCTGTCTTGGATCGCGGTCATCTGCGGATCCTCGTAGTCCTCGTCGCCACCTTTGAGGCTGTAGAGCTGCTGGCTCACCTCGGCCGCGCGGGCGACATCGCCGTCGAAGGCGGTGGAGTACACGACATTCGCCGGATGGTCGCCGAGGCCCCACTTGAAGAGCAGGGTATTGGCCTGGACGATGTGCGCCCAGACCAAGACGCCGGACGTGGCGAGTCGCTCCTGGTCTTCGCGGACGAAACACGCGCTGAGGGCATCGTCATCATCCAGCCACGACGGTCTGCGCAGGCGGTGATCTTTGATCAAGCGCGGATCCCCGGTGCGACGCTTCTCTTCGAGCGTCGCCTCCATCTCTTGCAGCAAGTCGTAGACGGTCACGTCTGAGGTCTGGCCGGCCATCGCTCCCTCCCGTTTAGGCCGCCCAATAGCGCTTGAGCGCCGACGGCCAGTATTTTCTCGACAGCACCATCGTCGCGACGGTCTCCTGGGGCTGCGCCAGCAAAGGCACAAAGCTGCCGTTGAGCTGTCGCCCGGGCAGCAGCCCGCGGTGGATCACCAGCTCGGTGAAGAACATGATCTGCTCGCCGGCGATCTCCTCCGGCACGCGCCGGTGGAAGTGGCGGTCCCTGGCGGCGCCGGGGGTGATCTCGGCCGCGCCGAAATCATGGCCGCGCTTCTTCAGTGACCGGATCGCCTCGCTGACCTCGGCCGCGCGAAGGACGTTGCCGTCGAAATGCGGTGAATAGACGACGCTCGCCGGCTGGTCGCGCAGGCCGCGTTTCGAGAGCTTGTCGTGGGCCTCGACGACGTGCGCCCACAGGAGCACGCCCTTCTGCGACAGCGCCTGGTGGGCCTCCGGGGCGTAGCAGGCCTCGAGCGGATCGCCCGCGATCCACGCCGGAGCCTTGAATCGGTGCGCCTTCAGAAATCCCGCGTCGGCTGTCCGACGTCGCTTGTCAAGCTCGCCGCGCATCTGCTCGAGCATGCCGCTAGCGGTGACGGTGGTGTTGAAGAGTCCGAAGGCCATCTAGGACACCTCCAGCAGGATCATCAGCCCGATCCACAGGAGGGCCCAGTACTCCATTTTGATCCAGAAGATCGTGTGCGATCCCTCGACGGTGAAGCCGTCGCCCGTGCGCTCGTTGAGCACGAGGTGGGTCTTGCGGTTGAGCCACGAGCCGATGAAAAACGCCAAGACGCCGCCCGCGATGGCGCCCGTCGGCTGGGCCCAGGCCATCGCCTGGTAGGCGCCCTCGCCCCAGATCGCCTCTACGCTGAGCTGGGTGAAGATCATGGTGCAAGCCACGATGAGCGGGGTCAGGATGCCCCATCCCGTCCAGATGATCACAGTCAGTGTCTCCCGAGGTTGTCTTTGACAAGCTTATACTGTCTTTGGGCGTGGGAATTATCTCATGTGATGTGATTTTCCTGTCTTTAGACGTTGGGGATCTCTGTCCAGGAACCTCGGCGCAAGCTATTCGTCAGTTTTTGAATGTTCTCTGAGACTTTTCTTCTGGCTTTTTCGCGATATGAAGTGAGGAGGCCCATATGCATCGAGTGTCCGGCGGTGACTGCATCCACCCACCGCGCCCATTCCGGCTCTGGGAAAGCTAGAGCCCGGCCGTGCGATATCCAAAGATCCCCCGAGACCGAGTCGTGCGTGTCGTCGTGGAGACGCCGCAGGGCACCGTGGGTGGCTCCGGTTTTCGCTTCTCAGGCACCCGCGTCGTGACGGCGCGATCCTTGGTCCACGGGGCGGACTCGATCCGAATTTTCGATCCCGAGTACGGCGGGTGGCTGGACTCCGGACCGCTCGACGCTGAAAAAGAGCAGGGCGTCCTGTGGCCGCCCGCTGAGGAGCAGGCGTGGAGCGACGTGGCCGTGTTGGCGACGCCGGAGATTCCCGATTTGGAGCCCTTCGCCCTCCAGACCTCGCCCTGGGAGTCGCCGCTGCGCTGGGCCTGCGCGGGGTTCGCCGGAGGGGCAGCGGACGGATTGTGGACCAGCCACGGAGAGGCGGTGCTGTTCGAAGAAGCGTCCTTGGAGCTTCCGTCCAAGGATCCTGACCGCTTGGCGGAGGAGGCTCCCGCCGGTTTGCGGGGGGCGCCTCTCTTCGTGTGGCCGTCGGAGACCGGGGTCTCTTTCGCGGGTGTTGTCGGCCTGGGCTTCACGGGGGGCGGACATCTTTCCGCGGTTCCGTTGGCCTCACTCTTTGATCGCAAGCATTTCCAACACGTGCTGCACGCCGGAGAGCCCGAGTGGTTCGAGAAGTACGTGAATCAGATTTTTGCCAAGATCAACGGGAATCGAGAGCTCACGGAGCTGGTTCGCGAGTCGCTGTCGCTTGAGCGCGAACGGGTGACGCAGCCGAAGGACGTGGCCCGCGCCGCCTGCACTTTCGGGTCTGGTGAGTTCACGCTCCGTCTCTCGAAGGCGGCGGCTGCTTGGGACCAGGCCGGCAAGCTCGAGCAAGCCCGACAGGTGCGAGAGGTCTTAACGGCCGTCGCCCCGGTCCGCTTCCTTCGGACTCGAGGCCTCGCTCCGCCGGACTTAAGAAGCGGGCCGGTTGACTTACCTGTGAATTCCGATCTGGCGGTTGAAGCCCACGTCGCTGTGGGCCACGGCCGAGCCATGGAACTCGAAGCGATGGCCGGCGACGTGCTGCGGGCAAGGAATCGCGTAGTCGATCCAATGGTCTTCGGCATCGACCCCTCGGGCACAGCCGCACTTGACGATGTTATCGATGAGCTTCGTCAGTTGATTGTGCTCGCCTCTGGACCCGATAGGGCTGCCCGAGCCTTTACCGCCGAGTTGGCGCGGCTATATAAGTGCTGCCCACGCATGCTTCGTGACCAAATTCAAGAGCGGACAGCTTCGGAAGATGTCTGGCGGAAGGTCGTAAGCCAGGCGATCAACGGAAGGTTAGCTTTGATACCTGATTGGGAAAAAAAGTATCTACTCCTTGCCTTGAATCAAGAAGCTGATAGTCGCAAGGACTTTATTGATGCACTAAAGGAATATCTGCCAGATCTACTACTGGTCACCCGTAGCGGCACCGATAACGACGAGTGGGCTGCCGAGGATAAGGAGTTACAAATACCACTAACCCATGCCTTTAAGGCTGTGCCGACTTCCAAAAAGGACGACATGTGACTTGGTTAAAACGTAAGTTCTCGCCCTGCCCCACCTAGTCACCGGATCCGGAATCCGCCATCGTGACTCCGAAAGGAGACTCACGATGGACACCACCGAAATCCGCCAGATTCGAGAAGAGATTCAAGCCAGTCGCCCTCAACAAGGACGTT
>JBCDKB010000638.1:0-4348 GCA_038747035.1 Acidobacteriota bacterium | reverse complement strand
CTCTACGTCAACTTCTTGGGAAATCTCGACCTCTTCAACGCCACGGTGGGCTACAACACGGCCGATAACAACAGCAATGACATCGGCGACGGCGGCGGGATCTTTGTCGTGGGCGGCACGGTGCGGCCGCGCCACACGATTTTCGGCGCCAACGTCGACGGATCGGCCGCGGGACTCCGGGCGCCCGACTGCTCGGGACCGGTGGTCTCCGCGGGTCGGAACCTCTTCTCCGCCATCGATTTCGCCGTGTGCCAGACCAGCGGTGACTTTGCGTCAGACCTCGTGGGCTCCCTGGGCGGTCCTTTGGATCCCGGTCTCGAGCCTTGTCTCGAGGCCCCGGACGACAGCAACACCTCGGCCCTGAATGTGCTCGACGATAGTCCGGCGGTTGACGCCGGCGACCCGGCGGGCTGCCTGGCGTTCGGCGGCGCCCCCCTCGAGAACGACCAAGCGGGTAACCAGCGCGTGTGGGATGGCCCCGATTTGGACGACGTGGCGCGCTGCGACCTCGGCGCCATCGAACTCGGAGCTCCGTCTGCGTCGTTCATCTTCGGCGATGATTTTGAGTCCGGCAACCTCTCGGCCTGGACCGCGATCGTGCCGCCGCCGCCGGGCCTGCTAACGCAGGGGCCGCCCAAGACGCCGCGGCAGATCTTCCGGGAGTCCGTGCCGCTGCGGGGCGGCTGCGGCGGCGGTGACGCCTAGCCACGGAGGCCGGCGCGAGGTCGGCTGAACTGAGGTAGGGTCGGCGCCATGAATCCCGCGACGAAACAGTGGCTGCGCCTGCTGCGCCCCGAAGGCGCCCTCGACCTGGTGAAGCGGCGGATCGCCAAGGTCCGCCGCCAGCTCAAGAAAGTCGACCGCTTCGTCGGCCATTTCGAGCCGCCCGACGGCGTCGAGGTCAAAGGCGACGTGCTCGTGGCCTATATCGCCGACGCCTTCATGCTGAAAGAGGGCCCGGGGCGTGTCGACGAATCGCGGATTCCCCACTCCCACACCCACTGGTGGGAGTCCCTCCAGATCGTCGAGACCTTCCTCGATCTCGGCTACCGGGTTGACGCCACGAGCTGGCTCAATACGGAGTTCCGCCCGACCAAGTCGTATAAGGCGGCCCTCGACGTGCGCATTCTGCTCCAGGACTGGGCTCCCCAGCTGCCGGCGGACTGCGTCAAGATCCTGCATGCGGAAACCGCCCACTGCTCCTGGCACAACCCGGCCCAGCAGGGTCGCCTCGAAGCCCTCGAAGCGCGCCGCGGACGCGGCGTCGGCGCCGTGAAGCTCATCGAGGACAACAAGTCCCTCGAGGTCGCCGACGCGGTGACGCTGATCGGCGAAGACGCGCCGTGGGTCCACGACTCCTACGCCTGGGCCGGAGCGCCGATCTACCCGATCCCGATTTCGACGCCGCTGCTCTTCGACCCGATCCCCCGTGACTACGCCAAGGCCCGTCGTCGGTTCCTGTGGTTCGGCAGCGCCGGCCTCGTGCACAAAGGTCTCGACCTGGTGCTCGAAGCCTTCGCCGGCATGCCCGAGCTCGAGCTCACCATCTGCGGCCCCATCAACCGCGAGCGCGAGTTTGAGCGCGAGTATTGGCGCGAGCTCTACGAAACGCCCAATATCCGCGTCCACGGGTGGATCGACATCGCCACCCCGGACTTCCAAAGTCTGATGGCTCGGCACGCGTCGGTGATCTTCCAGTCGTGCTCCGAAAGTCAGAACGGCGGCATCATCACCACCATGCACGCCGGCGCCGTGCCGATCCTCAGCCGCGAAACCGGCGTACCGCTCACCCCGGAGCGCGGCGTCCTGCTCGACGATTGCGAGATCGACACCCTGCGCTCGACCCTGCGCGACGTCGCCGGCCGATCGCCGGAGGCGCTCCAAGCCCTGTCCGACGCGGCCCGACGCTACGCCCGCGAACACCACACCCGGGACCGCTTCGCCCGCGTCTACAAAGCGTCGATCGAGCGCATCCTCAAAGCCGGGGTGCGGCCGCCGAGCTGATCAGCTCTGGCACGATTCACGGATCCTTTGTGCATCCGGTTGAGCGGCGCGGTCGATGTCCTTGGCGTGGACCTCGACCAAGGAGACTGCCATGATGCCCACAGCGACCTCGATGGCTTCCAGTGACTCACCCCCAGCCGGCGGCGCGGCCAGTGCGCCCTTCGCTGCGCAGCCCGCGGCGTCGGGACGGACCTTTGAAGGGGTCCGTTTCACGACGGGGTACCAGCTTTCGGACGGGCTTGATCTCGAGCTGCGGTCCCTCGGACTCTTGCGCTACAAAGGATTGCTGCGGGGTTTTGCGGCGGGGCTCTATCTCGAGTCGGGTCTTGCGACATCTAAAGCCCTCGATGACGTCGCGAAGCGCTTGGAGCTTTCGTATTTCGTGCCGATTCCCGGGCGGCTCTTCGGGCCGGCGGGCAAAGGGGCGCTCAAGAAGGGGCTGTCCCGTGCTGGCTTTGCCGAGGTGGAAGATCGCGTGCGGCAGATCGACCGCGCCTATGTCGACGTGAAGGCGGGGGATCGTTACAGCTTGACCTACCGGCCCGGTGAAGGCACCGAGCTCGCGCATAACGGCCGACAGCTCACCGTGGTCGACGGTGCCGACTTCGCCGCCGCCTACTTCGCGATCTGGCTCGGCCCGTCGTCGATCGACCGCAAGCTGCGACGTCAGCTGCTGGCCTAGCTCTCCGTGGCCCCTCGGGCCTTGCTCTTAGGCCCTGCGCTCGAGGTGCTTGCGCATCGCCTGGAGACCGTCGGCGAAGGGCTGGACGCGTCCGTAGCCGATGCGGAAACAGTCGGCGGGGGATTCCATGAGCTCGCTGCGGTACAGCGACGCCGGCAGGAGCAGGACGCCGCTTTCTTCGATCAGCGACCGGCAGAAGGCCTCGACGCCGTCACCGCCGAGGTAGCGGGGAAAGGCGACGCAGCCGCCTTGGGGGCGGGTCCACCGGAAGAGGTGGTCGTAGTCGTTGAAGAAAGCTTCGATGGACTCGAGGTTTCGCCGCAGGATCGACCGGTTGCGTTCGAAGAGCTGCTCGCGGTGGCGGAGCGCTATGACGGCCAGGCGCTCGCTCGGGGCTGAGTTGCAGATCGACAGGTAGTGCTTGTAGCGCTCGATTTCCTGGAGGGCCCCGAGGTCTTGGCTCGCCAGCCAGCCGACGCGCAGGCCCGGCAGGCCGTAGGCTTTGGACAGCACGTTGAGCGAGAAGCCTTTTTCGTAGGCGTCGGCGACCTGGGGCAGCCGGAGCTCGGGGTCGAGCTCGACGCCGCGGTAGACCTCATCGCTGAAGAGATAGATCCCGCGGCGTCGGCACAAATCGATCAGCGCGTCGAAGGTGGCGCGGTCGGGGATCGAGCCCGTGGGATTGTGGGGGAAGTTGATCGAGATCAGTCGCGTATTCGGACGCAGGGCGGCCTTAACGGCGTCAACGTCGAGGCGCCAGCCCTCATCTTCCCGCAGGGCCACGCCGCTCACCTGGCAAACTTCCAAAGGCACGGTTTCCGCGCTCTGGTAGTTCGGCACCACCACGATGGCGTGGTCGCGGCGATCGAGCAGCACGCGCATGGCGGCGTAAATGCCTTCGCCTGCCCCGGCCAAGGCGAGGACGTGCCGGGCCTCGAGTCGGTCATAGGTGGCGGCGATGGCTTCACGCAGATCCGGCGCGCCCCAGGTTTCGGTGTAGCCGAGCCACAGCTGCTCGAAAGCTTCACGCTCCGCGTCGGTGGCGTAGGCGAGCAGATCCGAGAGCTTGAGGCTCTCCATATCCGAGGCCGTCATGTGGTGGCGGGCGGTGAACTCCCACTGGGAAAAGAATTTCTCGAGCTCAAAATGACGCATGCGGGGCCTCGATGCCGGTTCGGAGGCTCGCTCGATCCGGTGGCTGCGGTCGCCGAACCGGACGTCGCGGGTTGGGGATCCATTATGTGCGCGTCGAGGCGATCTCAGAAATGGGTGAGTTGACCGGCCGCGTAGAGACCGGCGAGCAAGCCGGCGCCGCCGGCGACGGCGCCGCCGAGCCAGCCGAAGAACGTGCGGAGCCGGCGTTCGCGCAGCCTCTGGCGGGCGCCTTCGGCGTCGCCGCCGGCGTCGGCGAGGTAGCGCCGCTCGACGACCTTGGGGAGCCAGCCGAGGTAGACGCCGGCGAGGCTCGAGACGAACGCGAAATAGATCGCCAGCGGCCACACGGCGCCGCGTCCCGCCGTCGCGGCGAAGCCGACGGCGGCGGCGAAGACCAGGACGAGTGCGGTCCCGCGAATCCTAAGCAGCTGCCGGCGCTCTCGGTCGTCGAGGGCGCGGCGGACATCATCCCGGAGGCCGAGCACGACCCCGGCGGCGCCGGCGAGG
>JBCDKB010000637.1:0-4351 GCA_038747035.1 Acidobacteriota bacterium | reverse complement strand
CTCCGATTTCAAGCCGGGGGCGTCTCCGGAGTCGCCGCCGACGTAACCCAGACTTTCGAGCTCGCGACGTAGGTCCTCGTCCAGGCCGTCGATCGATCGCGTGCCGCGGTGCAGGCTTTTCAGTCGGTCAATCTCCGCAGTCGCTTGGCGTAGGACGCGCGTCGAGTCCGCGGGAGCTCGGCCGTCCTCCCCCAAGCGATTCCTCTGCTCGTGGGGATCGGTCGTGAGGTCGAACGCTCCGATGATCTCTTTCCTCTCCGGCGAGGCGATGATCTTGCGTGGTCCCACGCGGGCGGCCACCAGATCGCCCGAACCCCTCACCAGCTCGGAGATCACCGGTTGACTGGGCATCGTTTCCCCCCGAATCATCGGCATGAGGGAGCGGCCGAGGGTATCCGGAAGCGGATCGGCGCCTACGAGCTCGAGCTGGGTCGGCGCCACGTCGACGATCCGAACCGGTTCAGCGAGTCGGAGGTTCGTGGGCAGGAGGTCCGGGGCGTGGAGGATCCAGGGAATCCGGATCGACTCTTCGAAGAGCGTGCGTTTGTGGCCGAAGTGGCCGTGTTCGAAGAATTCCTCGCCGTGGTCAGCGGTCACCAGCGTCAAGAGCTCGCCGTCGAGCTCGGCCCGCAGGCGTTCCAAGATGGCGGCGATTTGGCCGTCGACAAAGGCGATCTCTCCGTCGTAAAGCGCCTTGAGATGCTCAAGGTCGGCCCCCGTCGGCGCCGGCCTCTTGCCGAGCACGAGGTCCGCCAGTCCGCGGCCATCCACGGGACCGTCATAGTTCGGTTCGACGAAGAGGCCGTCGAA
Organism: Acidobacteriota bacterium; assembly: GCA_038747035.1. Classification (GTDB taxonomy): domain Bacteria; phylum Acidobacteriota; class Thermoanaerobaculia; order Multivoradales; family J023; genus JAUIJL01. The sequence goes on along the minus strand of JBCDKB010000637.1, from coordinate 3,541 downwards.
GGGCGGCGGAGGAATGTAGTCGTAGTGAACATCCCAGAGATGGATGAAGAGAAAAAGTGGTGCGCTGGAGTTGCCCGATGCTTCGGACCTGTGGCGGAGCACATCCTCCAGGCGGTCGAGCACCCTCGGGCCGGTCACGACCTCGTGGGAGCGTTGGACCCGGGACTCCCAGGAATCCGGCGCCTCAGCATCGAGACCGAGATAGGAATCAAAGCCTTGGGCGAAGCCGAATCTCGGGTCGAGCAGTGGCCCGCTCCAAATGCCGGCGGTGCGGTAGCCGTGGTCTTGGAGAGCCTCCGCCAGTGTCCGTTGCCACGACTCCAGCTTGTGCTCCCCGCGGTCGGCGCCGTGCACGGAGTCCGGCAGACCGGTGAAGAGAGCGGCGTGGGCCGGCAGTGTCCACGAGCTGCTGCTCGAGACGTCTTCGAAGAGCACGCCGTCCTGCGCTAAGGCGTCGAGCGTAGGACTCGTCGGCCGGCCGTAGCCGTAGCAGCCGAGGTGGTCAGCTCGCAGGCTGTCGATCGAGATCAGAACGATATGTGGACGGCGATCATCGACGTCCGGTGTGGAGCCACAGCCGCCTAAGCTCAGAGCCAGAAACAGAGTGCCAAGGGCCGCCCCGACCGCCCTGGGACCTTTCCAGCTCATCCGCGCGGCGACCGTTCATGAGGTCCGAAGTCCATCTTGAGCCGTCGCCGAAACCACTCGGTGTAGCGGCGGGCGGCGCGGGCTTGGTCGATCCAGGCCAATCGGGCGGCCGTCCGGGTGGCTTGAGCTGCTTTGCGCTGGTGTGAGTCACTGTCCATCATCCGGACCACCTCGCGGGCCAGGTCCCGAGGGTGGTCGGCGACCGCAAGCACCTTGGAAAGCCTCTCCGGCATGCTTTCCGCGCCGACCGAGGTCGTGATCGTCGGCACGCCGTAGCGCATGGCCATCGAGATCTTGTCTTTGGTGCCCGCTCCGTAGCGTAGCGGCACGAAGAAAGCTCGAGCTCGGGCCATCTCGGCGTCCAGATCTTCCACCCAGCCGATGACGTCGACCGATGCACACTCGCCGACGAGGGCGGTGAGGAGCTCCGCCGACGCGCCGATCACCCGCAGGGGTACCGCGCGCCCGCTTCGGTCGGCGACCCGGGGCGCGATCTCGTCGATCCACCAGATGACCGCGTCGACGTTGGGCGGATGGATGAAGTTGCCCAAGAAGAGCAGAGACTCGGGCTCCGTTCCGTTGCGGGCGGTCACGGGCTCGTAGGCGCCGACGTCGAAAGTGACGACTTCGAGCTGCGGCCTCTCGGCACGGATCGCCTCGGCGTCAGCTTCGGACGAGGCGATCACCGCGTCTGCGCCGCCGTAGATCTCGAGCTCCCAGTCCTTGTGGACGGCGAGACTCTCGGGCATGGTCGCCCCCGAGCCGCGGCCGCGGTCTCCTTGCACGTAGAGCAACACCGCGCTGTCCACCAAGAACGGGGTCTCGGGCAAGGCGTGGCGCACCATCGGGCCGAAGCGGCTCGCCACGTCGGCGGACCACGCCACCACGGCGCCCCAGATGTCGAGGCGTAGCAGCTCCGGGAGGGCGCTGAAGCAGGAAGCGGCTCTTTCCCCCAAAGGAGACCTCACCGGTTCCTGATAGCCACACCACATGCAGCCGAGCTCGGCGAGCAGGGCGCCGTAGCGGCCGTGGTCTCCGACATGCTCCGACCACAGGACCGGTTGAATACCGGCCCCTACGAGCAGCTCGAGTTCCTTGCGGACCCGGGCGTCGCCGCCGCTGCGGTCTGGCTTGAGCATGTCAGGCAGAAGCCAGAGTACGAGAGGCTTGTCGCCGGCGATCGAATGGCGGAGCGCCGCCGCCGGACCGATAGTGGGCAGCTCGGCCAAACGGTCTGCCCAGCGTCCGACGAAACGCCCGCGGTTGCGAAGCTGATGAGCTTTGGAGTCGTGGAGCGTATCGGTGCCTGCGGTACCGCCCTCGAGGTGGAAGGCGACGGCGCGGGGTTCCACCAGAATTTTGCGCCCGGCCTGCGAAAGGCGCAGGCAGAGGTCCGTGTCCTCGTAGTAGGCCGGAGCATAGAGGTCGTCGAAACCGCCGAGCTTATTCCAATCGCTGCGGCGCAGGAGCAAGCAAGCCGCCGATCCGTAGTGTGCGTTCAGAGGGCGCCCGAGCAAAGACTGTGGCGGAAGTTTGGATCTGAGGAATTGCCGTGCTGAGCCAGAGCTCCCGAGGAAGCTCCCCATTTCCAAGACGGCGCCGTCGAACGAACGAAATTGGGGCGTCACCGCCGCGATCTCGCTATCCGACGTCAACAAGTCGACCATTCGGCGCAGGCAGGACGGGGCTAGGACGGTGTCGTTGTTGAGCAAGAGCAGGAGGTCGCCCGTCGCGTGCTCCGCCAAACGATTGTTGGCCGGGCCGTATCCGAGGTTGCTGTCGTGGGTGACCACGGTCACGTCGGACTCGCACCGAATCTCCTCTGCGCCGCAGGGGGACCCGTTGTCCCAGACCAGGAGCTCTATGGAGCCGCCGTAGTCTGAGCGCCTCGCGGCGTCTACGGCTCTGAGCGTCAGGTCAACGTGTCCCCACTGCACGATCAGGATAATGACGGAGGGGACGCTCACCACCGACCCTTCATCGCTCGATCCAGAATTCCCAGCTTCCAAGGCAGGGCCAGGCGAACTCGTTCCCCCCATTTGGTGTTCTGCGCCCAGTTTTCCAAGCCTTGGGCGTCGGCACTCGGGCCGGACCGAGCCGGCCACTTCGGGAAAGACACCGGTTCCGGATAGGGCGTCGGAATCACCACTTGGCCGCCGCTCGGCAGCCAACGGGGGGGCGGCAGGACGCCGGAGCTGGGGGACCAAGTCGTCGTGACCTGCTCCACGTGCTGGACTTCCCAATAGTCGAGGTGTGGAGGTCCCGGCAGCATCATCAGGCGAGAGCGATCGACCCACTCGCCACTCAACGCCCAGCAGATCAGCTGCCAGATGGAGTCGCAGTCCCGGACCGCCCGCGCGGCGGCGGCGGCCATGGCCCCCCGAATCGCGAAGGCATAGGGAAAGATGAAGTGCGGTTCTGGATGCATGAAGACACCGTCGGGGCGTCCCCAGACGACCAGGTCCACTCCCCCTAGGCCAGCTAGCGGAAAGAGGTCCGCCCCCGGTCCGAGTCGGTCGGGGGCGTGGATCACCACAAGCTCATCCCCCGAAAGATCGGCGCTGAGCGCTTCGAGCGCCTGGGCGAATCGTGGCGGAGGCTCTTCCCATGTCAAGACATGGAGGGAGTGCGACGCCTCGCCATGCCAACGCTTGGTCGGCCTTTGCTGGGGGAAACACCCCTCGGGCTCTCTCTTGCATGGGGTTGGGAGTCTGCCGTCTTCAAGAACTAGCGTCGGCTTCTGGGCCGAAGCTTCGGCGAGGGCAGGGACGGCGAGCTCAGCGAGAGAAGCCGCGACGATCAAGTCCGCGGCCCCGAGGAAGTCTGCGGCGATCTCATCGTCGCCGGTGGAGACCAGGACGATCTGCCGTCGGAGATCCTCCGGGCAGTGTTG
>JBCDKB010000636.1:0-4363 GCA_038747035.1 Acidobacteriota bacterium | reverse complement strand
CTCCAAAAACATCCGAGGGACGGCTTCGGATGACCGGAGGCCCCGCTCCGGACCGAGCCTCGCTGCTCTACGCCCTCCGGTCGTCGCGCGGAGAAGCCGGTAAAGGCGAGACGCTAACCCGCGATCGAGCGCTGGCGGCTTCAGCTCTGACGGGCTTCGCGTATCGACCGCGTCCAAAGAAGACGCCGGAATCGCGTCGACCTGAGGCGGCGGATAGCGCTCGGGTCACCACGTCCTCGACGTCGAGCGCCGTACCGACGTCGGATATCCGCTTTGAGCCAGTCACGTTCTGGCGACCTGTCGAGCGGGAGTACCGAGAAGACTTGGACGGCAACGAGCTGCCGGGCCCGGAGCCGGTGGCGACACGATCCGTCACTCGGGAAGATCTCGAGATTCCGGATGACGTGCTGCCGCCGGCGCATGTCCCGATCGCTCCGTGGCCGCGACTCTGGCGCACTCTCGAGGATCATCTGCGGACGGAGCGACCGCGTCGTCTTGTCGATGCCGAGGCGCTGCTCCGGCGCTGGTCCCGTGGCGAATCGGTGCGCGAGCTGCCGCGCCTTGAAGGACTGGCGCACGCGCCGCTGACGGTGATCATCGACAGCAGTCAGCGGCTACTGCCTTTCTGGAACGATCAGATGCAGGTCGTTGGACGGCTCATCCGACGCCTCGGCGTCTACGCCGTGCGCTTGGTGGACGGCGGCGTGGCTTTGGCTCAAGGTCTTCCTGATTTCGGGGCAGAGGAGCGTGTGCTGGCGCTGACGGACCTCGGTGTCTACGGCAAGGCGCAGACGCGTGTCGCTTGGGCCCGTCTTGGGCGACAGCTCTCTCGACGGCTCGCGTCGCCGCCGGTGGCTTTAGTGCCGGTGGGATCGCAGAGGCTCGCGAATACCGCCGGAAGCTGGAAAACGCTGGAATGGCGCGAAGACGGTCGACCGGAAGGGTTGCTCTCTGACTCCGAGGCGGAACGCCAAAGCTCGACTTCGGCTGCGGTTCTCGATGACGTGCTCACGCTCGCCTCGATGGCGCAGCGCCTCGACCTCGGCCTGCTTCGCCAGCTCCGACGCCTCGTTCCGGGGGCTGATCTCGAAACGGAGGTGGCCTTCTTTCGACATCCGATCGTCGAGCAAACCAGCCCTCGCGGGGTGATTCTGAATGCCGACGAAGCGAGAAAACGACGCGTCACTTTCTTGGAGCTGCCGAGCGATCTGCAGCGACGGGCTGTAGCGATTCTCGAGGACTGGCGCCGCGGGCAGGCGCGGGAGACGCTGGCGCTCGAGGTCTACGAGCTGCTGGGCTGTGGCGTGTCTGAGGCTCTGTTCTCCCAGGACGTGCTCGACTCGTCACGAGAGCTGATCGCGAGCCTCGCCCACCGCGTGACCCACCAGTCGCCGGACGACAAGGCCGCCATGGCTGTTGATCTTGACGCCTGGTACAGCCGTCTGCACCGGTTCGCCTCGGGCGGTCTATGGCTCCATACCGACCTTAAGGCCGATCTTGAGCAGGCGTCGAAGGCGCATAGAAAGCGCCACCCCGAGGCGCCGGAAGCCCCCAGCTCGACGTCCGAGATGCTCGCAAGGCCGGAGGAGAAAAAGGAACCGCGGCACACGATAGACATCTACCAAGGGCCGAGCGGTTTCATGACAAAGCGCGAGGCCGGCGGCAGTTTCGTCGTCAGCCTCGCGAGCCGCGGTAGTGGCGTGACGCTGGTCGATCCTGCTGGGCAGCCGCGAGAGCTCGGCGACGATCCTGCTCTAGCTCCGAAGCCGTCGATGGACCGAGCGATCGTGGTCGCCACCGATGCCGAATCGGTCAGGCTCGAGCCGTGGCGTCCGGTGCTTGAAGATCCGACGGCTTGGTGCACCGACGCGGGACGCGATCGCTACGGGTTGTGGGCAGCGTTGGAGATAGGAGACGTCGAAGCGCGGATGCGCTGGATACCACCGGGTCGGTTTCGGATGGGCTCGCCTGAGTCTGAAGAGGGGCGGGACTACGACGAGGTGCTGCACGAAGTCGTTTTGACTGAGGGTTTTTGGCTCGCCGAAACGGCTTGTACCCAGGCGCAGTGGGAAGCCGCGATGGGTTCAAACCCGAGTGAGCATTCGGGGGTCGCTGAGCGGCCCGTCGAGACCGTGAGTTGGGAGGACTCTCAAGATTTTCTTGAAGAGATGAACTCGCGCTATCGCTACCTCGAATTGCGTCTGCCCACGGAGGCTGAGTGGGAGTTCGCATGTCGCGCGAGCACATCGACAGCGACATGGCTGGGAAACCCCGAGATCGATCCAGATGGCGACAACAGGTGGCTGCGAGAAATCGCCTGGTTTGGCGGTGAGAGCCAGGGACCTCAACCGGTCGGAGAGAAGATGCCGAGTCCGTGGGGGCTGTACGACGTTCTCGGCAACGTTGACGAGTGGTGCTGGGATTGGGGTGCTCCGTTGGATTCGAGGCTCGCGCGGAATCCAGAGGGACCGGGCGAGGGCTCCTCTCGCGTCCTCCGCGGCGGGGTGTGGGACGACCGCGCGCACCGCATACGCGCCGCTGCTCGCCTTTGGTCCCATCCCGCCGATCGCGACTCGGATCTTGGGTTTCGTTGGTCTCGAGGTCGAGTGTCGGTTCGTGGAGCGGAGAAGGAGCCCGGTCGTGCGGCTTTCGGGAGTGCCGCGCGAGGGACGAGCCGGCCGGACCGAAGCCGTCGCGACCGGGCGTGGATCGAGCGACTTGGCTGGGCGCACGACGGTGGTGTCGATCAGTATGGCCGATGGACGAGCGTGCGAGTCGGCAACGTCGAGGCGCGCCTTCGCTGGATTTGCCCTGGCGCTTTCTTGATGGGGTCGCCCGAGTCTGAGGAAGGACGTTTCCACGACGAGGGACCCCAGCATGAGGTCACGCTTTCGGAAGGATTTTGGCTCGCGGAGGTCCCGTGCACTCAAGACCTCTGGCTGGAAGTCATGGGCAGCAACCCGAGTCAGTTTCAATCGCCTGGCCGACCGGTGGAGAACGTGAGCTGGGAAGACGTGCAGGAGTTTCTTGGCTCCTTCGAAAGCAGAGTGCCGGGGCTAGGGCCGCGGCTGCCGACGGATGCTCAATGGGAGTTCGCCTGCCGGGCCGGGGCGACTCAAGCCACATGGCTGGGTGATCTTGAAATCCTCGGAGAGAGGAACGCGCCGATTCTCGACAGCATCGCGTGGTACGGCGGCAATAGCGGCGCTGGCTTTGATTTAGCTGTGGGTCATGATTCCAGCGACTGGGAAGAAAAGCAGTTTCCCCATCGTCGGGCAGGAACTCGAGTAGTCGGCCTGAAGCGACGGAATCCCTGGGGGCTTCAGGACATGCTCGGGAACGTCTTCGAGTGGTGTCAAGACTGGCATGGAGCCTATGTGAACGAAGCTCAGGACGATCCAGAGGGTCCGTCGGAGGGCTCCAATCGCGTCTTCCGCGGCGGGTCGTGGGGCGCCCACGCGCGCGATGTGCGTGCCGCCTCTCGCGGCTGGCTCCACCCCGGCCTTCGCGGCTCGTATCTCGGGTTTCGCTGGTCTCGAGGTCGAGAATGAGTCGAGGACGGAGTCCAAGGTCTGGCCGACGCCTCGGGGAACGCCCGCCGAGGGACGATTCGAATTCTCGCCGAGGTCGCCGAGCCGTGAGATACGCCGGAGGCGTTCTTCCTAGCCTGGGGTTGCGCCTGCGCTACCCCAGGGGCACGTCGACCTTCGCTGTCGCTGCAAAACTCCCATCGGAGCCCACGCGGCTGCCCTCATCGAATTCTGCTGGCCTCATCAATGCTCCCGCTCTTAAAGGTCGCGCTACGACCTTTCCCTACCTTTGTAAGTTCTCCGGTTTTCAACGCCGCCATCAACGTCAGCGACTCTGCGGGTTGGGGACGTCGCCACATCAAAACGTCGCTGCAACTATGACACCCACGATGACGAGAATCGAAACTCCGCCTAGAACCCAGGGTAGCGCAAGCGCAACCCTGGGCTAGAAGAACCCCTTCGGGGTATCTATCCGCAAACCTCCAGCCCGAGAAACGACTCCATGACCGCCCCCGAAAAGCATCCGCTCTCCGATGGCTACCCGCCGAGCTGGGCCCACGCCTGGGGTCAAGACCGATACGGCATCTGGGTCGAAGTCGAAGTCGGTTCAGTTCGCCAGCGCTTGCGGTGGATCCCGGGTGGTGTCTTCTGGATGGGCTCGCCTGTAAACGAAGACTGGCGGTACGACACAGATTGGCCGATCCACCAAGTGAGTCTGAGGACGGGATTTTGGTTAGCAGACTCGCCGTGTACTCAGGAATTTTGGTGTCAATTGTCAGCTAAAAATCCTAGCGAGTTCGTATCAGCTGAGCGCCCGGTCGAGCGGATCTCGT
>JBCDKB010000635.1:0-4381 GCA_038747035.1 Acidobacteriota bacterium | reverse complement strand
CGCCCAGGGCCGCGAGGCCGTCCACCTCCGCCGCGCCGAGGGCGCGGCCGTAGAGGCGCAGGTCGTCAAAGCCGGCGCTGACGCCGTACCTGCCGACGTCGTTGGTACCCAAGGTCACGCCGGATCCGGGGGTGATGGTTCCGGCGCCGACCGCCGCGGTGTGGGCCAAGGCGCCGTCCAGATAGAAACGGAATCCGGCGCCGTCCTTGACCAGCGCGATGTGGTGCCACTCGGCGTCGTTAAAACCCGCGGGGGCCGTCGACTCGACGGAGGTCGAGTCACCGGCGTCGTGCACCCGCAGGCGGAGCCCGGACTGGGGGTCAAGATAGATCGACACCGTATCCGCCCGGTTGTAGGAACCGCCCCAGGTGAAAAGGTAGCCGGCGTGGGCCGCCGTCGGAAGGCGGTACCAAAAACTCACGGTGAGCTCGTCGAGGGACGGGTCGACGAGACCGGCGCCGAACGCGCTCGACCCGACCACGCCGTCGTCGAAGGACCCGGCGCCGCCGCCGGGTCCGGCGCTCGACGCGGCGCCGCCGCGCGCGCCGATCTCACCCAGGGCGACGTCCGCACCGACGGCGCCGACGTGGCCGCGCCCCGACGCGTCGGCGACGATCGAGCCGGACGTTTCGTCGAGCGGCCAGTGCAGCACCAGCCCGTCATCCAGACCGACCAGCTCCACCTCGACCGTGGCCGGAGCCGCGCCGAGGTAGCTCGCATCGCTCACGGCCTCGTCCACCGCCACCGTCACGTCGACGCCCCCGCCGCCGCCGCCCGCCACGCCCGTCACCGTGACGCTTTGGGGCTGGTGCCAATCCGCGGCCGTGAAGGTCAGCGTCGACGGCGCGACGAGCAGGGCCGCCGGGTCGCCGCCGCCGACCGTCAGCGTCACCGCGCCCGCCGGCGGCGTGCCGAGGGCGACGCCGAAGCTGCCGACTCCGCCGGCGCGGCTGATCTCGAGGCCCGACGTCGAGACGTCGAGGTGGGCGTCGGTCTCGGTCTCCGAGACCTGGACAGTTGTCCCTTGGTAACCCGACGCCCTGAGTCGCACGAGCGCCGTGCCGTCCGCGGTGTCAGCGTCGACGGCGGCGTGGACCGGCAGCGGCTGCGGCACCGAGTAGTTGGTGTCGTCAAAGCTCAACACCGATGACGTGAGACTCAAATCGGCGTCGCCGTAGAGACTCACCTCGACGGTGACCGGTCCACCCGGCGGGTCGCTCAGGAACACCCCGACCGTCGATGTCCCCCCTTCCACCACCGCCAGCGCGGCGGCGTCCACGACGACGGCGCCCGCCGAGCTCACCGGCAGGTCGTCGTACGTGCCGCCCACCGGCAGGCCCGAACGCCCCGGACGGTAGGTGAAGTCGTCGTAAAGCGTATTGCCGTTGATGCGCCGTTGGCCGGGCGTCGACTTGGCGTAGAAAGGATTCTGCCCGTAGAGGTAGCGCAGGCGCAGCGGACCGGCCGGCGCCTCGGCGAGCTCGAGCTCGACCCAATTGCCGGGCCGGTCGTCGGAGAGCGTGGCCGACAGGATCTCCAGCTCGTTGCGCACGGCCTCCGCACCGCCCCCGATCAACCACTCGCCGTCGGTGACGGTGAAGCCTTCGATGTCGAGACCCGGAGACTCCAGACGAAGACGCCGGCCGGCGTCATGAGCGACTTCCACCTGCACGGTGGTGCCGCGGACCGTCGCACCCGCAATGACCGGTCCGTCGACGCCGTCGACAAAACCCGGCCGGCCGAAGGCGTGGAGCACCCCCCGGACCATGCGATCCGCCATCTCCTCGTAATCGGCGGCGAAGAAGTGGCCGTCCCCTTTCCCCGGCTGGTTCGTGATGTCGAGGTCATTCGAATCGCCCGCCGCGAAGCCGTGCGCGCGCCCGGCGATCCACTCGCGCTGGGCTTGGCGCACTTCGTCGTAGGTCGGGTCTTTGCTGAGCAGCAGGTCATAGTCGCCGCGGTTCTGGATCGCCACCAGCATCGGCAGGGTGCCGAAACCGCCGACCCGGTCTGTGATGCGCCGGTAAAGCGCGTCGAGGCCGACCTTATAGGACGCCACGGTCGGCTGATTCTCGTGGGCGTCGTGGGCCCCCTGGTGCCAGACGACGACGCCGATCTCGCCGACCAAGTCCAAAGCCTCCGAGAAGCGCCGCCACGAGCGGTGGAGATCGTTATTCCAGTGATTCGGCAGGCTCGTCCAGTCCAGGGAGAAATCGAGCACGAGCACCGGCATCGCCAGCTCCGCCGACAAGGCGTTGGCGAGGCGGATACCGCCGGTGCCGGTGACCGGCCCCCAGGACACCGGCACGTCGACTGTCCGCGGGCGGGCGTACTCAAAGCCCGGGGGTTCGCCGTAGCCGTAGCGATGGGTCAAGTCCGCCGGCTCTTCGAAGGGGGCGACGAGCGAGCCGTCGGCGCCGTCCTCGGTGAACATCTTGACCATATTGGACTGGCCGATCGCCGCCACCACCAGGCCGACGCCGAAGGTGCCGCTTGCGGCCACGGAAGACAAGGGATCTTCGGCGCTCCGGGCCTCCAGTCGGTACCAGCCGCCGGCCGGAATCCCGGTCAGCGCCCCCGACCAGGCTCCGCCAAAGGGCGCCGCGTCGACCACCGTCCACGGCACCACCTCCGCAGCGCCGAGCGCCTCGACCACCCGCGCTTCGACGGCGGCGGCCGAGGTCGTCGAGCCGGAGACCTGAAGCTCACCCGCGCCGCCGGCGTGCTGCACCACCCAGCGGTCCGGCCGCTCGCTGAGCGTCAGGCCCTGCGCCGTCGCCGGCGGGGCGAACGCAGAAGCGGCGATGAGGCACGCCGCGACGGCGAGGCCCGGGAGCTGACGGAAATCGACACCGACGCCGAAGGCACGGCGCAGCGAAGTCGGACGACTTGACCAAGACACCACATTGACCATGGCACTACCCTGAAAGAAGACATTCAGATCGACGTCGGCGGGCGCCGGGGCCTCCGTGGGCAACAGAGGCACGGATTCGACGTTTCGCCGGCGACGGATACGCGCGCTACGGAGAAATGGATCTCGGACGAGCCCAAATTGGGCTTGAAGCCTAGGCCAAACAAGGCCCAGGGCGAAGTGATGTCGCTAACTTTAGCAGAATCTCCCCACCTCCCCGGGCGCCCTAGCCCGTGGAGATGGCTATCGCCCCCGGCTCGTCAGCCCCGGCGCGCCCCTGAAGTGCCATCTTCGCTAACCAACAACCCTGCTAATTTCAATCAGCGATTGAGCTGAACCCTGCTGATTTCAATCACTGCTTGAAGTCAACCCTGCTGATTTCAGTTATTGATTGAAATTAACCCTGCTGATTTCAATTAGAATAGAGAAAAGACAGCGCTTACCGAAGGCGCCATCCATCACCAATCCTGCTCACCCAAGCTGGAACCTATCCAAAAACGACCATGCAAGGATCACTGCTCCGCGCACTCACCGGCGACAATCCGTGGCTCGCGAACCCGCTAGGCCCCGGCTCCGAACTCGGGCCTTGGTACGAACGATTCCTGCCGAGCCCATTTTGGCCACGGCTGCTCGACCTCTCGGGGCAGTCGGACCGGATCCAGCTCGTCATCGGTCCGCGCCAGGCCGGCAAGTCCACGGCGATCTGGCGGGAGCTCAAGCGACGCGGCGGCCCCGCTCTCTACCTCAACTGTGAGGACCCGTCGATTCGAGACTGGCTGAGGTCCCCGGCCCTCTTTCTCGCCGACATCGAACAGCTTGGGATTGTGGACGTCCCCATATTCTTCGAAGAGGTCCAGGCCCTCGACGAAGCGGGGCTCTTTCTCAAGGGCCTCGTCGACCGCCGACGCGGCCTCCCGATCTTCGCCACCGGCAGCTCGGCGTTCGACTTGGAAGCCAAGACCCGTGAGTCCCTGGCGGGGCGAGCCCACCGTCACCTCCTGCTTCCGCTTTCTTTGGCCGAACTTCCCCTGGGAGACTCCGCGCCGAGGCTGCCGGCGCCGCTCGTCGAGATGCGCCGAGCCGAACTGGTCCCCAGGGCCGCGGTCTTTGGTAGCTATCCGCGGGTCTGGAGCTCGCCGTCCCCCGAGGCAGAGCTCGCTGACCTCGCCGAAGCCTTTGTCCTCCGCGACGTCTCAGACCGTTTCCACGTCCGCCACCTCGGTGGCTTCCGAAAAGTCGTGCAGCTCGCCGCCAGCCAAATCGGCAATCTCGTCAACTTCAGCGAATGGGCGAGCCTGGCCTCCGTCAGCCACCAAACGGCCGCGGACTACGCCCACCTCCTCGAGCAGGCCCACATCATTCGGCTGATACGACCTTTCATCGGCGGCAAGCGCGCCGAGCTCACCCAAGCGCCGAAGGTTTTCTTCCTCGACAATGGCCTCTTTCAAAACCCGGTATCTTTACCTGAGT
>JBCDKB010000634.1:0-4388 GCA_038747035.1 Acidobacteriota bacterium | reverse complement strand
TTTGGGTGCAGGTGTGGCGAAGCGCGGACGGAGGGCTGGGCGACTTCGTGATCGGCACTCTGGAGTCCAAAAACCCCGGATTCATTGCGATCTCGCCAGTCGACCCCATCAACTCGGGCTCTATCGACCACACGACCGTCATTTGTACGGTGTCGGAGCCGCCGCCCTGAGCGCTACCCGCTGCGCTCCGGAGGTGGCTGGAGCGCAGCGAGTAGCGCCGCCGCCTCCACAGAGAATGGATGCCCGGCACTGAGCCTGTCCGCGGCGATCGCCTCGGCGCGCATGAGCCACGGTTCAGCTTCACTGGCCCGGTCCGTTCGCAGGTAGATCTTGCCGAGCTGGAGGCAGGCGTATGCGGCTTCGATGGAGTCCCGGGCCCCGGACTCGTCGAGTCGCAGCACGATCTGTCGGTAGCGCTCGAGCGCTTCCTCGAACCGCCCTCGAGACCAGGCTAGATCGGCGAGGCCGAGGTCGGAGAGGATCGCCGAGCGGTGCCCCTCGCCGTAGAGCTGCCGCCGGATCTCGGAGGCCTCGTTATAAAAGACCGTCGCCTTTTCCAGCTGACTCCCTGTGTGGAGGAAGCGGGCGTAGTGAAAGAGCGCGTCGGCGAGGGCCGGATGGTCCTCGGGGTGAAGTTGACGCCGCAGCGCTAGGCACTCGAGCCACAGGGCCTGGGCCTGCTCGCGGGAGCCGGAGCGAGACGTGGCGGTCGCGAGGTTTTGCAGGGCCACGGCGACGTGGGGGTGCTCGGGACCGAATATCTGCTCGTTCCCGTCCAAGACGCGCGCCAGCATCGGAATGGCGTCGGCGTCTTGGCGACGGGCCATGGCGACCACGGCGAGGTCTCCGAGGGCCGTCAGGTACCGGGGGTGGGATTCGCCGCGCGCGCCGCGCCGATAGTCGAGCACGCGATGGAGCTCGGCCTCCGCGGCGTCGAGTTCTTGGTCCGCGAGCAGCGCCTGCGCCAGGCGATGTCGGGTCTCGATGCTCAGGAAAGAGTCGCCGCCGGCGTGCTCCAGATGAAGACGCAGCGCTTCGCGAAAAAGAAAAGTGGCCGCCGCCAAGTCCTGGGACTGGAGATGGGACACGCCCAGCGTGTGGACGAGGCGCGCTAGGGACTCTCCGCCGTGGCCCAGCTGTCGCCGGTACCGCCGGATCTCTCCGCGGAGAAAAGCCGCGGCTTCGTCTTCATCGCCGCTATCGATCATCGCCTCGGCCATCAGATCCGACCGTTCCCAGCGGAGGCGGTGGTCCGGCGGAAAGGCGGTGGAGTCCAATTCCACGGTCGAAAGTAGCCCCAGCGCTTGTTCCGGCGCGCTGATATTCAAATAAATCTGGGCGAAGGTCGTGGCGAGGAAGGGTGTCAACTCATCCAGCGGAGCCCCACCTTGCAGAAACTCCACTTCTCGGTCGATGAGCTCGCTCACCGGCATCGACGCCCGATTGCCCGAGAGTCCTGGGTCCGCCGTGCGGAAGAGGTCGACGAAGCTTTGGATCAGTTGCGTCGAGCGGCGCTGTTCAATTTCGATGCGCGCCAGCGCCGCTTCGGCCGTCGCCCGGGCCGCCCGTGCTTCTTGCAGCGACCACGAGACCATGACTAATCCGGTGGCCAAGCTCAGGATCACCACGAGCGTGGCGACGGCGGCGAGGCGATGTCGCCGTAAGAAACGGCGCAGCCGGTAGAGAGAGCTGCCGTTGCGCGCCAAAACGGGTCGATGGTCCAGATACCGGCGGAGTTCTTCGGTCAGCTCGTCGACCGAACGGAATCGATCGTCGACCCGGAGGGCCAGGGCCTTGGAGAGGATGGCGCTCAGGTCGCCCGCCAGACGGCCCGCCCAGGGAACATCGTCGGCCGTCGCATGCAGGGGCGGAGCCTCCCGGGTCGCCCGCTCAGCCGCCCAGGCGTCCGGCGCGGCCTTTGACGGCATGGGGTGGGGTAGCCGGCCGGCGAGCAGTCGGTAGAGAAGAACGCCGAGCGAATAGACGTCGGAAGCCGTGGTGAGGGGGGCTCCGGCGATCTGCTCAGGACTCGCGTACTCCGGCGTGAACAGGCGTCGCCTGGGCCAAAGCCCACTGTCTGGACCGGCCTCGGGTCGGGGATCGAGGGGTCGGGCGATGCCGAAGTCCAAGAGCTTGGCGACGCCGTCGGCGGTGACCAAGATATTCGACGGCTTCAGATCCCGATGGATCACCAGACTTGCGTGGGCGTAGGCCACGGCCGACGCGACCTGGAAAAAAAGTTCCAATCGCGCGTCGAAGGGCAGGTCCTCGGCATAGCGGTCGATGGGCAGTCCGTCGACGTACTCCATCGCGAGGTAAGGCTGGCCGCTCGGGTCGGCGCCGCCGTCATAGAGACGGGCAATGTGGGGATGTTCGAGGCCCGCTAGGAGCTGTCTCTCGAGTCTCAGGTCTTCCAGGAGTCGAAGCGAGATGAGGTCCCGTCGCACGACCTTGACCGCCACCCGGCGCTCGAATTGACCGTCAGCCCGCTCCGCCAAATAGACGGCGCCGAGGCCACCTTGACCGATCCGTTCGAGCAAGCGGTACGGCCCGCAGCGCGGGACGTCTTCATCCCCCGACGGCGCTCGCCATCCGTCGCCCGCCTCGACCACGTCTTCGATGGCGTCGCCCACCGGGTCCGACGGGGAAAGGTCAGCGGCGAGAAGAGCCGCCGCCTCACGGCGTAGCTCCGGGTCGTCGACTTCATCGGCCAGGGCCCGCCGCTGACTTTCCGGCTCAAGATCTGCCAACCGGTGAAAGATCGCCTCCAGCTGACGCCACCGTGCATCAGACGTATCCGTCAAGGTGTCGACGGGCGGAGGCGGTGGGATAGCCAGGCGCGGGCGAGGCGCAGGTCCCGCTCGATGCTTTGGACGGAAAGATCGAGCACCTGCGCGATCTCGGCGTTGGTCAAACCGGCGAAGTACCTCATCTCGACGACCCGGGCCTTCCGCGGGTCGTGATTCTCGAGGTCGCCCAGGGCCTCATCGACCTCGGTGAGGTCGGGGGGCGCGGCGGTTGAGATGTCAAAACCGCTCAAGCTCAGCGGTCTCTGCCCGCCGCCTCGCTTAACCCGACCCCTCGCGCGGGCGACATCCACCAGAATCCTGCGCATCACGCCGGCGGCGACGCCGAAAAAATGGACCCGTCCTTGCCACTGCAGATCCAGGTCGACCAGCCGCATATAGGCCTCGTGCACCAACGCCGTCGGCTGGAGCGTCTGGGCCTTCGACTCGCCGCGCAGGTACCGATCAGCCAGTCGTCGCAGCTCGTCGTAGACCAGCGGCACGAGCTGGTCGAGGGCTTCGCTATCGCCCGCCTGCCACTCGCGGAGGAGCAAGGTGACCTCACCGGTCGCAGAAGGGTTGTGGGGAGAGCTCGCAGACATCTCTGGAATTTTAGCGCGAGGCCCAGAGTCTCCCGCCGACCGCTCGTCATAAGATCGGGCCCATGAACAAATTGCTGCGACAGCTAGACGGCATGGAAAGCCGCCGAAGCGAGCTTAAAGGACGGCTCAGCGCCCTCGACCCGGAATCGCTCAGTCAGCCGCCGAAGCCGGATAAGTGGTCGATCCTGCAGATCATCTGGCACCTCGTGGACGCGGAGCAGAAGTCCGTCGGCGCGGTCAAGAACCGGCTCACCAAGCCGAATCGAGCTCGAACCGGCCTCAAAAATCGCCTCCGGAGTCTCGCATTGACCGCTGTCCTAGCCGCCGACATTCCGATCAAGGCGCCCGCGGTCGTCGCCGCCGTTCCGGAGTCGGAGACGCTCGATTTTGAAACGCTATGGGAAGACTGGGACGCCGTGCGTCGGGAGTGGCGCTCCGTCGCTGAAGATCTGCCGCCCGAAGGCCACGGCGAAGCGCTCTACAAGCACCCGATCGCCGGCACGCTCAACCTCAGCCAATGCCTCAAGTTCCAATCCGACCACGCCGCCAGGCACACGCGGCAAATTCGCAAGATCCTCGCCGCCTAGGTCCCGCCCAGTCCCGCGAGGGCGAGAGCGCAGGTCCGCGCGACCACGGCGCCCTACGCGCTTGACACCCTCTAGGACCCACTGGTAAAACTTGCGCCCCGGCGGGTGCACACGAGAGTTTTCCGTCCCGCCCAAGATCGTGCCCAGATAGCTCAGTTGGTAGAGCACCTGACTGAAAATCAGGGTGTCCGTGGTTCAAATCCGCGTCTGGGCACCACTCCTAAGCTTCTGAAGACACAGAGCTTAGCGACACCGAGACGACCAGCCAGCGAGCTGGTCGTTTTTTGGTTTTGGTCACCATAGGGTCAAAATAGGCTGGAAAATGGAGAAAAGGCCGGGGGCAGGCTGGCACCGGATTACGGGCCAAAAAGCTGACACATCGTGTGGGGTTTTGGTGAATTTAATTAGATGCG
>JBCDKB010000633.1:0-4396 GCA_038747035.1 Acidobacteriota bacterium | reverse complement strand
GCCGGAGCCAAGGCCTCGACGACCTCGCCGCCTTCCTCACGTCGCTCGACGGCAGCTCGATCGGCCGCAGTCCGTACCGCGCCTTCGACGGTCAGCTCACCGCCAACGCGCAGGCCGGCGCGGTGCACTTCCAGACCTTGGCCTGCGCCAACTGCCACGGCCCGGCCACCGGCTATACCGACAGCACCCACGGCACGGTGACGCTGCACGACGTCGGCACCCTGCGCACCAGCTCGGGCCAGCGCTTGGGCGGGCCCTTGCCCGGCATCGACACGCCGACGCTGCTCGGCCTCCACAGCACCGCGCCCTACCTGCACGACGGCTCCGCGCCTGCGGTCGGTCCGGTGTGGTTCGTGACCGGCGGCGAGCGGATCCAGATGGAGGACGGCGTCTTCGCCGGCGGCGCGGCCCTGCCGGGCTTCCCGAGCATCAACGAAGACAGCGCCTTCCACGGCCATATGGTCCAGCTGCCGGGCGCCGGCGCGTCGGTGACGCTCAACGGCGTCGACGGCGGACCAGGCGGCAACGCCCGCCTCGAGCTGCGCTACTGGCCCCGGGACGACGGCACCCTTCGCCTGATCGTCAACGGCGCCACGATCGAAGACAAAAACGTGCGCCGCGAAGCCGTGCAATTCCAGTGGCAGCGCCTGGCCTTCGACGACGTGCCGCTCACCGCCGGCGCCACCAATACGGTGCGCATCGAGCGCATCGACGCCAACAACAACTCGATCGGCGTTGACGACATCACCATCGGCCACGCCGACTTCCGGGCCCTGATCGAACCCCACCGCGTGGTGCTCGACATGAGTGACGAAGACCAAGCGGACCTCGTGCTCTTCCTGCGCAGCCTCGACAGCACCGACGTCGGCGGCGGCGAACCGCCGCTCTTCGCAGACGGCTTCGAGAGCGGGGATACCTCCGCCTGGTTCCGGCTGGTGCAGTAACCCGGTTCGGCTGGCTCCCCCGCGGCGGAGCCGGCCCCCGATTCACTCCTTCCAGAGGGTCAGGGCCCGGCGTCGGCCCGGACCGTGGCGATGACCCGGTCCACGGTCGCTTCGAGCTCAGCCCCCAGCTCGATGGCCACTGAAACGTGGCCGCCGTCCGTCGGGATGACGAGCTGAAAGAAGTTTCCGTAGCGGACCAGGACATAGTCCAGGCCTCCGCAGTCGATATTGCCGCGCCTTTGGGTCAGCAGCAGGACCGCCGGGTTGACCAAGAGCTCCTCGTAGCGGTCCGAAGCCGCTTCGCTGGCGTCGGCGAGGCCGGCCCGCTGGGCCAAAGATAGATTTTCTCCCCGGGCGACGGCGACGTATCGCACTTCCGGGATCTGCTCGAAGAGTCTTTCTGCGAGTGGCATCAACACGTCCTTCCGAAGCGGGTCGTTGACGGAATGCGGCACTCCTCTACGACGAGCCCGGAGCCTCCGATGTTGCGTTCGAGCTCGTCGCCGGCGAGCACGATCACGGGCCTTTATCGCGTCGGCGCCCCCTCCCTCGGCGAACGCGGTTCCGAGTCGGCGACAGGTCCGCGCCGCCCTCGACCGCGGGCGGTCCCTGCATTAAATTAGCGGCCTCACATCCCTTGCATCCCAGGAGCGCCCATGGCTGTTCGCGACAACGTGTTCTCCCGACTCTCTCTCCTCACGCTCGGCGCCTGCGTCTGCTTCGCGGCGCCGGCCCTCGCCGCCGACATTTCCGTAGACGGAATCGTCTGCCCCCTCTCCGACGCCATCACCGCCGCCAATACCGACGCGCCCGCCGGCGGCTGTGCGGCCGGAGATCCAGGGGCTGACACGCTGATCCTCAACGCCGATGTGTCCTTGGACGCCGTCGACCCGCTCGCCACCGAGATAAGGGGGCTATTCGCCGCCCTCCCGGACATCACCACCGACATCACCATCCGCGGCGGAGCGGCCTCGATTATCCGCCGCAACGTGGCCTATACCTGCACGGCGGATACCACGGACCCGATTTTCCGCTTCTTCAATCTCACGGCGGGGTCCCTGGTGCTCGAGGATCTCGTCATCGAAGGGGCCTGCCTCGCGGGTAGTTCTTTGGATGCTGCGGTCCTCGTGAGCAGCCCCGGTACGTCACTGACCCTCCGCCGCGTCACGGTGGACGGTGCCACCGTCCCCCTAGGCGACGGCCCGGTCCAAGGGGGCGTGATCTACTCGGAAAGCGACACCCTGACGGTCCTCGACAGCCAGTTCCAAAACATCAGCATCGAGTCGGTCGAAGACTCGATCCAGGGATCTGTGATCTACGCCCTCAGCGCGGCCGGCACCGTCGACATCTCGGGGGCCTCGTTCCGGAACTTCGCCGTCGACTCCGGAACCGGTAGCCTGCAAGGGGGAGTGGTCTACACCTTCGTCGACACCGTCGAGCTGGAAGGCATCACCGTAGAATCCATCGACATCGACGGCAGCTCGGTGCAGGGCGGCGTCTTCTATACGCTGCTCGCGGATTCGGTGAGCTTGCGACGAAGCGACGCCACGGGCGTTGAAGTCACGTCAACGAGCAACGCCGACGGGGCCTTCTTCTACTCCACCGTCGTCGACGCCGTATTTATCGACGACCTCAAAGTCAGCGACCTGGTCGCCAGCAGCGCCACCTCGACTATCGGTGGAGCCCTGTCGATTTCGGCGACCGTCGCCGACCTCCGCCACCTGCAAATCACCGACGTGTCGGCGACAGCCCCGGCGGGCGTCTGCACCGGCGGCGCCGTGCAGGTCGGTTTTTCGAGTCTTGTCACGCTCTCCGACTTGGTCATTGAACGCGCCGAGTGCCGGGGCTCCATCGCGCTGGGCGGCGCCCTCGCCCTCCAGTCCACCGGGACCGTCTCGGTCCAGGATTGCGTGCTGCGTGACAATCGGGTGATCTTCGCGACCGCACCGGACGTGAACAACGTCGGCCGCGGCGGCGGGCTGTACAGCGCCAATCTCCTCCAGACCCTGGAGCGGTGCTCGATCGTCGGCAATACGATCACGCCGGCGGATCCGGCCAACGCCGGCTCTGCCGAAGGCGGCGGCGTGTGGACCGGAAGCCTCGGGCACTTCGCCAACCTCTCCGTCGCCGACAACTCGATCGTGGCCGGCGACGGCGGACTCATCGCAGTCGACGGATTCAACGCGCTCGGCGGCGGCCTGGCGAGCGGCAGTCTCACGGGGGTAGGGATCGGCGCGTCCGACCCGCTGCTGGCGTCGTCGACGATCAGCGGCAACCGCGCGACGGCTGGCGGCGCCACCGCCGGCGGCGTGGACGGCATGGCCCTCGGCGGCGGACTCTTCGTCGGCAACGCCCAGCTGGCCAGCCTCGAAAGCAACCTGCTCGGCGGCAACCTCGTCGTCGATGCGGCCGGCGTCGAGACGCCGGAGGACTGCGCGAATTCCGGAGGCACGTTCCAGTCCTTCGGCTACAACCTGGCCCAGTCCGCCGGGACGTGCCTTTTCGACGGCGTCGGCGACCAGACGGGCCTCGATCCGACGCTCTATCCGCTCGCCGACTACGGCTGCGCCGTCCCCCTGCCCGACGGCAGCTGTCCGCCGACCCTCGCCATCGACCACACCAGCCCCGGGTCCGACGCCGGGCACTGCGGCTTCTCCGCCGTCAATACCGACGGCCGCAGCCTGCTCCGGCCCCAGGACGTCGGCGGCACCGTGAACGCCGCGGACGGCTGCGACGTCGGCTCCTACGAAGCCTTCGACACCGACTTCGACGGCATCACCGACCTTCCGGACCTCTGTCCCCTGGACTTCGACCCCGGCCAAGAAGATAGCGACGCGGATCTCGCCGGTGACGCCTGCGACGCCTGCCCGGGTTTTGACGACCGCATCGACAGCGATTCCGACGGCTCGCCGGACGGCTGCGACCTGTGCTTCGGCGACGACACCACCGGCGACCCGGACGCCGACGGCTTCTGCGCCGACAGCGACTGCGCGGAAGGGGATCCCGACGCCCAGACGGTCGACCTCTGCGGCGTGTGCGGCGGCGACAACTCGAGCTGCGGCATCTTCTTTGACGGCTTCGAGAGCGGCGATACGTCGGCCTGGTCCGCACTGGTCCAGCAGTAGCTCCAGGCTCTAAGATCGACGCGACAGTGGGCCTTCCCCGCGCCGCTTTGCGCGGGGAAGGTCTCGATGAGGACGTTTGGAGACCCGCTCGACCGCGTCGAGTCGCAAGGAGATCGGAATGGGCCACCGCGAGAATATTTTCGCCGGATGCATGCCGGCACTCATGACCCCGTGCGGCGCCGACGGCGCCGTCAACTTCGAGGCCCTCGTCCACACGGGCCGGGACCTGATCGACGCCGGCATGAACGCCGTCGTCTACTGCGGCTCCATGGGCGACTGGCCGCTGGGCGACGCCCGCCCGCGCCAGGACCGCGTCGAGCGCTTGAT
>JBCDKB010000632.1:0-4410 GCA_038747035.1 Acidobacteriota bacterium | reverse complement strand
GCCGCCGCCCAGCGTCCCCTTCTCCGCCGTCAAGGCCTGCACGCCGACATCGAGAGGATGCAGGCGAAGGTCCGCGATCACCAGAAGGCTCAAGCCGCGGAAGAAGCGGCGGCGGTGATCGACGTCGCGAAGCAGCTGCTCGCCGACGCGGCGTCTGCCGGAGACACCCGTGTCATCGTCGGTGAAGTTCCGCAGGCTCCGACCGAAAAGCTACGCGAAGCCGTCGACTGGCTGCGTCAGAAGTCAGGTTCGGCGGCCGTGCTGCTCTTTTCGCCCAGCGGCGCCAAGGTGACGCTCCTCGCGGCCCTGACCAAAGACGTCGTCGACGGGGGGCTGAGCGCCAAGGCGATTCTTGGCGAAGCCGGAAAGATCGTGGGCGGCGGCGGTGGTGGCCGTCCCGAGCTCGCCCAGGGCGGCGGCAAGAAGCCAGAGAAGGTCGGCGAGGCGACGGAGCACGTCCGCGCCTGGCTGCTTGAGCAGCTGGGGGCCTAGGGCTTTTCTCGCCTCGCCTCTACATACGAAAAACCCGCCGGTCTTCCGGCGGGTTTTTCTCATCCAGTCCTCCGTCGTCCGCGATCTGGTTCCCCAACCACCGATCGCAGACGCTTCCGACGCTGCGCCCTCAAGCCGCCTTCTGGTCCACCCAGAAGCGACCCTCGAGGGCGTCGACGAGCTCGGCGGTCGGATCAAAGCCGAGGGTCTCCACCGGATCGCCGACGAAGTTCGACATCGCGTTGACGTCGTAGTAATAACGCTGGCCGTCGCGCTCGCTGACGAGGAACTCAACCCCGCCGACGTCCATCTGGCCGGCCCGGGCGATGCTCTCGACTTCCGCCGCCACTTCGGGCGGTAGGGTGATCGCCTCAACGCGGGCGTCATTCGCATGGTGCTCGGCCCCTGCGGCGGCCTGGCGCGCCGGACCGTCAATCCGGCAGCCCATATCGGCGGGGCACAGATTGAAGGTCTTGGTTTCGCCGAGATGGACGCGAATGGCGTAGAGAATCCTGCCGCCTAGGGTCTCAACACGCGTCACGAAGCCACCCTTCGGGGCGTGGTACTCCTGGAGGAGATAGACACCATCCGGTCCGGTCTCGAGCGAACCATCGGCCACCTTCGCTTCGAGCTCCTCGAGCGTATCGACGCGGGTCACTCCGAGGCCATTGCCACCGATATTCGGCTTCACGAGCAGCGGGAAGACCAAATCCTCACTGGCGCCCGGGAGCTGGTCGGCGGCAAGCACGACGCGGGTGCGGGGCATGCGCAGACCCAGGCCCTCGACCAGCCGCTGCTGCGAGGACTTCGAAAGGTCGAGGTCCCATGCGGCGGTCCCGTTCCAGACTTCGGTGCCGGCGGCCTCTAGGTGCTCAAGCACTCGGCGGGTGAAGAACACGGCGCCGGCGCCGCCGCGGGACCAAGCCGACGGGCTCATCCGATTGAGAACGACCCGATGGTCGCCGGGCCACGGTGCCGACGGATCGGCGACCAAGGTGTCGGCGCGGATCGCATCATAGGCGAGACCGCGGCGATCCAGCTCAGCGAAGAGAGGCTTAAACCACGTCGGATGCTCGTAAAGAATCGCGATATCCGCGCTCGGCGAGCTGTTTTTCAGGGGGGCGGTTGTCGAAATCGAAGCGGGCATCTGGGGGCTCCTAGTGACTGGAGGTCTGGCTTAGTTCTCGCCGGACCGCGGAGCGCTCTACCTCACCGGATCGCTTTGATTTGAACGCTTTGATGACCATTCTGGGCATAAACGCCAAACGACCCGCGGGCTTTGCGCCTCACGGGTCCGGAACGTCATCGGGTTGGGGGCTAGTGCTGTCGCCTCAACGAGCTGATCGTTCCCTGCCGCGGGCGGCGGGGATACAACAACAGCAGCAGTTGGCGTGTGCACTCATGACGTGGTCATACTCTCTTGTTAAGTCGGTGGTGTCAAGGCCGGGAAGCGGTTCCTATAGCTGCCGGGCCGTCGAACATCTATTAATACGCCGACATCACCAAAACGGTTTCAAACGAGCTCACCGACATACTTTTCTCGGGCCAGACGCCAGAAGACGACCAGGAACGCGGTGAGCGGTATCGCCAGGATCATGCCGGTGATGCCCGAAAGAGCGCTTCCCCAGAAGAAAATGGCGACGATGATCACCATCGGGTGCAGACCCGTACGCTCCCCCATGATCCTTGGAGTGAGCACATAGCCTTCGATCGACTGGACGATGACAAAGACCACCATCACCGCCAAAAGCCGCATCAAACCGCCGTCGGGCTGGAAGAGCGCCAGCGGAATGGCGACGCCGAGGCCGAGGATATTGCCGAGATACGGCACGATGTTCAGGAAGCCCAAGGCGAGGCCAATCACAAATCCATACTTCAGTCCCACGATCGAAAAACCGATCGCGAAGAGAATGCCCTGGAGGAAGGCGATGATCAGCTGGCCCCTGAAGAAGGCCACGATGATGTTGACGAACTCGCTCACCAAGTAGACAACGTCGCTGCGGGTGCCGGGCTTCAGGAACGGCAGGGCCTCTCCGAGATCGTCAAACTCCCGCGGCTCCGCCATCAAGAAGAAGGCGAAATAGACCGGGGCCACCAGCCAGCCGAGCAGCGCAACGACGGCTTTGAGGACTCCGGCCCCGGCGTCGAAAACCCGTAGGCCCAAGGACCGGAGCGCCTCCATCAAGGAACCGCTGTTTTCTTCTAGGGCTTGCTGAATCTGGACGCCGTACGGATCTTCTTGGAGGAATTGTTGAACCGCCGGCCACCGCTCGGCCAACTGGATCGATGTCGACTCCCACCAAGACGGGGCTTTGGCGACCAAATCAGTGATTTGCTCCAAGACCAGCGCACCGAAGAAACCGGCGAAGGCCAAGAGCGGGACGATGGCGGAGAGGAAGACGGCGCCCACTGCGAGGGTCTTCGGCATGCGGGCCCGTTCGCGCAGCCACTCGTAATAGGGCTGGAACACCAGCGCCGCCACCGCGGCCGCGGCCAGCGGCAGCCACACATTCGAAAAGTGGGACACCAAGGCGCCAATGAAGTAGAGAACGGCACCCACGGCGAGCAGAATCACCGTGGCCGACAGGATCGTGACCGCGGAGGTCACGGTCATTCGCTGGCGATCGCTGAGCACGAGACCTCGGGCAGAGGCCTCCTCGCTGCTCCCAGGCAGGCCCTTGTCGTTGGCTTCTCCGTGGGGCGGATTCACCGCTTCACTTCCATCTTCACGTCCATCGCCCATAGCTACTGCCGCTCCTCTTCGGTCTTCAGACGGACCACAAAAACCCACGCCGTTCGCCGGTTCTTGCTGTAATAGAGACGTATCCAGACCTCTGTGGGTCGCATCTCGACATCGAATGTATACGGGAAGACGTGGTTCAGGTCCTCACGCTCCACGCCCTCCCGGAATCGACCGGCGAAGGACTGGACGTCGGTGCACGGCGCCACTTCAGTGAAGAAATTCCGGCCGATCACGTCCCCCTTCTGCCGTCCGCTGATCTTTGCTTCCGCCCCGTTGTAGTGCGTCACCACGCCGCCTGCGTCGAGGCGGATCGCGCCAAACGGCAGGTCGTCGAACTCGTCTTCCGAAAGCTCGTCGACGGCCTCCGTCCGGTGCCAGTCTGGGAAAACCGCTTGGGCCGTCTTGGTCGCGTCGAGGGTTCTTTGCATGGGCTCACTGGAAAGGGATCGACCGAGGTGTGGCCTCTGAACACTGCGAGACCGAGCCTCGGGTGAGACAGCCGCGGAGATTCGGACCCACGGTCGCCCTGCGCCTTGGGAGCGAGACCTCGGCCCGTTCGCGGGCGGCGCTAAAGGATGCCTTCGCCGGCGAGCTTATCGCGGAAGACCCGCCAGCCGCGCCCGCGGTGTCCGAGGCGATCCTTCTCTTCCGGCCCCAACTCGGCGAAGGAAAGGTCGCTGCCCAAGGGGCGGAAGACCGGATCCCAACCAAACCCGTGCTCGCCCCGGGGCGTCTCGAGCATCACTCCCCGGGTCACCCCTTGGCCCGTTAGGATCCTCTCACCGTCGTAATAGGCGAGCGCGCACACGGCCTCCGCCGAGGGATTACCCAGCGCGTGAGCCGTTCGAGAGACGCCCTCGGGGCCCATCGCGTCGAGCATCCACTTGATGAGGGGCCCGGGGAAGCCCCCCATCGCGTCGAGGGTGAGTCCCGTTTCTTCGACCACCACCGGCCGACGGACGTGGGCGAACGCTTCGAGAGCTTTGGCCCGGAGCACCTCTGCGATGTCCAGGCTCTGGATTTCCGGCAGGTCGACTTTGACGCTATCGAGCTTGCGGCCGAGAATACGTTCGGCCTCCCGCAGCTTATTGGCGTTGCCCGTGACCAGGGCGAAGGGCGAAGAAGCCATCTCGATTCACTCAGCGGACGCGGTGGGCGTGGATCTGGCGGCTGAG
>JBCDKB010000631.1:0-4425 GCA_038747035.1 Acidobacteriota bacterium | reverse complement strand
TCAGAAGCAACCGGGCTGGCGGGTGTGGCGGAGGGTTGGGCGGTGGCTCGGGCAATGGCGCGATCGTTTCGGTGACCGACAGCCTTTTCATAGACAACGAAGCGGGCGATGAAGGCGGAGCCATCGAGCGGAGCGATTCGAGCGGAGTCAGCGAGATCCGGAACACCATTTTTCGCAACAACCGCTCGGCTGCGCTGGACTCGGGCGGCGGCGGTGCGCTGGCGAACAACTCGTCTAGTGGGCGGGTCACCCTTATCGACTGTCTGTTTGAGCAGAATCAGAGTTTGGGTCGGGGTGGAGGTGCTCTCTTTGACGGGAGCGGATCCGAAATCATTATTTCGGGGACCTCTTTCCTTCATAACTTGGCGGCGGAGGGCGGCGGCCTGGCGATCGACGATGGGGACAGCGCGTTTCTGACGAATTCGACCCTCAGCGGGAATCAGGCTTCCCTGGACGGTGGTGGCGCTTGGCTCGACGACAGTTCTCAAGATTTCAGGTGGGTCCACGTGACAGCGACCGACAATCGGGCGATAGCGTCCGGGGGCGGGGTCTTCGTTTCCAGAGGGAACGTCTACCTGGCCAATAGTATTGTCGCTGAGAATTTTGAAGGGGCCGCGGGCGACGTGCCGTCCGACTGCCAAGTGGGCCCTGAGTTTCCGAAATTCAACGAGCTGAGGTCCGGAGGATTCAACATCCTCGGCGCCCTGAATACGTGCGTTCTGATCGGCGATACGGCCTCCGATCTCAACGGCGTCGATCCCATGCTGTCATCGGTCGGTACGTTCGGCTGTGCGTCTCCTCTTCCGGATGGCACCTGCCCACCGCTCCATGCGCTGGACCTCCTGGACCCGGCCGTGGATCAGGGGAGCTGCACGGTCTCCGGCGTGAGTACTGACCAGCGCGGGCTCTCCCGTCCGGTGGTCGTCGCTATGCCGACGGTGGGCGATGGTTGCGATATCGGCGCCTACGAGGCCCGCGACGACGACCTGGATGCCGTGGAGGACGGCGTTGATAATTGCCCGATGGACAACAATCCGGCCCAGACCGATACCGATCAAGACACACTCGGCGACGCCTGCGATCTCTGCGAAGGCGTGAACTCCACAGGCGATGGCGACGCCGACAGCATCTGCGCCGACCGAGACTGCGACGACTCCGACGGCCTCGGCATCAGCTGTGGGATTTTCTTCGATGGTTTCGAGAGCGGCGACCTGACGGCCTGGTCGGACGTCGTGCAGCCGCTCGTTCGGTAGCTGCCGGGAGACCGGAGACTGGAGCTTGGTCGGTCGTCCAGCGGCCATCCTTTCGCAGCCGACGGGACGACGCCGACCCGATTCCGCTACCGATGACCGACCCAAAAAGTTAGTCACCCGTTCCTCGACACATCGGGCCTTGCCTGTTTTCATTCTTCGGAGCCAAGAGATGCCCTTTTTGAAACGAACGTCTTTCCGCTTGAAACGAACGCCTTTCCACACCACGCTCGCTGCGCTCTTCGCGTGCGGATTCTTCGCCCCGGCTGCCTTCGCCGCCGACATCACAGTGGACGGCGCCACCTGTACGCTCGCAGACGCCATCACCGCGGCCAATACCGACGCGGCCACCGGCGGCTGTCCCGCCGGCGATCCCGGGGCCGATACGCTGATCCTTAGTGCCGACGTGTCCCTGGACGCGCCCGATCCGCTCTCGACCGAGCAGCGGAACCTCTTCGCCGCCCTGCCGGACATCACCTCCGACATCACGATCCGCGGCGGGGCGGCCTCGGTCATCCGCCGTAATGTCGCCTACACCTGCACTGCCGACACGACGGACCCCATCTTTCGTTTCTTCAACCTCACGGCGGGTTCCCTCGTGCTCGAGGACCTCGTCTTCGAAGGGGCGTGCCTCGCGGGAGGTGCCCTGGACGGTGCGGTTCTGGCCAGCAGCCCCGGCACGTTCCTGACCGTCCGCCGCGTCACGGCGGAAGGCACCACCATCCCCCTCGGCGACGGCCTCGTTCAAGGTGGCGTGATCCACTCTCAAAGCGAGAGCCTGACCGTCCTCGACAGCGCGTTCCGAGACACCCGCGTCGAGTCGACCGTATCCCTCATTCAGGGGGCCGTGATCTACGCCTTCAACCCAGCCGGCTCCATGGAAATCTCGCGGACTACCTTTCAGGGCCTCACCGCCGACGCGATGGTCAATCTCCTGCAGGGGGGAGCGGTTTATGCGTTCGTCAACGCCGTTGACCTGGAAGACGTGACCGCCGAAGACATTGAGGCCAGCGGCACGATGCTGCAGGGCGGGGCGATCTACGCAGCGTTCGCTGACTCGGTGAGTCTGCGCCGGGGTGTCGCCACGGGGATCCAGGCCACCTCTACCGGCTCCATCAGCGGAGCCTATTTCTACACCGCGATCGTCGATTCCCTTTGGGTAGACGGGGTTGAGGCGAGTCAGATCGTCTCCGGCGGCACCACATTGGCGGACGGAGCAGCGCTTTCGGTCTCCGCGACCTTCACGGACCTCCACAACTTACGGATCAGCGATGTGACGACGGCGACCTCGACGGGGGTTTGCAGCGGCGGCGCTGTCCGGGTTGGCTTCTCGGACTTCGTCTCCCTTTCCGATGCCATCATCGAGCACGCGGAGTGCCGGGGCTCGACGGCCTTCGGCGGTGCCGTCGCCTTCGAGGGTGTAGATATCGCCGCCGTCCAGGACTGCGTGCTGCGCGAAAATCGGGCGATCTTTGGGGTCGAAGCCGATGCCCAGAACCTCGGCCGCGGCGGTGGCCTCTATAGCGTAGACCCTCTTTTTGCGCTGGAGCGCTGTTCGATCGTCGGCAACACGGTGGCGCCGGCGGACCCGGCCGGCGTCGGCTCGGCTCAAGGCGGCGGCGTGTGGACCGGAGGTGTCGGCCGCTTCGCCAACCTGACGATCGCCGACAACGTGGCTCTCGCAGGGGACGGCGGGACGCTCGGCGTCGACGGCTTCGACGCGCTGGGCGGAGGGCTCGCGAGCGGCGGCCTCGAGGCGCCGCAGGGTGCGGGTGCCTCCGATCCGCTGCTCGCCTCCTCGACGATCAGCGGCAACCGCGCGATCGCCGGCAGCGGTGAACCGATGGGCGTGGATGGCTCGGCCATGGGCGGCGGACTCTTCGTCGGCACCGGCCAGGAGGTCAACCTCGAGAGCAGCCTGATGGCCGGCAACGCCGCCGCCGAGCCGGACGGCACGGAGACGCCGGAGGACTGCGCCGTCCAAGGAGGCACCTTCAGCTCCTATGGCTTTAACCTGGCTCAGTTTCCGGGGAACTGCAACCACAACGGCGCCGGCGACCTGACGGGGGTGGATCCACTGCTCTATCCGTTGGCTGATCACGGCTGCGCCGTGCCCTTGCCCGACGGAAGCTGCCCGCCCACCCTGGCCATCGACCAGACGAGCCCTGGAGCAGACGCCGGCCACTGCGGGTTCTCGACCCTCAATACCGACGGCCGCAGCCTTCTCCGGCCCCAGGACGTGGCCGGCGTCGTGAACGCCGCCGAAGGATGCGACATCGGCTCCTACGAAGCGTTCGATACGGACTCAGACGGCGTCACCGATCTCCCGGATCTCTGTCCGCTGGACTTCGACCCGGGCCAAGAAGATAGCGACGCAGACCTCGCGGGTGACGCCTGCGACGCCTGCCCCGGCTTCGACGACCGACTCGACAGCGACAGCGACGGCTCACCGGACGGCTGTAACCTGTGCTTTGGAGACGACGCGACCGGCGATCCGGACGCCGACGGATTCTGCGCCGATAGTGATTGTCTCGAAGGGGATCCCGATGCCCAGGTGCTCGATCTCTGCGGCGTCTGCGGCGGTGACAACTCGAGCTGCGCGATTTTCATCGACGGCTTCGAGAGCGGCGACACATCGGCCTGGTCCGCACTGATCGGATAACAGCTTTCGCCCCTAGGGTAGGAAAGGGCCCGGCTCAAGGTTCTCGACTCAAGGTCCAGGCGTGGCCTGGAGACGATCCAGCAGCCAAAGCCGGGCGGCCTGCCAGTCGCGGCCGACGGTCTTCGCGGTCACGCCGAGGACTTCGGCGGTGTGCTCGAGGCTCAGGCCGCCGAAGTACCGCAGCTCGACCACCTGGGCGGCCCTCGGCCTTACGGTGGAGAGACGTTCGAGGACTTCATGGAGGGCGAGGGCGTCGACCGCCGAGGCCCCTCGGGGCGAGACCGCGAGGGTGTTGGTGAGCGTCACGCGGTCCTCGCGGCTCCCCCGCTTCTGGGCGGCCCTGCGGCGTGCGTGGTCGACCAACACCTGGCGCATGGCCTTGGCCACCAGGGCAAAGAAGTGATTCCGGTTCTCGATGCCAGCGGGCGCGCTTCCCATCAGCCGGACATAGGCTTCGTTCACCAGCGCCGTGGGCTGCAGGGTATGCCCGGCTGGCTCGCGGCGAAATTGGTG
>JBCDKB010000630.1:0-4431 GCA_038747035.1 Acidobacteriota bacterium | reverse complement strand
CCGGGGTGGTCCGCCGTTTCCCATGGCGACGGGCCACCCATTCTGACAGCGACGCGCCAGTGAAGAAGACCACGACCGGCCCCGCCGCCTGCCGAAGTCCCTCGCTAGACTTCCAGGTGGCCTGCCCGGCGAGGCCCGCCGGCCCCAACCGACGAGGACATGCCATGACCCCCCCCAGCCATCGGAAACGCAGCACGGCACCCAGATCCACAATCTCCTGAGCGCCCACCGCCGAGGCGAGCACCAGGCTTTTGAGCAGCTGATCGAGCTGGTTTATCCGCGGCTGCACCGGGCCGCCCGTCAGCAGCTGCGGCGCCAGCCCTCCGAAACCACGCTGGACGCGACCTCGTTGGTGAATGAAGCGTATTTGCAGCTGGTGGACGAGACGGGCGTGGCGTGGCAGAGCGCCGGGCATTTCTACGCCATCGCGTCTTTGACCATGCGGCGGATCCTCGTCGACCAGGCGCGCCGGCGCCTGGCGGTCAAACGCGGCGCCGGACACCGGGCCGTGACCCTGGACGTGGACGTCGCGTCGGCGGACGCTCAGCGGGAAACGATCCTCGCCGTCGACCAGGCCCTGGGCGAGCTCGAGGCGTTTAACCAGCGCCTGGCGCGGGTGGTGGAGTGCCGCTACTTCGCCGGATTCGGCAATGAAGAGACCGCCGAGGCGCTCGGCGTCTCCACCCGCACCGTCGAGCGCGATTGGCTGCGCGCCCGCGCCTGGCTGGCGGAGAAGTTGCGGTAGATCGCGGACAGCCCGGTCTCAGCGCCCTTCGAGCTCCCGAAGCCGGCTGAGCCAGATCTCGTCATCCGGGGCGAGCCCGCGCCGGGCGGTGTCGAGGTGGGGTGCCGCCTCCCCTCGACGCCCTTGGCCGACCAGGCTTTCGGCCAGCAGCACCTCGAGACGTGCGGGCCACGGGGAACCCTGGGTGGTGCGGAAAGCCTCGATGGCTTCCCGCAGGATGCGTTCCGCGTCCTCGAAACGCCCCGTGGCGATCCAAACCGGCGCCAAGCGCTGCTGGACCTTGGCGAGGTCGACCTTAGCGTTCGGATTGATCGCCCTGAAAATACGCATGGCGTCGAGCAGCAGCGCCTCACTCTCCTCCAGGCGACCGAGGCGCTCGAGGACCTGGGCCAGCTGGGCGCTGCTCTGGGCCACGAAGCGGTCGTCGCCGCCCGCCAGCTGCCGCCGCATCTCCAGACTCTGGCGGAAATAGTCGGCAGCTTTTTCGAGCTCGCCGCGGTCGAGCATGGAGGTACCGATATTGCCGAGGCTGGTGGCGATATCGCGGTGGGTGTCGCCGTAGAGCTTTCTGGCGAGGGTGAGGGAGCGCTCCATGGTGGCGTCGCCTTCGTCCCACCGTTCGAGCTTCCAGAGCGTGTCTGCGATGTTGTTGGTCGCCGACACTCGATCCGGATGCACCTCGCCGAAGTGTTTAGCCTGGATCGCCGCCGACTCCCACTGGAGCTCCAGGGCTTCGGCGTACTGCCCCTGGCGCTTGAGCGGTCGCGCGAGGTCGGAGAGCGTGAAGGCGAGGTCTCGGCTCCCCGGCGCCACTCGGCGGTGGACGTCGAGGGCTTCGCGGAGCTGGGTCTCCGCGTCGACATACCGCCCGACGCTCGAGTAGTGCTGTCCCAAATAGCGACGGACGGTCGCCGTGTGGCGGTGCTCGTCGCCGAGCACCCGGCGGTGCAGCTCGAGGGTTTGCTCGAGCATCGACTCCGCGTCGGCGTGGCGCAGATAGACCAAGATACTGGCCAGGCTGGCCCGCGTCTCGAGCGCCTTCGGGTGCTCTTCGCCGTAGATCTCGATCTGCAGATCGAGGGCGCGGCGCAGGGTGTCTTCGGCTTCCGTCCAGAGCCCGAGCCGCTCGTAGATGCGGCCGAAGTAGGCGAGCAGGTCAGCCTGCGCGTGGGGTTCTCCCGCCAGCTCTGTGCCGACCCGCTCCACCCCGCGTTGGATGAGGTCGATCGCCGAGATTTGGGGCCCGAGGGCTTCGTTGGGGTCGCCGGCGCCGTAGAGACTGAGGGCGAAGGCGAGCACGCTTTCCGCGCGGTCGCGCTCGCGGGCGACGCGCTCAGCCTGCACCGTGACGGTCGCGGCGTAGGCCACCAGCAGGGCCAGGAAGATCGCCGCGACGGCGACGGCGAGACGATTCCGGCGCAGGAAGCGCTGGGCTCGGTAGCCGACGGAGTCGCGTCGGGCCGAGAGGGGGTAGCCGCCGAGGAATCGGCGCACGTCTTCCACCAGCTCCGCCGCCGAGGGGTAGCGCCGGGCCACCTCCGGGTGGAGCGCGGTCAGCACCAGGGTATCGACGTCGCCGTGGAGCTCCTTTCGCAGCCCTCTGGGGGTCGTCGCCCGCGCCTCCGAGGAGATCTTGAGGCGCCCGGCCGGGGCCTTCTTAATCGCCGAGCTCGGCGCCGACACCGGCGTTTCCTCAAAGCCAAACGGGCTCGAGCCCGCCGACGGCGTCACGCTCGACTCGTCCCGCGCCCGCTCGCCGGTGATCAGCTCGAAGAGCAGCAGGCCGAGCTGGTAGATATCCGACGCCGTGGTCACTTTGTCGCCCCGCAGCTGCTCGGGACTGGCGTAGAGCGGGGTCATCGGGATGCGGCCGGTATGGGTCAGGGTGCCGTCGATGGGACAGGTCTTGATCTCCGACAGGTCGAGCAGCTTGGCGATGCCGAAGTCGAGCAGCTTCAAGTCGCCGTCTTCGGTAACGAGGATGTTGGATGGCTTCAGGTCCCGATGGACGACCAGGTGCTGGTGGGCGTAGTGGACCGCCTCGCCGACTTTCCCGAAGAGCGCGAGGCGCTCGCGGATCCCGAGCTGTCGCCGGTCGCAGTACTCGGTGATCGGCACCCCCTCGACGAGCTCCATCGCCGAGTAGGGCCGGCCGTCGTCGGTGACGCCGCCGTCGAAGAGTCGTGCGATGTGCGGATGGCTGAGCTGGGCGATGATCTGGCGCTCCTGTTCGAAGCGCTGCCGCATCTCCACATTCTCGGTCCCCGGACGCATGACTTTGAGCGCCACCCGCTGCGTGAAGTGTCCGTCATCGCGCTCGGCGAGGAAGACCACCCCCATGCCGCCGCGACCGAGCTCGCTCAGCAGCCGGTATGGGCCGATCCGCTCCGAGACCGCGGCCGCGTCGTCGTCTTCGCGGTCAGGGCGGGTGTCGTCGTCGGTGGCCCAGGGCGCCGCCACCAGAGCCGACGTCTCGAGGGCCGGCGGCGGCTTGTCGCTCCACGCCAGCAGTCGTTCGACGGCGGCGCGCAGCTCCCCGTCATCGCCGCAGGCTTCATCCAGCGCCGGGGTCCTTTGGTCCGGCTCGAGGTCGAGCATGCGGTCGAAAAGCTCATCAACCCTGGCGTCAAAAGCAGCGCGGGGATCCATCCGCGCATTATCGCAGCGACCCGGACTGTCTGCAGCGGTGATCCGGTGGTGTCACCTTCTGTGGACGCGGCCGGGCCTATGGCAACACGCCGGGGGAGAGCGCCGAGCTCCGCGGGAGCGCGTCGCGGCGGCTTCTGCGGAACGTCGGCTTGACCCGTCGGGGCGTCCGTTCGGTGGCACGGGGTTTGTATATGAGGAACCACGTCCCGGATCTTCATCGACACGAGGAAATCCAGCATGGAACAGCGCCACCTCGACAGAGTCCACCGCCTGATGACCGCCGCCGTGCTCCCCGAATCCACGAAGACGAGCCTGCTCGCCGACTTGCGCGACGCGGCGCTGCGCGGCTTCCATATCGATCTCGAACAGCTGCGGGCCAACCTTGAACGGCTGTCCCCGGACCGCGTCGTCTATCGCTGACGCCGCGGCCCTTCCCTCGGAGGGGCGGCCTCAGCCGCCGAGGGTCATGGAACCCGTGGGCCGGCGGTCTCCGTTGCGGAAGCCGGCGTGGGTGCCTTGGAACTTGCCGTCGGTGAAGGCGCCCTCGAAAACGAAGGGCGACGGCTCATCGCCGTCGCTCATCACTTCGCCGGCGAGCTCACCTTCGCCGAGGTTGCCTTTGGCGGTGCCGGCGTAGATGTGATCTTTGCCTTCAAAGGTGAAGTGGAACGACACGTTCCAGGTGCCCTGGTCCTCGGTCGGCTCGAAGACCGCCTTGAGCGGACCCGTGATGTTCTTGTCTGACCGTTCCCACACGAATTCACCTTCGAGGGTCTTGGCGTCGTCGGCGAAGGTGGCCGGAGCGGCGAAGAGGCACAGGGCGCTGAGCACCAGGGAGAAGGCGAGCAGAAAGCGTGATTTCGTCATGGTCGGGCAGTCCTTTCGTAGCTCCGGGGTGGAGCCGTTGCAGGGATGGAACCGGCGGAGTCGAATCCTGATTCGCCGGAAACGGAAGGGCGTCGAAAGATCGGGGGGGTGACGCCCGATCCTATCCGTCGCTTTCTCGAGTTTGTCAGAATACCGCCATCTGCCAGAAT
>JBCDKB010000629.1:0-4434 GCA_038747035.1 Acidobacteriota bacterium | reverse complement strand
GCCGCCCGGATCGAAGGCCGGCACGTCGCCGACCAGCTCCAGGCCCCGTGGTCGGCCCGCCGCCTCGAAGGCCACGCGGCGACCGGGTCGGCCCTGCGCAAATGGCTTCCCCGGGCCGACCTCTTCCACTACGCCGGACACGGCCGCTTCGCCGGTCGCGGCGGCGGGGAAAGCGCCCTGCCGTTGGCCGGCGACTCGCGTTTGACCGTCGCCGACATCCTGGCCCTCGAGCGGGCGCCGCGGCACGTGGTGCTCTCCGCCTGCGAGACGGCTAAATCGACCCCCGGCGGACAAGTCGAGAGCGTGACGGGCCTCGCCCAGGCCTTCCTCACCGCCGGCAGCCGCAGCGTCGTGGCGGCGGTGCGACCGGTGGAGGATCGCACCGCGGCGGCCCTGGTCCGGCGCTACTACGCGGCGTTCCTCGCCGGCGCGTCGCCGCCGGAGGCCCTGCGCCAGGCGCAGCTGGACCTGATGGCGCAGGATCCGACGGCCGACTGGGCGAGCTTCCGACTGCTCGAACCTTAGCTTTTCCGCGGCGACGACAGCTTTTTCCGCCGAGCTGTCAGATATTCGTTTCCACTCTCGAAGACCAAAGCGATGCCGTTAGTCGCATCCCCAGTGGCACCCTGGCCGAAGGCCCTAACGGACTCCCCGCTTTGGATTTTGGAGAATTGGTATGCCCCGAATTCGCTTTGCGATGTTTTTTCTTATCGCTCCCCTAGTTGCCGCGACGGTCCCCGCCGACGCGGCCACCGCGCCCCCCGTCACAGAATGGCGATGGATCGCCACCAAATCAGCACACCTCGTGGACTGCCCGAAGCCGGTTGGCCAGTGGGATTCGATCCAGCCTTTTAAAGGCGTGCGCAGCGGCTCGACCCTCGGAGAGATTTGCGCCTTCACTTTCACCGGCAGCCGGCCGGTGCTCGCGTCCGACCTGGCGGCGCTCCAGGCGTTGATCACGAACGGCGACGTGAGGGAAATCGAGCGAGATCTCATGGCCCTCGGCTCCTCCGGATCCGCCTTCGACGAAACCCTGTGGCAACCGCTTTCGGACTACTTCCTCGATCAGGCGGGGCGCGGCAAGCCGCCGGAAGTCCCGGGATTCACCCCGGTCCGCCTGGCCATTCTCGATACCCATCCGACCGCCGAGGTTTTCCCGCTGGGCCTGCCGGCCAATTCCGAGCACGGCGAGACGCTCATCGCCATGGCCGAGCGGCTGCTCTGCGGCGTCGAGCCGTCGGTCAGCAATCACAACTGCGTGGCCCAGGTCACCTCCCGACTGGCGATGTCCTATGTGCATTACGACCCCAACGACCCGAACCTTTCGGAGCGTGATCTGGTGCGCGGCGGTTTCGTCGGGACGCTTGTCGAGCTCGCCGAGGCGATTGAAGCGGAGGTCTCCGCCTGGGAAGCCAACGGGCCGACGGGACAGGGGTTGGTGTTGAACCTCTCCGTGGGATGGAATCCCGCCTTCGGCGGCCTGGAGCCCGAGGTCGAAGACATGCCGCTGCCGGTGCGCCTCGTGCATGAAGCCATTGTCGACGCCGGCTGCCGTGGGGCGCTGGTGGTCGCCGCGACCGGCAACCGCAGCGGCGGGCCGAATAGCGGGACGGGGCCGATGCTGCCGGCGGCTTGGGCCAACCGTCCGATGCCGCTGCGCGACACGTGCCCGGCGGTGGCCGGTGTCGTCCCCGGCTTCAACGTCAGCCTGGAAGGCGGCAACCGGCCGATGCTCTATGCCGTCGGCGGCGTGCAGGGTGACGGCGCGCCGCTGTCAAACTCGCGCCTCGGTAGCGTCGCCGAGCGCATGGCCCTGGGCGATCACGGCGTCGTCCCCGGCGTCGAGCCCGAATGGCCGACGGCGATCCTCACCGGCAGCTCGGTGTCGACCTTGGTGGCGTCCGCCGCCGCGTCGGCCGCCTGGTACTACGACCCGAACTCCAAGGCGGATGCCGTGATGCGAATGGTCGACAAGGGGGCAGATCGCCTGCCGATGCGGGCTGATTTCTGCTTCGGCGACGAGCCGCTGTGCCCCGAGAGTCGTTTGGTCTCGGTCTGCGGTGCCGCCGAAGCCGCCTGCAATGCGGCCGGAGTGTGCCCCCACTTCTCCTGCTCCGAGTGGGATCCGTCGCCGCCGGACCTGAGTGAGAATCGCCAGGCCCTGATGCCGACCCACCAGCGCTCGCTGTCGCAGATCACCGCCCCCCATCCCAAAGGGGCGGACTGCCAGCCGCTCAGGGCGCACTTCGATCCTGCGGACGGGCCGTCGCTCGACCCGTGCCCGGATCGTCAGTACACGAGCATCGAAGCGACGCCGTGGGTCCATCCGCAGCCGGGGACCCACACCTGCCCGCCGTGTCGCATCCACCGCGACGGTCAGCAGCTGGTGATCGAGATCGACGACCAGGTCAACGGTACGTTGAGCCAGCCGACCCTGGAGATGTGCGGCAATACCTACAGCCTCGGCAATATTCCGCTCGAACCGGGGGAGGTCACGGTGGTCGATGACGTCGACGCCACGGGCTGCAGCGAAGCGACGGTATCTTTCACCGTCACCACGGCCAATAACTCCAGCTACTCGTCGATCAATAGCGCCCTCTTCATCAACTAGCAGGGGGCCGGCGCGGGTCGGTGCCGGGGCCCGGTCAGCGAGTGCCTCCAGGGCATTCGCTCGCCTGAATCGGCGCTTTCCTGACCGCGATATGCGGACAGCTAGTGTGGGGGGCCCCGGGGCAGGGCAGGTGGGGCAGGGGCGAGGTGGCTCACCGGGCTTAGTCATTTCGCTAAGCTGCCCGCCGCCTGCCCACACCCCCCCCACAGGAGTTCCAGATGTCGATCACATTGCCCAAAGAAGCCGAGAAGCGGTGCATCGAGTCCATCCGAGCTTTCTTCGACGCGCACCTCGAGACCTCCATCGGTGACCTCAAAGCCCAGCTGGTGCTCGATTTCTGCCTCCAGGAGATCTGCCCGACGGTCTACAACCGGGCCATCGCCGACGCCCAAGCCCACATCGCGGAGCGCGCGGCTGACATGGACGGCTCGCTCTTCGAAGAGGAATTCAGCTACTTTGGCAAGTAGCGCGCCGCCGGGCTGGCCGTAAACTCGAAGCGGCCGCCATGAATCGCTATCACCTAGTCCATCGCCTCGGCTTCTTGAGACGTCGACCCCGCCGGCTTCGGTGCGTCGGGAAGGTCTTTGCGCTGGCGCTCCTCTCGCTGCCGACGGCCGCCGACGAGAGCATCCGATTTCACCACTACGGCGCCCGGGACGGACTTTCGGGTGAGCCGGTCTACGCCGTTCTACAGGACCGCGAAGGCTACGTATGGGTGGGATCCGATGGCGGCCTAGATCGATTCGATGGACACCGCTTCGAATCCTTCCGCCGGACCGGTTCTCAGTCCCGTCACCTGCCGGCGGATCGGGTGCTGTCCCTGGCTGAAGACTCGATGGGCCGGGTCTGGGCGGGGACGAACGCCGGGCCCGCCATCTACAGCCGCGAGCTCAAATCGTTTCGCCTGCTTTCGCTTCCGCTCCGCGCCGACGCGGCGGGGACACTCCCCGAAGCCTCGGTTGAGGCGCTCTTCGTGGACCGTCGGCAGACGCTCTGGATCGGCACGGACCGGGGTCTTTTTCGCCTGCCGCTGACCGACGAGCCGCCGCGGGGCGACCAGATCCGGCGGGGCTTCGACGGTCTAATTGCCGGGGATCCGGAGCCCCCGGACCCGAGGATCAACGCCTTCGCCGAAGACGCGGACGGTCGCCTGTGGATCGGAACCCGCGCCGGCCTCTTGAGGATTTCTTCACTCGACAGCGACCCGCGCCTGGACCACTTCGTCCACGACCCGGCGGATCCGCAAAGCTTGCATGACGACGAGATCTACGCCCTCTTAACCGACCACCGCGGCGCTTTGTGGATCGGCGCCTGGGGCACGGGCGGCCTCGGTCGCCTGGACGCGGATCAGCTGGCGGCCCGGCGACCGCGATTCCGGCGTTTCGTCTATCCGCCGGGGGACCCGCGGGGGCTACCGCTCGACGTCGTCAAGTCGCTCCGCGAGGCCCGGGATCATACTTTGTGGATCGGGACCCAGGAGGTCGGCCAGTGCCGGCTGACGGCGGAGGAGCGGCTTCGGGCCGAGCCCCGGTTCCACTGCCTGGCCTACGATCCCCTCGACCCGACGTCGGCCCCCCGGTCGCCGGTGGGCGCCATCCTCCAGGATAAGCAGGGGACCCTGTGGTTCGGCGGCATCGGCGGGCTGGCCCGGCACGTGCCGGCGACGGCCAAGGTCGCGCTGGTGCACCCGCGCCCGGAGCCCGGCGCCTCCGCGCGGTCGATCCAGATCAACGGCGTCGTGGAGTCGCGCAACGGACCGGTCTGGGTGGGCACGGGTGAGGGGCTCGTGCGGCTGGCGGCCTCGGATCGGCCCGGCGGCGGCT
>JBCDKB010000628.1:0-4443 GCA_038747035.1 Acidobacteriota bacterium | reverse complement strand
GACGGCATCGCCGAAGCCGCCCGCGGCGCCGAGGAATTCGGCCGGGGGCCGATCGTCACGCGCCTCGCCCAGGGCCTCGACGGCGCCGAGCTGCTCTCGACCCTGCTCGAAGACGTCGAACGCTTCTCCCCGGAGCCCGCGGCCGACGATCGCACGCTGCTCGTCGTGACGTCTTTGCGGCATTAAACTACCGCCGAATCCAAACCATCGGCTGGCCCCGGAGCGCCCCCCGGATCTGTGGGGACGTGGAGACGACGACCGCCTTCCCGAGGGTCCCGTCGCCGCTGCGTCAGCCCGTGGCCCAGCCCATGAGTCGCCAAGTTCCGTGAGCTCGAACGCCCCGCACTCCAATCCCGAGATCGATGAGACCCTCGTCCAGGACGAGGACGAGCTCCGGAGCGCGCTGCGCAGAAACCGCGGTTCCGGTCCGCCGAAGGTGCCGGGCTATCGCCTGATCCGGGAACTCGGCCGCGGAGCCTACGGCGAGGTATGGCTCGGCACGGACGTCAATACCGGCCGTGAGGTCGCCATCAAGCTCTTCTTCCACGACGGCGGCCTCGACTGGCCGCTGCTGCGCCGGGAGGTCGGCAAGCTCGTCCAGGCCGTGACCGAACGTCGCGTGGTCCAGCTCCTCCAGGTCGGGTGGGAGGCCGAACGGCCCTTCTACGTCATGGAGTACCTCGAAGGCGGGTCCCTGGCGGATCGCCTCGAGCTCCGGACTTTCAAGCCGGAGGAAGTCGCCGAGCTGATGCTACAAATCGCCGAAGGGCTCGCTTTCCTGCACAGCAAGGCGATCCTCCACTGCGACCTGAAGCCGGCCAATATCCTGCTCGACAGCGCCGGCCAGGTGCGCCTTTCCGACTTCGGCCAGGCCCGCGCCGACGGTGAGGGCGGCCCGACGGTGGGTACGTTCTTTTATATGCCGCCCGAGCAGGCGAATCTCTCCGCGCGGCCCGACGTTCGGTCCGATATTTACGCCCTCGGCGCCGTCGCCCACGCCCTCCTCACCGGACGTCCTCCCTACGCTTCGGAGAAAGCGAGTCGGGACCTCGCCAGCAGCTCGTCCCTCGCCGACCGCATCGAACGCTACCGCGAGCTGATCGAGCATGCCCCGGCGCCCGACGCCCACCGCAAGGTTCCGGGAATCGACCGCGCGCTGCTCGACATCATCGACCGCTGCATGGCCAAGGATCCGGGCGATCGTTTCCGGAACGCCCAGCAGGTGGTGGGCGCCCTGCGGCGGCGACGGGAAAGTCGAGCCCGCCGACCGCTGCTCATCGCCGGCCTGCTCGGCCCGCTGATCCTCGCCGTCGCCCTCGGAGGCATCGGCTCCTTCGCCTTCGACGAAGCGTCAACCGCCGCCCGCCAGGCGATCGTCGACCGCAGCCTGAACGCGAATCTGGGCATCGCCCAAGTGGTCAGCGCCGCCGTCGATCGCAACCTGTCGGCCACCCAGCGACGGGTCAACCGCGAAGCCGAACGGATGGATCTGCGGGCACTCTTCGACCTCACCGATGAAGACGAGCGCCGCCAGCAAGCGCAGACTTTGACCGACAGCTTCTATGGGCTCTACCAGGACCGGTTTTTCTACAGCTGGGTGCTCGCCGACGCCGACGCGATGGCCCTCGCCCGGTCTCCCTTCGACGCCCGCGTCATCGGCCACGGCTACGCCTACCGGGAGTGGTTTTCGGGCCGGGTCGAAGCGAGGAGCGGCGACCAGCCCGTGATGGCGACCCCCCGCCAGGACGTTGGCTTGACCCTGGCCTTCCGCAGCACCGCCGAAGGGCAACCCATCCTGATCAGCGTCGCGGCGCCCGTCAGGCCTCGGTCCGCAGGCGCCGCTGGCCCGCCGGTGACAGGCGTGCTTGCGGCGACGCTCCACCTCGAGACCTTCAACGAGTGGCTCAGCAGCACCGAAATTCGACGTGCCGACTCGGAATGCC
Source organism: Acidobacteriota bacterium (assembly GCA_038747035.1). Lineage (GTDB taxonomy): Bacteria > Acidobacteriota > Thermoanaerobaculia > Multivoradales > J023 > JAUIJL01. Next base: position 2,500 of record JBCDKB010000628.1, on the reverse strand, counting down.
CGGATCGTTTCGTCATCCTGGTCAACCGCGGCCAGGTCGTCCGCCATCCGTGCCCTGCGCCGTCGGCCCCGGCGCCGCCTGTTGGCCCCGAGAGCTTCTTCCACCAGCCGTCCGTGCAAGAGCTGCTCAACCGCACGCCGATGGAGTCCTCCGACTTCTTAGACCCGCTGCGCCCCGGCGAACGCTTCATCGCCGCCGCCCGCAGACTCGACGGCCACCCAGACTGGGTCGCCCTCGTGCTGCAAAATCGCCAAGCCGCCGTCGCGCCCGTCGAAGCCCTCACCGAACGCCTCGCCTCCCTCGCCCGCATCGCCGGCGGCCTCGGACTCGCCGTCGTCGCCGCCCTCTGGCTGCTCCTCTGGCGCGTGACCCGCTCGCCGGGCCCTTAGTCAGCTCAGCCCGATCGCTTGCGCGAGAAGCGCAGGTTGTGGGCGAGCTCCCAGGCGTCGACGAGCTCGGCGGTCGACCGTTAGGCGGGCGGAGACATCGATTGCGGACGAGCAAGAGGGAGGGAGCAGCTCAAATAAGGGCTTCACTGACTAGCATGTTTTAGAACCCTAGCCCAATGGGGTCATCGACACTGCGGCCATGAAATCCGTAAGCCATCAAGCCAAGTAGTCTGCACCTACCCGGCGAGGCAAGACGCCCCAAGACAACGGAAGAAAGGTATAGCCTCTCTCAAATTCTCAAAATTTGAAGTTGCTCTTGACTTCTGCGGCTATATAAATAATGCTTTACCTGTCATCGGGAGATCGGTTCTTGAATCTCCCTCGCAAATTACATGACCTAGATGGATGAAACAGGAGGTTTCTATGACCCCGCACCGTTCGGCGCGCAGGACCGTCGCTCAATCGATGATCCTCGGCTTATCTCTTCTCTTCCTTGCACCCAGCACCGCAACCGCTCAACCTGCCGAAGACGCCCCAGCTCTCGAATTCCGCGGAACGCTGGCTGGCGACCAAGCTCCCGAGAGCCTTAGGGTCCGATCGTTCTACCTCGGCTTGTACAAGATTAAAGAACACGATGAAAAGGCATACCACGACCTGCTTCGCTTCAAGCTTTCACTGATGCCGGATTCCGAAGAAGTTCAGATCCTTACCAGGAGCCTGGAGCAGGCCCACAGGCTCTCGAATACTCGGAGAAACGAAGCTTCGAAAGCCAAAGGTCTCCGCGACGCCAGACGTCATCAAGAAATTCAGCGAAACGCTATGAGCCGCTACGTCTACCAACTCGGGACGCTCTATGGAGGAATGACCGAGGAGCTGGGATCTAGGGGGTTGGACACTCTAAAACTAAGAGATTTCATGCTTGAGCTTTCGAAAGGAACTTCGGTCAGCTTTACTGAACCAGAAGACGAAGATGTCATTCGCGCCAACGATGAGAAGTTTCATCAAGGTCGGCAGTCCCCGGATCGAAGCCTGTTCGCTGACCTTCCTCGCGAAATTCAGTAGACCAAGAATTGGACCAACGCATCTTCTTTCTCTAAGAACAAAGCACTCAAAGGCAAAGTCATGAACTACCTCAAGAAAATCAACCTTTTGATCCTCGCACTTGGTGCTCTTTTCGCGGTTCAGGCGGGCGCCACTTCCATCAGCGCATACGCCATGTCGTCTGCGATTCCGCAGTTCGACAATCAAGGAAACGTGTCAACGATCCGAGTGATCGCCTTCGCAGCAACTCACGTAGATGATGTTTCGTTCCTACATGGCGGTTTTCCCCTGGAGATCTTCTCTCAGTTTATAGAAAACCACCAGTCAAACTGCGATCAGTTCCGACGCTTAATCGGAACCATCTGCGATACGACTTTCTCTGTTTCAGAGGGCGCCACCGCTTCCTGCCCAACGACTTCCTACTGGAGCGGGGAATGTGACCGAGGATATCGCGTCACCAACCAGTCCTTTTACGGCAACGACTTCTTAGTCTTCGCCGACGATCAGGCTCAGGACTGCGGCACCGTCGACTGCTCGTGCCTGTAGCAAGCAGAGTAGGTGGACAGTAGATAGGACGGATGTCGGTCACAACGAGATCTTCGGGACCGGCTCAGCCCGATCGCTTGCGTGAGAAGCGCAGGTTGTGGGCGAGCTCCCAGGCGTCGACGAGCTCGGCGGTGGACCGTTCGGCGACGTAGCTGCGGGCAGAGATGCCGAGGGAGGCTTCTTCGTCGCCGGTGGCGACGAGCTCGCCGGCGACGAGGGCTTGGCCGTTGTGGATGGCGGCGCTGATGCGGGCGTGGCCGTCGAGCAGGTAGGTTTGGCCGTCGACGATCATGACCTGAACGCCCGAAGGCTCGACCGATTCCGGCGTGACGCCGGCGGCGGCGAGGCCTTCGGCGGTTTTTCGGACGTCGGAGTAGCTGCGGGTCGGGAAGAGCGTGCGCGGGCAGAGCCACAGACCGTGGCGCGGGCCCTCCGAGTCGCCGCCGGCGGCGGCGAGCAGGGACCGGTGCACCACGTCGACGGCTTCGTCGACGCTCGCTTGGGTGGTGTCGACGATCAGGTCG
>JBCDKB010000627.1:0-4445 GCA_038747035.1 Acidobacteriota bacterium | reverse complement strand
GGCGAAGTCGTCACGGTCTTCGGCGACGACTTCGGAACCCGCCCGGACGATCTCATGCTATGGGTGAGGACCGCTGATTCGGGCTTCGCCCTCGAGGTCGAGAGCGCCGATGACCAGGTCTTGGAGGCGATTCCGATCACGGTTCCAAAGGCCGAGACCGGGGCTCTCCAGCTGTGGAAAGGCTTCAGGCACGACCTTCAAGACCACACCATTCTCACGGCCGGAACCCTGATGACCCTCCATACGGGGAAGCTCTTCATCGCCCGCGAGAAGGTCGATGGGCCGCTGCTCTCGTCGATCGGGACCACGCCCCGGGCCGTCGGTTCAAAGGTGACGGACGGGGGTCTCGCTATCGACATCACCGACCCCCTGCCGCGGGACTGGTCCATCTCCGTCGTCGTGACGGTCGCGATCGAGACGGGCGGCGGTCGTCCGTCCGAGAACCCGCCGAGCACCAATTCGACGGCGTTCGCCCACAAAGACGCGCAGGTGAGCCACGGCGTGGCCTGGGCAGCGAGTTTCACGGTCGACTCGGGGCCGTTGGACGATCAGTCGGACCTGGTGGCCGGCCTGGCGGAGCTACTCAACCGGCAATTCGAGAGCCTCGGCATCGAGGCCCGCGCCGAGGGCGAATCCTTGCTCATCACGAGCCCGTACGGCGTCGAGGGCGGTTTCCTCACCCTCGTGTATTGAGCCGCTGTCGAGCCTTCCGAGTCCGAGCGTGGTCGGGGCCGAGCTCGGCCTCGAGGACCCGGAGGGCGTCTTCCAACATCGGCCAGGCGGCCTCCGAGTCTCCTTGACGCAGCAGGCTTTCGCCGAGCAGGCTGCGCGCCTCCGCCCGCTGCCATTCGTCCACAGCCGAAGGCGAAGTGCGGGAGGGATCCAGAATCTCGAGGGCCGCCCGGAGGTGGCGTTCGGCGATCTCCGGGCGGTCTTGCCGCAGCTCGAGCTCGCCGAGACTCAGCAGCGGAAAGAGCAACGAAGGATGGCCGTCCCCGGCCAAATGCCGGCGGCTGTCGATCGCTTCTTCAAAGAATCGGCGGGCCGCGTCGTCGTCGCCGCGGCCGTCGGCCTCGAGGTCCGCCAGGTTGAGCAGGGTCGCGACCGACCGAGCGTGTCGATCGCCGTAATGCTGCCGCTGGATCCTGAGGGCCTGTCGATAGAGCGGCTCCGCGTCGTCCCAGCGCTTCAGGTGGTAGTAGGCCGCGGCGAGGTTGTTGGCCGCCAGCGCCACGTCCGGATGGTTCGGACCCAAGAGCTGTTTTTGACGGTCCAGCAGATCCTTGAGCACAGGCTCGGCGGCGGCATACTCTCCCGACGTCAGCAGGACCGCCGCCAGGGTGGTTTCCGTCGACAGCGTGTCGGGGTGCAGCGGGCCCAAGACCTTCTGCTGCCTCGCAAGCACCGTTCGGCCGAGGCTCTCGGCTTCAGCAAACTGCCGAAGGTGGTAGCGCAACGCGACGAGGTTGCTCTCGACCTGCAGGGTCTTGGGCGCTTCAGGGCCTGGGATCCGGCGAAGTCGGTCGAGGGCGCTGAGATAGCGCTGTTCGGCTTCGTCCAACCGACCGAGGACATGGGCCACGGTCCCGAGGTCCGCCTCGCTTTCTGCGGTTTCCGGATCGTTTTCGCCGAGCACCTCGGCGAACTGCTCGGCCGCCGTGGCGAAGTGGCGGGTCGCTTCGTCGTAACGACCTTGGGACTCCCGCAGCTGCCCCATCTGGCGATGGATCTTGGCCAGGCTTTCATGGGGCGGATCCACGAGGGTTCGATGCAGCTCCAGGGAGCGTTCGAGCTGTTTCTCCGCCTCTTGGAAGAGTCCTAGGCCGCGGTAGCTGTGGGCGATGGTCGCCCTGAAGCTGGCCTCCAGCTCCGGCTGATCGGCCAGTTCGACGTCGATCCGCCGCGCGCCCTGCTCGAGTAGCTGCACGGCGGTGACCGTGCGGCCGAGGGCCTGGCTGGGATCGGAGACCTCGAAGATCCCCTGCACGAAGTCCGCGACCTGCTCCGACTTGGAGCGCTCAACCTCAGCCCGGGCCGAGGCCTGGAAAGCTCGATCCCGTTCTTCAATAAGCCGCGAGGAGTAAAAAGCGACCACGCTCGCCAGGAGCCACACGACCGCCGCCGTGACGGCCAAGGCTCTTACGTTTCGACCGACGAACTTTCTCGTGCGATAAACCCACCGATCGGGCTGGGCGCGGACCGGCTGACCGCTGAGATACCGCCGAATATCTTCCGCGAGCTGCTCCGCCGACGAGTAGCGCCGCTCCGGTTCTTTCCGCAGCGCCATCGCGACGATGGTATCGAGGTCGCCGGATAGCTGTGCTCGCCACTGACGCAAGCGCGACGGGTTACAGCCCATCAGGGCGAGCGACTCCGCGTTTATCCGCTGACTGGGCCGATCCGGCGGCCTGTCGCAAATCGTTTCTTCCAAGCGCGGGAAAGGTAGATCTTCGATGGCGTAGGGCGGCGCCCCGGTCAGCAGGCGGAAAAGCAGCACCCCCAAGGAGTAGACGTCCGTGGCAGTCGACAGGACCTCACCGCGAATCTGCTCCGGACTGGCGTAGGCCGGGGTCATATACCGCAGCCCCGGGCCGGTGACCTGCCACGCGGTGAGCGCCTCGTCATCCTCAAGCACTTTGGCGATGCCGAAGTCGAGCAATTTGACGACTCCGCCGTCGGTCACCAAGATATTGCTCGGCTTGATATCGCGGTGGATGGTCAAGTTCTGATGGGCGTAGTGCACCGCCGAGCACACCGTCATGAAGAGCCCCAGTCGGTCCTCGAGATCAAGACCCTGCTCTCGGCAGAAGCGGTCGATCGCGACTCCCTCAACGTATTCCATGACGAAATACGGACGGCCGTCCTCGGCGCTGCCGCCGTCGAGTAAACGGGCGATATTTTCGTGGTCGAGTCGGGCGAGAATCTGCCGCTCCTGGCGCAGCCGACGCAGGATGTCCTGGGTGTCCAGACCGCGGCGGACGAGCTTCAGCGCGACCCGTTTGCGGAAGGAGCCATCGGCCCGCTCGGCGAGGAAGACGCTGCTGACGCCGCCGCGGCCGATTTCACGGCGAATGTCGAAGGCACCGATACGGTCGGGGACGGAGTCTTCCTCGGTCAAAAGCTCCGAAGCCGCCGGTTGCTCAAGGTCGAGCGATGCCGGGCCGGCCAAGGGTGAGGCCCCCGCCACGAGGTGACCGAGGCTATCGACCTTTTCGATATCCGCCGCGAGGAGCGCCAGAACCCGGTCACGGAGACGAGCATTCCCTGCGCAGGTTCGGTCGACGAAGGCCCCGCGTTCACCGCTCGGCAGACGCTCGGCTTGCTCGAAGATCTGCTCGATCTGTGTCCAGTGCTGACGCTCCCAATCCCGCGGAGGCCTACCTTCGGCGCTCAGGAGCTTTTCCCCATGGCGTCGGCGACCCAAGCCCGGGCCAATCGAATATCGCGCTCCACCGTGCGCTTTGAAATGTCGAGGCTCTCGGCGATCTCCGCGGCGGTCATGCCGCCGAAATAGCGAAACTCAAGGACCTGGCTCTTGCGTGGGTCAATCGTCCCGAGGGCTTGGAGCGCATCGTCGAGGGCGACGAGATGGTCCGCGCGACTGGCGGGAATCTCGTAGTCCCCGAGGCGTAGCGCCGGGGTCGCGCCCCCCCGCTTATCCGTCAGGCGCCGGCGCGCCGCGTCGAGCAGAATCCGTCGCATCACGCGGGCGCAGATGCCGAAGAACTGACTCCTGCACTCCCATTCAACGTCAACGCCGACGAGGCGAATATACGCTTCGTTGACCAGCGCCGTGGTCTGCAGCAGATCGCCGACCCGCTCGCGACGCATAAAGCTGTGGGCCAGCTGATGCAGTTCGCCATAGACCTGGGACGCCAGCTCATCGGCCGCCCGCGGGTCACCGTCGCGCCAGCGCAGCAAGAGACCCGTGACGTCTACACGAGCCTCCTCGGGCGGGGCGTTGACTTCGGTGTCGGGCATCATGGCGTCCAAGCGACCCACCGGGCTTCTCTAGAAGCAGAGGCTGCGAAGCGAGCGCAAGACCGGGCGCAGGCCAATATGCTATCAGACCCTAGCGGGCTGTCGGGAAAAAGCGCTGTCCGGCGTAGGGCCCGCTGGCCCTAGACGCGGGGACCCGCAGGCTGTAGCCGCAACAGCTCAGACCTTTTTGATCTGGACGACCTTGATCGGAAGCTCTTCGCGTTCATTGCGTTCTTCATCGGTCGGCTTCGCGTCCACGGCGAGCTGGGGAGCAAGCCAGCGCGGCGTCTCGCCCCGACCCGGGATCACCGGAGGCTCTTTTCCCGCGGAGACCCATGAGGCGTTGATCGATCCACGACCCCAGTTCGTCCAAAATAACGAAAGCCCCAGAGAACCTCCGGGGCTTATTCGGCTTCAGCGCCGCCGTTCAGACTTCTTTGCGCTCGCGGGCGGCGGTGGTTCAG
>JBCDKB010000626.1:0-4459 GCA_038747035.1 Acidobacteriota bacterium | reverse complement strand
GGACTTCGAAGAGTCAGCGTCGAGCTTGGGATTTATCTTCCTCCTCGCCCTGGTGTTGATCTACCTCGTGCTTTCCGCCCAAATCGAGAGCTTCCGCGACCCGCTGGTGATCATGCTCACCGTGCCCCTGGCGCTCGCCGGGGCTTTGGCGGCGCTGGCGCTTTGGGGGCAGTCGCTGAATATCTTCAGCCAGATCGGTTTGATCATGCTGCTCGGGCTGGTGACCAAGAACGGCATCCTGATCGTCGAGTTCGCCAACCAGCGGCGCGCCGGCGGCGACGAGATTTTGCAGGCGATTCAGAACGCCGCTGCGGCTCGATTCCGGCCGGTCTTGATGACCAGCCTGTCGACGGTTCTCGGCATTCTGCCGATCGCCCTCGCACTGGGCGCCGGCGCCGAGAGTCGGCGCTCCATGGGCATCGCGGTGATCGGGGGCCTGGTGGTGGGCGGTGCGCTGACGCTCTACGTGATCCCGGCGATGTACACGTACTTGGCCAGCCGTACGGTGAAAGCGGCGGATCCGGAGGTTGTAAAGAACCTGCAAGAAGGGGCCCAATTGGGGGCTGCGGAGGCGGCCTAGCGCATCCAAATTGAGGCGTCGGAAGAAACCGTCGACTCCTATGTGCCACGCGTATTACGCGCCCTTGGGACCAGTTGCCTTTGTGCACTGGCCCGCGAATGTCTCTCCTTGAAGGATTGTCCATGCGCAATTTCACGCTCCTGACCGCTGCCGCCGTGCTCATTTTCGGTGCCGGCGCGGCCTCCGCTGACGTTTGTCAGGGCTTTGGCCCGCAGACCCCCCGCGACATCTCCTCCACAGCCGGTGAAAACGCCCGCGTCTTTTCCATGGCGCCGGCGCACACCGAAATGAACCTCTGCAATATCCATTTCCACAAGCACGCTGAGCACAAGGGACCGGGTTTTTCGGTCTTCAAAGGCAGCGCCGACGACGGCGGCTACGCCTGCAATGACGCCGACAAGCTCAGCAAGGCGGAGATGAAGAAGCCGTCCGGCGACGTCTGCAAGGGCCTCGCCCCCGGCGACACCATCGAAGTGCACTGGGTGCACTCGTCGTGCGATGTCGGCCCGGGCCCGACCCTGGGCGCCTGCCTCTCCGACGCCTGCGCCAACCCGGACCTGCGGGTGGAGACCCAGGTTTTCGTGCTGGTCAACGATGACAACGCCCTCGACTTCGCCGATTTCGACGCCGGCGCCATGAAGGGCGGCATGCACCAGGCGAAGGGCATTCCGGCGGATACCGGCTCGCCGGTGCAATTCCTGGGTTCGACCACGGGCCCGAGTTACACCGAGCAGACCTGCTCGCCGCTGCAGGTGTCCTGGAGCGTCCGGCCGCAGTGCGCCAAGCTCGACATCAACACCGTCGCCGCCTGGTGCCAGGACAACGTGTTCAACGAAGACCACGGCCACGGCGTGCGCCAGCTGGTGACCGATACGCGCCTGCTCTCGGCGATCAAGTGACGATCAGGTGATCCGCTGACGCGCAGGCTCGGCGTGTGACAAAGCCCGCTCTGCTCGGAGCGGGCTTTGTGCTTCTCGGGGCCTGGGATGTCTTCGTTGGCTCATGGACGTCTTGTCGCCCGGGGGCCTGCGTCCGACGGCGACTAACTCGCCTCAGCTTCTCCTTGACGTCAGGTGCCGCCGAGGTCGCGGCCCCATATCCGCTTCGGGTGTTGCCGGTTTGACCGTCGACGCCGATGCGACCGGTTTTGCTGGGTGAGCGGCGCGTGTGGCCGGGTTGACCGTCGAGCTCAGACAGAGTCGCCGCCGTCCTCCGGCCCCCGGGCTCTGGGGCCGGTTTGCAAGATGAGGCTGAGGTGAGGGACCGGCTTGCTGGATGAGACTCGTTAGGGCACGGACGTCTTGTCGCCCGGGGGCCTGCGTCCGACGGCGACTAACTCGCCTCAGCTTCTCCGTGACGTTGGGCGCCGCCAAGGTCGTAGTCTTGTGTCCGCTTCGGGTGTGGCCGGGTCAACCGTCGACGCCGATGCGATCGGCTTTGCTCGGTGAGCGGCGCGTGTGGCCGGGTTGACCGTCGAGCTCAGACAGCGTCGCCGTCGTCCTCCGGCCCCCGGGCTCTGGGGCCGGTTTGCAAGATGAGGCTGAGCTGAGGGATCTGGGCTCTGGGACCGGTGTCGGGGGCGATCAGTCTCCGTCGCCCGGGGTCTTTCGATCCGGCGGAAGGATCGCCAGCGTCTCGAAGCGATGGCGCGGCGGGGACGGCTCCCGCTCTTTGAGGATTCGCCGCAGTTGAGCCGGTTCTTCGGCAGAGAAGCTAAGGGCCACGAGGTCCGGCCAGTGCTCGTTGGCCGTATCGAGGGCGGTGGTGATGAGGGCCAGGAAGAGGGCCTCGTCGAGACCGCCGACGGCGATAGGGACGGCGATGCGGAAGCTGACGGTCCCTTGGTCTCGGTTCAGGACGAAGCCCGGCAGGGTGAGTTGGCGGTTGACGTCGCACACCCACAGGGCGCAGGCCGGCGCGTCATCTTCGCCGACTGCGTGCGGGATAAGCAGCTCCAGCTGGAGGATGCGGTCGGTGACGTCTAGGTAGAGCCGCGTCGCCCGGGAGGCGACGTCAGTGGCCATGACCAGGCCACGCTGTGGCCCGTCGCGGAACGGCACGCCGAGGGACTCGAGCACCGAAGCGATGTCGGTTAGGGAGAAGAGAGCACCGGAAGGCTGTTTTGCCTGGGTCAAAAGACCGTCCTTAGCTGCGACGGTACAATAATATCGATATAGTCAAGTTTGCAGAAGTCGAATCGTGGAGTTTTTCCAATGACTTCTTTCGACAAAGCATGCGCTAAAGGCAGGGTGAATTCATGTTCAGATCCTTGAGCCGAGCCGGCAACACCCAATCAGGTTTCCTCGGATTCGGGGGAATGCACTCGTTGGGACAGATCATGAGCCGGCGGTTTACCCACCGGCCGTCGTTCGGCGGGATCTCGTCGTTACTCTCGAGACGTCGGCGTCAGAACAACACCGGCCATCAGTTCTTCAGCGGTATGAATCGTCGGGGTTACGCCTCGATGATCGACGACGAGGACGGGGCCCCGGGACCGCCGCACCACCACGGCCAGGAAGAGCTGAGCGTTCAGAGCTCCTCGTCGACGCAAGAAGCGTCGGAGCAGCATGACCCCATACCGCCGGTGGAATCCGTCGCCCACGGCCACGGGAGTCGCAGTGCCAAGGACAATTCAGAATTGTTCCGAGATTCGCTCACCACCGAACAGCTCCGTGATCACCTCAACGTGTTTCATGAGGTCCACGCCGAACGTGAGCATTTAAAGCTCAACCCGAAATTCGATGAGACGAATCTCGCGTCTGCGTACTTCGATCTTGACGATGGTGGGCCTGGGATCGGTCCCCTGTATTCGATAAGTGGCAAGAAAAAACCACCGGGAACTGTGGGACTCGAAGGCAAGAATCATCCGCGAGCCTTACCCTATTCGAACGCCCGCGGGTACGATCGATCTAATGATGCCGAGCTCAAGATGCTTGAGCACATCCATCGGGCAGGAATTCTCAAGGGCAGAAAAGGGCAAATTCGGATCAGCTCAGAGCTAGCGATCTGCGAGTCATGCCGCGGCGCTATCGAAGCCTTCAAGAAGAAATACCCAGATATTGAAGTCGTCACCCGACACGGGCCCTACGAATCGATGAGGATTCACCGTATTCACTATGAGCGGGATATGGCAAGAGTCGCGGCGATGAAGGACAAGTGACCGGAATTCGTGATCTTCTTGTGGCTTCAGGCGTAGCCACCGACGCCGACCTCTTCGGTTTGTCGCCGCAGGAGATCGGAGCTTTCGAGGCCAGGACCGGTCTCGCTTTCCCTGGGATCTATCGAGATTTTCTGAGTGTCGCCGGCCGGTCGGCGGGACGATTGGCCTTGGATATTGATCTTCTCTATCCCGACGTGGTCGGACTTCAGGAGAGGGCAATAGCGCTGATTGCCGAATGTAAACCTGCCTACGAACTACCCGCCGATGCCCTGGTGTTCGGGGGCTACCAGGGCTATCAGTACACTTTTTTCCAGTGCGTCGGTGACGACCCGCCGGTCTTCCGGTTCTTCGACGACGACGAGGATCCGACCCTGACTTCGGAGTCTCTCTCTGCTTTCTTCCGCTACATGGTCGCGACGACGCCCCGCTGACCGCTTACCCAATTGAAGTGGTGAACGGGCGCCGGGGACCGGGCCGGGTGTCGACCGCGAATCGGAGCGCTGGGCTGATCCGCTTGGCGGCGATCAACCCCCGTCGCCCGGGCCCTGTGGGGCCGGCGGATGGATCGCCAGCGCCTCGAAGCGATGGCGCGGCGGGGATGGCTCCCGCTCTTTGAGGATTCGCCGCAGTTGAGCCGGTTCTTCGGCAGAGAAGCTAAGGGCCACGAGGTCCGGCCAGTGCTCGTTGGCCGTATCGAGGGCGGTGGTGATGAGGGCCAG
>JBCDKB010000625.1:0-4477 GCA_038747035.1 Acidobacteriota bacterium | reverse complement strand
GCGCTGCGCGCGTAGGCGATCGACGCGCGCAGGTCGGCGATAAGCGCGACGCGCTCGGAGAGGTAGAGGCCGTAGCCGTCTTCGTAGGGCCGGGACGCCAGACGCCGCATCTCCAGCGCCTCGTCGCCGCGGTAGGACGTCGGCGGGGTGCCCGCGAGGGTCGATCCGTCGATCTCTTGGCCTTCAGGCGCGGTGCTGATCAGGTCGACCGACAGCGTCTGGCCGAGGCTCGCGATCTCCCCCGCCGACGTCGCCATGCCCGGCACGCCGGTGAGCAGTCGCACGGCGCCGGGCGCCGCCAATTCACTGCCGTCGGTCGGCACGCCGAAGGGGGCGACCGCGTGGGCGCGGGTGAGCGAGCCGTCGGCCCGAGTCATGATCAGCTCCGGCGGCGCCTGCAGCAGACCCTGGAGGCCGAACTGGCGGCCGGCCGCCCAGACCACGCCCAGCTCGGGCAGGGCGATGACGTTCCGCGCGTCTTCGCCGGCGATCTCGATCTGCTCGAGGACCCGGTCGTCGGCGCCGTCGTCGTTGTCGTCAACCAGCGTCGGGTAGTCATCCGGAGACCCGGGCAGGGCGCTGAAGTCCACCACGTAGACGCCTTGGCCGAAGGCCGTGACGTAGATGCGCTGGGAATAGCGGTCGATGGTCAGGCCGGCGAGCTCCACCGAGCCGCCGGTCTTCGCGAGGGGGATCTGCGCCACGCGCTCGGCCTGATCTGGATCGGTGACGTCGGCGATGATCAGGTAGCCCTCGCGGTGCGCCAGGACCACATAGTCACGGTACTCCGTCGTGGCGACGGGGCCGTCGGTGATCTCGCCGTCGAAATCCAAGTCCAGCGGGTAGTTGTCCACGGTCGCCAGGCCGGTGACCAGCGCGAGACTGTTCTCCGCGGCGACCGAAGCGCAGATGTCGTTGGCCACTTTGCGGGTGAAAACCGTGGGGGCGGTGCTGGTGAGCACGCGGGACCCGAAGCCGGTGATGAGCGTCGCCAGCTTCACCTGGTCGCCGTCCCACAGGATCGAGACGTCCCGCGGCGTCGGGTCGACATCGGGCCGGGCCGGATCGCAGGGCGGATAGGCGACGGTGGCGCCGGTGATCCATTCGATCTGGGGGGCGGCGGTCTCGCCCGTATTGAACTCGAGCCCCCAGATCGGCTCGATCTCGACGGCCGCGAGGCCGGCGGCGCCGAGGGCTTCGTTGACGGCGCCGTCCACCGTCACATACGCCGTACCGCCTTCGTTGATGAGCAGCTCGAGCTGATCGCCGGGGGCGGCGAGGATCTGGAGCGAGAAGGCGCCGTCGCCCGCCGCCGTGGTGCGCTCGAAGCGCCCGCGGGATAGGTTGCGCACCGTCACCGGCCGCCCCGGCGTGCCCGCGGCGCCGCTGAGCGTCCAGGTGACATCGCCGGTGAACGCATCGACCGCCGAGCCGGCCGTGGCGGTGACGCCGGCGGGCACCGGTTCCCTGTCGACCCGCCAGCGGTGGGTTTGGTCACGGCTCGCCACCGCCACCCGTCGGGGCAGACCCGAAGGCAGGGGCGGACTGGAAACCGCGTCGTTCACCGCCAAAGACAGCACCAGGGAAGACCGCTCGGCGGCCTCGAAGGCGGCCGTCGCTTGGGCGGCGTCCGCGGCGGATCCGGGCGTTAGGGCCAGCAGGTCAAGGATCTTCAGGACTCCGAAGGTCGACTCGCCGCCGCCGACGAAGTAGGCGTAGCCGTGCGGATCGACCTCAACACCGCGCACCGAAGCGCTGCCGGTGAGGATGAAGCCTTGGTCCGAGCCGAGGTACGGACGCACGATTTTCGGGTGGCTGGCGTCGAGCACCTGCAGGCCGCGCTCCGAAGCCGCGACGACGAGGAGCTGGCCGAAGCGCGCCACATCGGCCGTATTCGGCAGCTCGTACTGACCCAACGCCGACGACTGGGCCACGTCAAACTCGAGCCAGAAGTTGCCCCTCCAGGGATTGTGTTTCGCGTCCGTCAGGCAGCCGCCGATCTCGAGGCGATACTCGCCGGCTTGGAAGCCCTGGTTCGGCACCAGCCGCACCCGCTCGCCGTTGCCGCGGGAAAGGGCCTGGACGGCCGCAGGATTCCATTTCTTTTTCGCCGCGTCATAAACCGTGACCTTGACGCCGGGCACTTCGATATAAGCCCCGTCGCCGTCCGGAACCGCGGGGCAGCCCGAGATACCGCTTGAACCTCCGAACGGCAGGACCGACTCGCTGAATTCCAGCACCGGCTCGTCGAATCCGGTGATCAAGGCGCCGACCGCCAGCATCAGGGGCTCGTCGGCGTTGATGCCGCTGGCCGTCAGGGTGAAGTCGCCCGCGTCGCGGGTGTCCTTCTCCGCCACGATTTCACCCCGGGCGTAGGACCACAGCACCGCCTGCACATTGCCGTCGGCGGAGCCGGCCTCGCCCGTGACGGTCACGGTGCCGTCGGCGACTTCCACGGAGATGCCTTCGGCGACCTGTCGTTTGCCGCTGAGGTCGGTCGGCACGGGGACGACCAGGAAATGACTCGAACCCAAGAGCGCCGGCGGCGCGGTGTCCGGATAGATATCGACGTCGAAGCGCACGACCTTCTCGCTCGGCGCCGGACGCCGCTCGCGCAGCAGGAGAAATCCGGTGGCGACGTCGCTGATGGTGACGTCGCTATCGCCGGCGGCGGCCGATTTCTGCGCCGCGACCCCGGCGGAAGAGCCCGCGGAGCGCGGCGTCGGCAGCAGCAGGTAGCGGTGGCCGAGGGCGTAGAGCTCGGGGGTGATCCACGAGATCATCGGAGGCGCGAACGCGTCATTCCACGCCGCCAGGTCGGGCTGGATCGCCGGATAGGCGAGGTACGACAGCGACACCGTCGCCCGCACGGCGCGGTAGCGGCCCGAGGACAGAACGCCGACGACGTAATGCTCCGGTCCGAGCAGGGCGTTCTTCTCGGCCGTCGGCGCCTGGGCGCCGAGGCCGGTGGCGGCGCCGGGGAGGATCTGGGCCGGCCTCGGAGCTGGCGCTTTCTCTCGATTCGCAGGAAGCTCGTCGACGCTCCGCACGTAATTTGGATGGCGGGCGAGCTGCTGCGCCTGCTCAAACGGCCACGGCTGCTGTCGCGGCGGCGCCGGGTAGACGGTGGAGGCCTGGGCGCTCGCTTTCTCTGCCTTCTGCAGACCAAACGTCGACGGCGTGGGCGGCTCGTCGGTGAGGGTGTTGCCCTCGAGACGCAGGAAGCTGTGCAGCATGAAGCCCCGCTCACCGAGCACCTCCACGAAGCGGTGCAGCTGATAATCACCGTCCGCGGGCTGGCCGGCCGCGACCGGCACCGTCACGTAGAGCGCCTTCGCCGGCGACGCGCCGCCGAAGTCGAGGGTGAAATCGACCAGCGGGTCGAACGCCGCGGCGCCGTCGTAGGGGGCGTCGGCGATCAAAGCCGGCTCAACGCGCACCCAGGTGCCGTCGGCGAAGGTGTCGGGCTCGGCGCTGACCGTGTAGCCGTCGACGCTGGTGAAGCGACCGCCGAGCGGACCGAGCCAGGCGGCGCGCTGGTCGGCGGAGAGGAACGGCCCGAGCACCATCAGGTCTTCGGACGAGCCTTCGATGAGCACGCTCAACAGCAGGCGATCGTTCAGGCCGGCGGCGATCGTGAGCGTGAACGACCCGTCGGCCCCGGCGGTCACCGATTCGACGGCGTAAGACGTTTGATTCTCGACGTAGACCAGAGCCGACGCCGGCACCGCGCCCGGCAGGCCGGAGACCGTGGCGTCGCCGCCCGCGTCCGGAGCCACCAGGCGGATCTTGTCGCGGTCCAGGCGACCGCCGGACGACGTCGGGTCGGCGACGGTGGTGAAAGTCGTGGTCTGGGGGCTGGCGAGGCCGTGGCCCGCCAGGTCGACGACGCCGGCGCCGACGCGGATCTCGTAGTCTGTGCCCGGCAGCAGGCTGGCGAGCGGCTCGAGGCGCACCAGGTCGCCCTGGTGGTCGAGCTCGACGGCCGCCGCCTCGCCCGCGATCCGCAGCTCGACCGCGCCGTCGAGGCTCGAGCGCAGGACCGGCTCGGAGAAGCGCACCGTCGGCAGGGCGCCGAGCAGCACGTCGACGGCGCCGTCCGCCGGGCTGATCTCGACCACGTACGGTCCGATGGCTTGTAGCGACGGCGTCAGGTCGACGCGGTCGCCGGCGACCGGCACCTGGACGGTGACGCCGTCGCCGGTCTGGGGATCGGTGTAGCTGACGTCGTGGCTGCCGGTCTGGGGCAAGGGCAGGGCGTAGGAGCCGTCGGCGTTCGAGATCTGCAGCCAGTCGACCGACGGGCTCTCGACCACCGCGCCGCCGGTCGGCACGGTCTGGTTGTCTTGGACCGTGCCGCGCAGGAAGCCGTGGGGCTCGGTGAGCTCGACCGCGGCGTAGGTGCCGGTCGAGCGCAGGCCCGGCCACGCCAGGTCGAGCGGGTCGATCGCCGCGGTCGCCCAGCCGTCGACGTCGG
>JBCDKB010000624.1:0-4484 GCA_038747035.1 Acidobacteriota bacterium | reverse complement strand
GCTTCGAGACCGGAGACCTGAGCCGCTGGGATTCGGTGGTCGAATAGCCTGGGCCGCTCAGAGGGAGAACTCGAATCCGCGCTCGCTCAGCTCACGGTAAGCCTCGCCGTCGAAGCGATAGAGCCGCGCAGCCCGGTGGGCGACGTCTTGCTCAACCTCATCGAGGTCTTCGAGCAATCCCATCGCCAGCACCCTTTTTCGGAAGTTGCGTTTGTCAAAACGCGACGACAGCACCACCTCGTAGAGGCGCTGGAGCTGGGTCAAGGTGAATTTGCGCGGCAGCAGCTCGAAGCCGATCGGCCGGTAGCGCACCTTGGCCCGCAGCCGCTCCAGCGCCACGTCGACGATCTCGTCGTGGTCGAAGGCCAACGTCGGCAGATCGTCCACGGCGAACCAGGCGGCGGCGCTGGCGTCGGTCGACGCGTGCACGGGGTGGTCGGTCAAGTTGACCAGGGCGAAGTAGGCCACGGTCACCACCCGCTCCCGCGGATCGCGCTCGACGCCGCCGAACGTGTAGAGCTGCTCGAGGTAGGAGCACGTGACGCCGGTTTCTTCGCGCAATTCGCGCATCGCGGCGGTGTCGAGCGTCTCCTCCATCTGCACGAAGCCGCCGGGCAGCGCCCACGCGCCTTGGAACGGCGCGAGGCCCCGGCGGATAAGAAGGAGCCTGAGCTCCTCGGCGTCATAGCCAAAAACGGCGCAGTCCACGGTCAACGCCGGGCGGGGGTATCGATATTCGAAAGCCATGTCCCATTCTACATAGTGTTTGACAAACACTATACTTAGTGTACGATTTACAC
Organism: Acidobacteriota bacterium; assembly: GCA_038747035.1. GTDB lineage: Bacteria > Acidobacteriota > Thermoanaerobaculia > Multivoradales > J023 > JAUIJL01. The sequence continues at coordinate 3,684 of JBCDKB010000624.1, read as the reverse complement.
ACATTGGGAAAAATCCCGACCCTCAAAGATAGGAGACACACCATGGCCGATATCCGACGACTCCCCTTCCTCCGCCACCTGCGCAGCGAACCCACCAGTCACATTCTTTCCTTTCGCAACGGCAAGGTCCGGCATAGCGGCCGGGGCCTTGCTTTTTGGTTTCTACCCCTCGGCGCCGCCATCGCGGAAGTGCCCATCGACGACCGCGACCAAGAATTCCTCTTTTCCGGACGGACCCGGGATTTCCAAGAGGCGACCGTGCAAGGGGTCATCACCTACCGGGTCAGCGATGCGGAAAAAGTCGCCAGCCGCATCGACTTCGCCATCGACCTACTCGCCGGACACCACAAGCGCCAGCCGCTCGACCAGCTGAGCGCCCTGCTCACCGGCCTGGCGCAGAAAAGCGCTTTGCGACACATGGCCCAGCTCGAAATCCGCGAGCTGCTCACCGAGAGCCTCGAAGATCTGCAAGCGACCATCGAGGGCGAATTGGTGAATAACTCGGGCCTCGCCGAGATGGGCATCGAGGTCGTCTCGGCCCGGCTCTATGCGCTCCTGCCCACCGCGGCGCTGGAAAAAGCCCTGCGGACGCCGACGGAAGAGGCGCTCCAGCAGCAGGCCGACCAGGCGACCTTCGAACGCCGCGCGCTGGCGGTCGAAAAAGAGCGGGCGATCGCCGAAAACGAGCTACAGAACCAGATCGAGCTGGCTAAGCGCGAGCAGGATCTGATCGACCAGCGGGGCGTGAACTCCCGCCGTCAGGCCCAAGAAGAGGCGGAGGCGAAACGCATTGACGCCGTCGCCAAAGCCGAGCGTACGCGCGTCCACGCCGAAGCCCAGGCCGGACAGATCGAGATCGTGGAGTCCGCGAAGGCCGAGGCCGAAAAGGCCCACCTGGCGGCCTATAAGGACCTGCCGCTCGAAGTGGTCGTGGCGACCACGATCCAAGAGCTCAAAGGCCAGCTCTCGATCGAGCACCTAAACATCACCCCCGAGTTCCTCGGACCGGTGATCAACCGGGTCCTCGAGGCCGGCGCCAAGCACCTGGAGGCCTGATGAAGACCCGGATCCAGCGTGTCGTGGTGGTGACGAGGCCGACGGAGCTATCCCTGCTCCTCGCCCGCCACGGCACGCGCTCCCAAGCGGAGTTTTTCCTCAGCTGCCGCGGCCAAGATCTCGAGGAAGTCGAAGAGCGGCACCGTCGGTTCGAGGCCGCGCTCGCGCGGGTGATGTCGACGGTGCCGATGAGCTGGCGCCGGGCCCGCATCCAGCGCGCCGACCTCGACCGCTTCCTCTTCGAGCCCGAGGATACGGTCGTCGCCCTCGGCCAGGACGGCCTGGTCGCCAACGTGGCCAAGTACCTCGACGGACAGCCGGTGCTCGGCGTCAACCCGGACCCCGCGGCCTACGACGGGGTCCTGGTGCCGCTCGCCCCGGAGGCCGTGGCCGATCTCCTGGTCCCGGCGTCGCGGGGCCAGGCGTCGACGGAATCTCGCACCATGGTGGCCGCCTCGACCGGCGGCGGCCGCGAGCTCGTGGCCCTCAACGAGATCTTCGTCGGCCACCGCAGCCATCAATCCGCCCGCTACCGACTGGGGGACACCCCCCACCGCGGCCCGCTCGAGCGACAGTCGTCGTCCGGCCTGGTGGTGGCGAGCGGCAGCGGCGCCACCGGCTGGGCGCGGTCGATCCACCGACGGCGGAAGACGGACGTGGTGCTGCCCGGGCCCACGGAACGACGGCTCGCCTTCTTCGTCCGCGAAGCCTTCCCGAGCGTCGCCACCGGCACGTCCCGGACCGACGGGTCCCTCGGCCCCGACCAGGACCTGGAGGTGATCTCGGAGATGAACGACGGCGGCGTGGTCTTCGGCGACGGCATCGAAGGCGATTTCTTGCGCTTCGACTGGGGGACTCGGCTCCAGGTCACCATCGCTCCGAAGACGCTCGAGCTGGTCCGGGCCTAAGGACCCGGGCCAGCGAGTCGGCGCTTCTACACAACGCTTCAGAAAAGCTGGGACAGCTTTCGGCGCCCGTCGCTTAGGGGGGTGAGAGCGGTCGACACCCAGTTCGCAAGGACGTCGACCGGTGATTTGCCACATCCCTTGGATTTCTCGGCGCGAGTCTCGGAACCCCACCACGGGACCCTCTCGGGAAAGCAGCTTCTCGAGACTCGGCCGGCACCCTGAGGAATTGCACCCTGAGGACGCTTGATATGCCACGACCCCAGTCATTCTTTAGTTTCATTCTCGCCGCGGCGCTCGTCCTGCCGGCGACGGCCTTCGCCCACGGATCCGCCCACGGCGTCGCGGAGAAAGTCAGCGCCGCCCAGTCGGTCGGCGCGCATTTCGTTCCGGTCCATCTCTTCGACGGGGCCGAAAGCCTCGAGGCCGCCCCGACGAAATCCGAACGCCGAGCCCTTGCGGAGGTGCTCGCCGCCTCGGACATGCTCTCCTCCGCGACCGTGATGGAGCTCCGTCCGGACGCCCTCCACGCCCTGCGGGCCCAAGCGCCGACCGAGATCGCGCTCGCGCTCCCGTTCCACAAGGCCCCGTCGGGGGCGCTGACCTTGGATCTGGTCCAGGTGGAGATCCTCGCCCCCGCCTTCAAGGTCTCGACCGCGAACCCGGTCTCCGATTCGAGCTATGACTTTGGCGTGCACTACCAAGGCGTGGTCCGCGGGGAATCGGACTCGGTGGCGGCGATCTCGGTCTACGGCGATGAAATCACCGGCTTCGTCGGCTCCAAGTCCTTCGGCCACATCGCCCTCGGCGCCCTCGAGCAGAGCCCCGAGAAGAGAGCCCGGGGCGACCGGCGCGACTACATCGTCTACGCGGAGGACGACCTCCTCAGCGGCGACCACAGCTTCACCTGCCAATTCCAGCAGGACCGCCGAGGCGAGACGCTCGCGCCCTTCCACACGTCGCCGACCCACAAGGCGGTGGAGGTGCCGACCGCCGACGTCTTCGAATCGAAGACCTACCCCGACGCCGTCAAGGCCGCGGGGGACTGCGTCAACCTTTATTTCGAAGCGGACTTCACGCTCTTCCAGGCCCGCGGCGGCGTCGCGGCGACCATCGCCTGGGTCACGTCGATCTTCAATCAGGTGAGCGCGGCTTTTGCGATCGACAATATCGAGGTCGGACTCTCCGAGGTCTTCGTTTGGAATACGCCGAGTCCCTACAACTCCTTTGACGCCGGATTCGATCTCGATACCTTCATCGCGACCCGACGTTCCTACAACGGCAACCTCGGCCAGCTGCTCAAGATCAGCAATGACGTCGGCGCCGGCGTCGCCGCCGGGCTGGACGGCTTATGCACCACCACCGCCGACTCGATGAGCGTGTCGTATATCGAGAATCGCTTCGCTCCGCTGCCGACCCATTCGGAGACGATCGCCGTCATCGTCCACGAGTTTGGCCATAGCCTGGGGTCGCCCCACACCCACGGCTGCGATTGGAACGGCAACAACACCGCGATTGACGGCTGTGCGGCCCCCGAGGGCTTTTGTCCCCAGCCGGCGGACCAGTCGGTGGGCACGGTCATGAGCTACTGCCCGACCTACGACTGGACCGAAGTTTTCCACCCCCAGCCGGCGCAGCTTCTGCGTAACAACATCGCGTCGGCCAGCTGCCTACAGGCCAACTGCAGCGGTAGTGGAGGCGGAGGTGGCGGAGGCGGTGGCGG
>JBCDKB010000623.1:0-4490 GCA_038747035.1 Acidobacteriota bacterium | reverse complement strand
GTGGCGAAGAGGGGCTGGAATGGCGCGGGGTCCAGCGGAACGATGCGAAACGGGACGTCGGCGGCGGATGAAGGCATGGCTCGGCTCCTCGATGGGTCGGCGGGTCTGAGGGGAGGGCGGCCTCGCCGCCACTGGGCGCAGCATAGGCACCGGTCCCAGGAGGCGGCTATCGGTTTCTGTCGCCGAAGTTGGCAATGACCTTTGGTACCTTCGAGGCCATGCGATTGACCTTCCGCCTGGCCCTCGACACCGCCGACGGGCAGCGTTTCGAGGAGAAGCTGGTGCTCGGCGCCTGGACGGGTGAGAAGACGTGGCACCTCGTGCTGAAGCTATTGGCCTACGTGCTCTTCTATGAGCAGCGTCCGCGCATTGAGGAGGGCATCGGCTGGCATTTCAAGCCCGACCTCGTGACCCTCGACGACCGCGGCGCCGTCGCCCTGTGGGTGGACTGCGGGAATATCAGCCCGCGCAAAATCGAGCGCGTGGCGACCAAGGTCGGCGGCCCGGGGCGCTTTTTTATTCTCAAGCGCCAGCGGCGGGAGGCAGAGAGGCTCCGCAAGCTCCTTGACGGCAAGATCAAGCACCCAGACCGGGTTCACCTGCTGGCCTTTGACGTCGGCGTGGTCGATGCCTTGGGCGAGGCGCTCGACGGCACCAATCGGCTCTCCGTTCGCCGCGGGGAGGACCGGATCGGGCTGGATCTGGAGAATCGACGGGGCCGCCGACGGTTTGAAACGTCGGTGCTGCGGGTGGGCTAACCGGACCTGGGTCGCCTCGGCACAGCGCGCGGCGATGGGGGCAAAGCCACATCGCCGGGACTCCCGGTGGAATAGGGGCAAAGCCAAGCCGGCCGTTCGGCCGGCGCTATAGCGCTGACATCTATCGGGCTGATTTCTTGAGGTGCGCTCTGGCGAGCCCCTGACCTCCTTCGGTGCGGCGGGACCGACACAACCCGCCGCACTCTTTTTCCGACGTTCCGAGTTTTCCGACGTTCCGAGTTTTCCGACGTTCCGAGCCCGGGCTTCGCCGACGGACGGTCGCGGCGGCGAACGGCGGCGGGGGCTTGCTGGTCCCGGGAGTCGCTGGTACCTTGGAGCGATCCCGGAGGAACTATGCGCCGTCTCTCAAGAATTTCCGCCTTCTGTGCACTGGCGTTCGGCCTCGCCGCGCCGTGCCTCGCCCAAGACCCTTCGACAACCCTCCACGCCCTCGTCGACGAGGAGTGGGACCAGCGTCTCCACGATGATCCGCTCTTAGCGACCCGCGTCGGCGACCGCCGCGGCATCGACAGCCTGCCGACGATGTCCATCGAGGCCATTAGCACCCGCGCCGCCCAGGACGCCGGCTACCTCGAACGCCTCGCGGCGATCGACCGGGCAGCCCTCGACGACACCGACCGGGTCACCTATGACGTCTTTCGCTGGCAGCTGGAGACCCGGGCCGGTGAGGCCGCCGTCGGGCACTACCGCTTTCCCCTCACGTCGGATACCGGCTTCCATATCCAGCTGGCCTTGATGCCGGCGTGGGTTCCGCTGGAAACGCCGGCGGACTACCGGGCGTACATCACCCGGCTCCACGCCATCCCTGAGTTCGTCGAGGAGCACATCGAGCTCTTACGCGACGGTATTCGGGTCGGCTGGACGCTTCCCAAAGTGGTGCTCGAAGGCTACGACGTGACGATCAAGTCGCACATCGTGGATGAGGTCGAAGAGAGCCTCTTCGCCAAGCCGTTTGAGAACTTTCCGCCGGGCGTACCGGAAGACGAGCGGGCGGCGCTGCGGGAGGCCGGCCACAAGGCCGTTCTGGAGGGCGCCGTCGCCGGCTACCGCGCCTTTCTCAAGTTCTTCAACGAGGAATATTTCCCGAAATCTCGGACGTCCGTGGGCGTCTCCCAGATGCCGGACGGCGCGGCCTACTACGACAATCGGGTGAGCCGCTTCACCAATATCGACATCACCGCCCAAGCCGTGCACGACATCGGCCTTGAAGAAGTGGCGCGCATCCGCGGCGAGATGGACGCGATCATCGAGAAGGTGGAATGGGAAGGGGACTTCGCCGGATTCCTCGAGTTTCTGCGCACGGACGCCCGCTTCTACGCCGAGACGCCCGAAGAGCTGATGAAAGAGGCGGCCTATATTTCCAAACGCGCCGACGGCGCGCTGCCGCAGCTCTTTAGGCACTTCCCGCGTCAGCCCTACGGCGTCGAGCCGGTGCCGGACTACTTAGCGCCCAAGTACACGGCCGGCCGCTACGTGCCGGCGCCGCTCGAATCGACTCGCGGCGGGACCTATTGGGTCAATACCTACGACCTCAAGACCCGTCCCCTCTACGCCCTCGAAGCGCTCTCGCTCCACGAGGCCGTACCGGGCCACCACTTCCAATTCGCGCTTTCCGCTGAGCTCGATATGCCCCCGTTTCGTCAGCAGCTCTACATCTCCGCCTTCGGCGAGGGCTGGGGGCTCTACTCGGAGCGCTTGGGGCTCGAGGTCGGCTTCTACACGGATCCGTATAGCGACTTCGGGCGCCTGACCTACGAGATGTGGCGGGCGTGCCGTCTGGTGGTCGACACCGGCCTCCACGCTTTGGGCTGGAGTCGCCAGAAAGCCCTGGACTATTTGGCCGCCAATACGGCCCTGTCGATCCACGAGGTGACCACCGAGATCGACCGCTACATCTCATGGCCTGGTCAAGCCTTGTCCTACAAGATCGGTGAAATCAAGATCCGCGAACTCCGGGCCAAAGCCGAATCCAAGCTCGGCGAGCGCTTCGACCTCCGCGCGTTCCACGACCAGCTGCTGACCAACGGCGCCGTGCCGCTGCCGGTGCTCGAAGCTGAAATGAACCGCTGGATTGCGGAGCGGGCCGGCGACGTGAACTAGGGGTCCAGTGGGGGAGGGAGAGAGCTATCTCGTCGACCGTTGGGTCCGTCGCTTGGTGCCGGGCGGGATCGGTCGCGCCAAGCGTCGGCAGGCCCGGCTAGCGCTCGGGACCGCCGCCGGCCTCGGCGTGACGGTCCTCGCCGGCACGCTGCTACGCCTCTTTTTCGGCGGCCCCATTTCGGGCACGGCGATCGCCATCGTCGCCGGCGTCGTGGCGAGCGTGGCGACGGTCCCGATCTTCCTCCGCTTCGGCCGCGTCGACTGGGCGGGCGCCGCCACGTCGACGGCCTTCCTCGCCATGGTGCTGGGGTCCGGCTGGAACTCCGGCGGCCTCGAAGCGCCGATTTTTCTCCTACTGCCGGCGGTGCCCCTGTTGGCCACGTTCCTGATCGGTCCCCAGGCGGGTCTCTACACGACCACCATCCTCCTGGGCTTTGTCGTCGTGCTGGCCTTCGCCGGCCCGGGCGCCGCCGCCGCAGGGCCCGGCGTCCGAGGGGCGAACGACCTGCTGGCCCGCGCGCTGATGTGCGGCCTCTCGCTCCTGGTCGTGGGTTTCTTCGCCGCGGCGACCGAGCAACAGCGCCAGCGTAGCGATCGCCAGCGTCGACGGAGCCACGGTCTTTATCGACGCCTCTTCACCCAATCCAAAGACGTCGTGGTGATCTCGACGCCCGAGGGCCGGGTGGTCGACGTCAATCCCGCGGGTCTGCAGCTCTATGGCCTCTTGCCCTTCCAAGAGGCGGCCGAATTCGACCTGCGGAACCTCTACGTGGACCCCGCCGAGCGCGAGGAGATCCGTCGACGCCTCGAACGCGAGGGCATCGTGCGCGACTTCCTATGCCGCCACCGCACGCTCGACGGCCGCGAGCTCCACGTTCTCCTCACCACCTCCGCCATCCAAAACGGCGCCGGAGAAGTGACCTACTGGCTGAGCACCGTCCGTGAGACGGGGGCTCTCCCCGGCGGGGCACCGGCGGTCGCGGCCGATCCGTCGGCGTCGACGCTTGGAGATGCCGGTTGAATCTGATCGAATCGCGTCTCACGCACCCCCCGAATCCCCCCAGCGACTAGCCGGAGCTCCGCTCCATCGAGGTTCCCGTGTTTGAGACTGTGTCTTTGGCCCCCCCGGATGCGATTTTCGGCCTCAATGAGGCCATGCGGAGCGACCCGCGGCCCGAAAAGATCAATCTCGGCGCCGGCGTCTTCAAAGACGCCACCGGACAGACGCCGGTGCTCGAGGTGGTGAAGGCCGCGGAAAGGCGGCTGGTGGAGCGCGAGGAGACGAAGACATACCTTCCGATCGACGGGCTACCGGCCTATGACCGGGAGGTTCGGGCGCTGGTGCTGGGCCCGAACCACGAGGCGATCGGCAGCGGCCGCGCGATGACGGCGCAGACGCCGGGGGGGACGGGCGCCCTGCGCGTTTTGGCGGAAACGGCGGCGGGTTTCGCGGCGCCGCCGCGGGTCTGGGTCTCGACGCCGACGTGGGCGAACCACGGCCCGGTCTTCGCCGCCGGCGGACTCCAGCGGGAGTCCTATCCGTATTACGACGCCGCGAGCCACGGCCTCGACTTCGAAGCGATGGCGTCGAGCCTCGACGCCGGTGTCGCG
>JBCDKB010000622.1:0-4493 GCA_038747035.1 Acidobacteriota bacterium | reverse complement strand
CCACCGTTCGCGGTCGCCGGCGACCAGCCGCACGCGGGCGCCGACGGCGTCACGATTAGAAGCGCGGCCTTCGAGGCTCAGCTGCACGAACGGCCGCTTCGGGGCCGTGTTGCGCAGCAGAATCGGCTCGGCGTTGGCGTTGGTCACGAAGAGGTCGAGGCGTCCGTCGCCGTCAAAATCCGCCACCGCGACGCCGCGACCGTCGAGCAAAGAGTCCACGCCGTGCTCCGCCGCGACGTCTTTGAAAAGGGCGCCGCCGCGATTGTGGAAGAGGCTGCTGCGCTGGTAGCCCGACAGGGTCTTCTCCCCCATCGGCGGCCAGACGCGGGCGTCGGCGAGGTCGGCCTCTTCATTGATGATCAGGTTGAAGATGTCGAGCACGTAATTCTCGTCGTTGCCCGAAACCCAGCCGTTGACCACGTAAAGGTCGAGCCAACCGTCGTTATCGGCGTCGAAGAATTTACCGGCCCAGCCCCAGCCGGTATCGTGGGTTCCGGTCTCCCGGGCCACGTCGGCGAAGGTCAAATCGCCGAGGTTCTGCCACAGGAAGTTGCCTTCCTTCATGTACTCGTCGGTGATGTTCGTGACGTAGAGGTCGAAGAGCCCGTCCCCGTCGAAATCGCCCCAATCGACGTTCATGCCCTTCTTGGTATCGATGCCGATGGACACTTCGGAGTGGTCGGTGAAGGTGCCGTCGCCGTTATTGCGGAAGAAGCTGTCGGTGCCGAAGTCCGCCGCCACGTAGAGGTCCTCGTCACCGTCGTGGTCGGCGTCGGCGTGGCCGAGGTCCAGCGACCAGCCGGAGATCTCTCCGAGCCCCACCTCCGCCGTCACGTCGACGAACCGGGCTTTGCCGCCGACCGAGTCGTTGCGGTAGACGCTGACCCCGCCGCCGTTCGCCGCCGTTTCGAAGCTCTCGGGAAAGAAGCGCGGCGTTTCCGGATCGAAGAGATTCACCGGCGCAAAATAATTGGCGTAGAAGAGGTCGAGGTCGCCGTCGTTGTCGTAATCAAAGGCGATCGCCTCGATGCAATTCAGGCGCGTCCCGTCGAGTCCGGAGCCGCGGGTGATGTCGCGGAAGGTGCCGTCGCCGCGGTTGTCGTAAAGCAGATTTTGACCGAACCTCACCACCAGTAGATCGGGGTCGCCGTCGTTGTCCCGGTCGAAGAAGAGCGAGTTGGCGGACGCGTTGGCGGCGTCGTTACCCCGGGCGACGCCGGCTTTCTCGGCCACTTCTTCGAAGGTGAAGTCGCCGCGGCCGAGGTAAAGCAGGTTGCGGCCGTCTTTGGAGGAGTCGGTCAGGAAAACGTCCGTATGCCCGTCGCCGTTGACGTCGGCCGCGGAGACCGAGGCGCCGAGGGCGGTGTAGCCCTCCATGATCTTGGCGTAGGGATTCTCAAAGGAGCGATTCCGGTGGGCGATGAAATGGCCGGAGCGGGCCGTCACGTCCGTAAACCACGTCGTGGCTTCTTCGGCCGACGGCTTCGCCTCAGCCGGCAGCTCTTGCGCAGCGGCGCTGGACGTCAAGAGACAAGCGATGGCGAACCCTAGGACCGCCCGGACCCGCGTCGTCCCCCGAGCCAAGGTCGTGCGCGCCGAAGCCCGACGCGTCACATCCCCAGCCATCAAGGTCCCTCCGCGGCGTCGAGCTGGGCGAGGTCGAGGACGTCGGGACTCGCGGCGTCGACGGGTCCGTCCGCCGACGGCGCCGGGTCCCGAGGTCTGACTTCGGCGTCGCCTTCGGTGATGGCGATCACTCGATTCGCTTCAAAGCCTTCGTAGACGTCGGTGCGGCCGGACCTAGGCCACGTGACGCTCAATCGCTCGACCACCGGCGCGCCGTCGCCGCGCTCGCCGCCGAGGCCGAAGAGCTGGCGCAGCGTGTTTTGGGCCCCGTAGCCGTCGCCGAGCACGACCTCCCGGGTTTGGCGGAGACCGCCGTGCTCGAGAACCAGGCGGGCGCCGACGGCGTCGCGATTCGTGCCGTCGTCGATCTCGGAAGCGGCGCCCCGCAGCTCGACGCCGAGCCAGTCCCGGGCGAGGCCGACGTCGTTGCGCAGCAGCGCGTGGCGGTCGGTGGACGCGGCGACGGCGATATCCGCGACGCCGCGGTTCCAAAAGTCGGCCACCGCGATTCCGCGACTATTGAGCAGCAGATCCGTGCCGGCGCCGCGGCCGATTTCGATGAAAGTTCCGTCGCCCTGATTCCGCAGGTGGCGGTTGCGCTCGTGGCCGTGCCACGACTTACCCTCGAAGTTGTCGGGGTCGAAAAAGGCGCCGGTCTTGTAGGTATCTTGCTCGCTGACCACGCTATTGAGGAAGCCGAGCTCGATCTCCGTGTCCTGCTCGCCGTAAACCCAGCCGTTGGCGGCGTAGATATCGAGCCAGCCGTCATTGTCAAAATCGATGAATCCCGAACCCCAGAACCAGCCCGGCGGATTCGCCTCGGCGCCCCAGGTCGTATCTTCGAAGGTGCCGTCGCCGAGATTGCGCAGCAGCGTATTGCCGGACGCCATCTGCTGGAAAAGGCCGACGAAATCGGTGCCCGACTGGCGGAACATCTCGAAGTAGAGCGGCATGTCGCTCCGCCACACCCCCTGGCGCCACGAATTGACCATATAGCGTCCGACGGTCGGCCACTCGGCGAACCAGCCGTGTTCGGAACGGATGTGGGCGACGTAGATATCGAGGGCGCCGTCGTTGTCGTAGTCGCCGAATGACGCGCTCATTCCGGCGCCGTAGGCCAGGGTGCCGGTCTCGACCGTGACGTCGGTATACCGGGGCACGCCGTTTCGGACGCCGTCGTTGCGATAAAGCGTCTTACGGCCGAAGTCGTTGACCACATAAAGGTCGGCGTCGCCGTCGTTGTCATAGTCGCCGAAGACGGTGCCGAGGCAAAGCCCGACCTCGCCGACCCCCGCCTCGACGGTGACGTCCCGGAAGGTGCCGGAGCCGTCGTTCAGGTAAAGCGAGTTGGGTTCGCCGTTGCGGGCGTAGAAAGTCGTCGGGATCGCCAGACGCGGGTCGAGGTAGCGGCCGACGTAGAGGTCGAGGTCGCCGTCGTTGTCGACGTCCGCCACCGACGCCACCGTGGTGCAGCAGTCTTCCTTGAGGCCGGAGGACTCGGTGATGTCGACGAAACGCCCGCCGTCGTTGCGCAGCAGACGATTCGGCGTGAAAGTGCGGCTGATGAACGCATCGCGGTCGCCGTCGCCGTCCATGTCGAAAAAGAGCGCCACCGAGACGCCGTCGTGGCCGTCGAGTCCGAACTCCGCCGTGCGGTCGACGAAGGAGCCGTCCCTCGCATTGAGAAAGAATCTCGAACGCACGCCGTCGGGGATAAAGAGATCCTCCCAACCATCGTCGTTTAGATCCACGGCGGTGATGCCCGCGGGACCGAAGCGGAGCATCTCGAACTTTAGGTCCTCACTGAAGAAACCTGGATAGTACTGATTCTCAAAGTCGACCCCGGCCTCCGGCGCCACGTCGACGAATTGGGCCTGGTCTGCGGCCACCCGTCGCCCTTCGACCATCTCGGCGGTCGCCAGCCCCCACCCCGACGGCGAGGCCGCCGAGGGCTTGAGGGTGAATCTGACCAAAGCCCGGTCGATGCCGAATCGCTCGGCGCCCGCCGCCTTGGCGATCACTTCCAACCTCGCCACGCCAGCGCGCTCGTTGTCATCCCAGCGCTCAAATCGATGGAGATGGAAAGCCGCTTCGTCGATCTCCGTCAAACTCGCCCGGTAGGCGCGCCATTCCTCGAGCGCGGCGGCTTTGTCCACCGCAGGGCCGTTCTCAAACCGTCCGATGCGAATGCCGTCGACGTCGCTGTGTGCCGCGGGCGCCGTCAGCCCGAGGCTTCTGCCACTGAACTCGTCGGCGAAAAAGGCGCCGAAGGCGTCCGCGTCGCCCGCTTCGAACGCTTCGGCCCAGGCTCCGAGCCACGCGACCGTATCGCTACCGGCGTCGTAGAAGTCCCGACCGGCGGCGTCGAGGTAGGCCATGGTCCCGAAGGTCCCGGCGAGCAGGGCCCCGAGCGCGATGGCCAGGGGCCGTAGAAATCGACGGGGTCCCCGGGCGGGGGTCGTCTCGGCGGCGGCACGACGCGGGACGGCGCTGGCTTCCATTCCCGAATGTTATCCAGAAAGCGATGGCGAAATCAGCCGCGGGGACGGGTCGTCCAGCAATTTCGCACACGGCCGCCTTGAAATCGCGCCACGGGTTCGCGCGGACCGCGCCACGGATTCGCGCGACCGGCCCCTGAAGCCGGAAGGTCCCGCCGCGCCCGGGCTCCGGCGAAAGGTGTGACTTAAAGTAACCACATGAGCGATCACAAAAAACTGACTTCAGCGGCTGAAAATAACTCCGGAAGCCCCAACTCCGAATCGACGGGCCCGGCCCCCGACGACCTGCGCTACGGCGTCGCCGCCTGCCAGGTCGACTTCCAGAATCCCGTCGACCGCCGCGGCATCAAAAAGCACGTCGACCGCATG
>JBCDKB010000621.1:0-4502 GCA_038747035.1 Acidobacteriota bacterium | reverse complement strand
CAAGCCGTGGTGGAAGTTCTGGTAGCAGGTCCTCGGCGTCGGCCCCCAGGTCCCGCTATGCTCCTCGATGAAGTCGCCCCTACTGAGCATTTCCGGAGAGCCCCGAATATGGCCGACGAGTCCCGAAGCCAGCGCGACGACGCCCTGGCCCTTGAAACCTTGATTCTCGACGTCGACGACCGCGTCGCGACGGTGACGCTCGACGCCCCGAAGCGACGCAACGCTTTCACGCTGAAGATGGTCGACGAGATGTGCGCGGTCTTTGATCGGCTGGAGGCCGACGACGAGATCGGCGCCGTGGTAATCACCGGCCGGGCCCCGGCTTTTTGCGCGGGCGCCGACCTCTCGCACCTCAAGGGCGCCGCCCGCGAAGGGCTCCGGCGGATCTACGAGGGCTTCCTGCGCGTCGCCCGGTCGTCGCTGCCGACCGTCGCGGCGGTGAACGGAGCCGCCGTCGGCGCCGGCATGAACTTAGCCCTCGCCTGCGACGTCCGGATCGCCGGCGAGCGGGCGAAATTCGACTGTCGCTTCCTCGACCTGGGCCTCCACCCCGGCGGCGGCCATACCTGGATGCTGCGGCAGATCGGCGGCGAGCAGCTGGTCAATGCCATGGTGCTCTTCGGTCAGATCCTGGACGGCGCCGCCGCCAAGGAGCACGGTCTCGCGTGGGACGTGGCGCCGGACGACGAGCTGCTCGAGCGCAGCCGCGCCGTCGCCGCCCGCGCCGCCTCGGCGCCCAAGCCTCTCGTCGTCGAAGCCAAGCGAACCCTCGCCGACATGGCCGGCGTCAGCCACCATGACCTCGCCGTCGAACGCGAACTCGGTCCCCAGGTCTGGTCCATCGGCGAGCCGTTCTTCGCCGAACGGCTCGCCGCGATGAAAAAGAAGATCACCAAGAAATAGGGCGCGGAGCCTCGTGGCTAGTCTCCGTAGCACTCCTGCTCGCAGAGGTGCTCGAGCAGAATCCGGCGCACCTCGGCGATGGCCGCGGGGTGCTTATGCACGTTGTGGCCGACGTCCTTGATGACCAGCTCGGATTCTGCCCCTTCCAGGCGTGAGCTATCGAAGGGCACGAAGCCGTCGGTCACCAGATCGTCGCTGGGATTTCGATCGCCGACGATGGTGTGGAACGGCACGGTGATCGGCAGCCCTTCGTAGGCCTGCAGGATCGGGCTGTCGGCGGAGAGGCTGTCGACCACGTCCGGCGCCTCGACGTCCTCCGGAAGCTGGAGAATGCCGAGGCCCGTCAAACGCGCGAATTGTGCGGCGAGGGCGGCGGGAATCTTCACCAGGCTCGAGGCGAGGCGTCCGAGGCCGCCGGCCGCCAAGCGGCTGCCGCGGTGGGGCGCGGCGATGAACACCGCGCGCGACAGCTCCGGCATCGGTTCCGGCAAATAGGCGCGACGGAGCAGCGCCTCATCGTCCGGTTCGAGCTCCGCCTCCTCGAACGGGCGGGTGGCCACGGCGTCCCACAGCGCGGTGCCTGCGGCCGTCGCCTGGGCGCGGGTCAGCAAGCCCCCCATGCTGTGGCCGACCATCACCATCTGCCGAATCGCTTCGTCGTCACCCTCGGGGTCGAAATGCGCCAGCATGCTCTCGAAGCTCTGCCGGAGCAGCGCCGCCGAAATGCTGAACGGCAGGCCGGTCGGATAATTGAACGCCCACACCTGATAGCGCTCCCGCAGGACCGGATCGCCGCGGATGTCGTTGGCCATCTGTAGCCACGTGAAAACAGACGAGTTCAGACCGTGCACGAGCAGCAGCGGGACCTTGTCCCGTCGGTACGGCTCGATGAGGTAGATCCCCGCCTCGTCGAGGTAGCGCTCCGCGTTGAGGGCGGCGTCCCCTTCGTTGCGCAGGGACGGCCCGACGATCTCGGCGAGCACCGCGAGGGGCGCGGTGTGGTCGGCTTCAAGGGGCACGGACGTGCCGGCGAACTCAACCTCTTCGCTCTGGAGCGGATCGTGCAGCAGGAGACTCGCCTTCCGGGAGAGGCCGGGGCGATCGGAAGTCGCCGCGGGCAGATCCTCGAATCGGGCGACGGCGGTGAGCGCGTAGAAATTCCAGAAGGAGCTGTAGAAGCCGTTCTCCGTCACCGAACGCGTCGGCAGCTCGAGGCGATTGAGCACCAAAGCGGCGCCGAGTCCGCGGTTGCGGTGGCGGTTGTCCAAGCCCCGCACCTCGATCTCATCGGCCGGACGCAGCCCGAAAATCCGCGGATTCCAAAGGCTCAAGTCGCCGCCGAGCTCCACGCGGTAAACGCCGATCGGGCTCTCGATATCCACCGCATACCGATTCGGCCAGCCGAAAGGCGGGGCCTCCGAAAAGATCAAATCCCGGGCGATGAGCGTCAGTCGGGACGTCGAGAAGTTGTAGAGCTCGGCGGAAAATCGCAGCCGCGGGCTGAGCGGTGAGATATCGCCGCCGAGGGCCCGCACCACGGCGTCCTGCGCCAGGTCCGCCGCCGCCAGGTAGTAGCCGGCCGCCTCGACCGGCGCCGACGACTCGAGGCGACGTCCTTCCGCGACCGCGAGCTCGGCCGCCGCCGTGGCCGGGGCGAGCACGCCGGAGGGTCCCCAGCTCCGGTCGTAAAGCGCCACCAGGGCCCGGATCGCCCGCGTCGGTTCGTCCCGGGCGACGTCTTCGAGGAGGGCTTGGCGCAGCACCTGCTCACTGGCGGCGCTCATTTCGCTGCGGGTGAGGGCGGACGCCTTGAGCGCCTCGGCCTGTTTTTCCGGCGCCGTGGTCGCGGTACCGATGGTCAGACAGCCGGCACTCAGGAGGGCCGCGGCCGAGAGCGCAGCGAGTCGTCGGAACGGGCGGGGTCGGGGGCTTAGCGACATGCGGGGATTATCGCAGGTCGAAGGCCTTTCGCTATCGAGCCCGGTCAGCCCCTCGTTAACAGCCAAGCCGGGCCAAGAAGTCACCCCGATGTGCGAAGGCACCGGCAGGGGCAGATCCAGGCAGCTCCCGATGCCGAATTCCCAGCTGCCGAGACGCTGGACACCGGGCGGCCCGCTGCCGAAGGACCACGTGCTGAGTTGACCGCCACCGGGGCTTTTTCGCGCTCGGCGGGCCGGAAGCGAGGACGTGTCTTCGAGTAAGCTAGCCCGTGCCTCGGCGCCCGTGACGCGCGCCGCCCGCGCAGACCCCGTGCGCCTCCGGTCCACCGCCGACCCGACGCGCCCCGGCCCCCACATCTTGTCCCCTCTACCGCCGCACAGCCTTCCGCCGAGAAAGACCGCCCATGCATAGCGAGACCACCGCCCTCGAGACCTCCACTGCGCCGCCCCGATCCATTGACGAGCCGCCCTACGAAGTGGGGGCCTGGGACCTTTCAGAGCTGCTCCCCGACGCCACCGACGAGGTGGTCGGCGCCCGCCTCGACGCCATCGAAGCGCTGGTCGCGGACTTTGAAAAGGCGAGGCCGCGTCTCGAATCGGGCGTCGAACCCGGTGAGTTGCTCGAGATCCTCGAGCGCTACGAGCGCATCCACGCCGCCATGGATATGGTCGCCGGCTACGCCAGTCTTTGGTTCTCTTCGGACACCCAAAGCCGCACCGCCATCGCGTTCCGCAACCGGATCCGCGGCGTGCTGACCAAGCAGCACAACCGAATTCTCTTCTTCTCGCTGTGGTGGAAAAGCCTCGACGAGGACGAAGCCGCCCGCCTGCTGCCGGAGGCTCCAGACCAGGCCGACCGCCGGCGCCACCTGGAGGAGCTCCGGCGCTTTACGCCGTATACGCTCGACGAGAAATCCGAGCAGATCATCAACATCAAAAATGCCGACGGCATCGATGCGGTGGTCACGCTCTACTCCATGCTCACCAACCGCATGGAATTCGAGCTGGAAGTCGACGGCGAGAAACGCGTCCTGGCCGAAGAAGAGATGCGGGCCAACTTCTTCTCCACCGACCCAGACCTTCGCGAGCGGACCTACCGCGAGCTCTTTCGGGCCTACGAGCGCGACTCGAATGTGCTGGCTCAGATCTACGCCAACCGCGTCCGCGACTGGTCGAGCGAATACGTGGAGCTGCGCGGCTTCAAGTCACCGATCGCGGTGCGCAACCTGAGCAACGACATCTCCGACCGCGCCATCGAAACCATGCTCGATGTCGTCGAGCGGAACTCGTCCATGTTCCAGGAGTACTTCCGCCTCAAGAGCGGTTGGCTCGGCATGGAGACGACGCGTCGCTGCGATATCTACGCGCCCCTCGCTACCACCGCACCGCAGATTCCATACGCCGACGCCGTGTCCGACGTGCTCGAGACCTTCCGCGACTTCGACCCGCGCCTCGCGGGCCTCGCGGAGCGGGTTTTTAAGGAAGGGCATATCGACAGTGAGCTGCGCAAAGGCAAGCGCTCCGGCGCCTTTTGCGCCACCGTGCTGCCGCGCTTCACGCCGTGGGTGATGGTGAACTACACGGGCCGCGTGCGCGACGTATCGACCCTCGCCCACGAGCTCGGCCACGCGGTGCACAGCATGCTCGCCGAGCACCATT
>JBCDKB010000620.1:0-4503 GCA_038747035.1 Acidobacteriota bacterium | reverse complement strand
TGCGCGTAGCGTGCTGTCCTCAAGTTCACCGATGCGGACAGCCATATCAAAGCCTTCTGAAATCAACTCGACGTATCATCCTGCGAAGGTCTGCTGTGGGGCGTCTAGAGGGCCCCTTCGGCCGCGTCGGTCCGGTACTGGCCGGGGGTCTGCCCGGTGGTCTTCTTGAACACCTTGTTGAACGCCGCCTTGGATTGGAAGCCGGCTCGATACGCGATGTTCAGCACCGTCTCGTCGGCGAGGGAGGGATCCGCCAGGAGGCGACGCGCTTCGGAGACGCGGTAGTCATTGACGAACTGAAAAAAGTTCTGCTGCAACTCGATGTTGATCGCCATCGACAAGTGGTGCTTGGGGATCTCGACGGCCTGGGCGAGATCCGACAGCGCAAGCTCACCGTCAAGGTAGGGGCGCTCTTCGTCCATGAAGGTCTGGATACGTTCGAGGTGTGCGCGGCGGGTCTCGGCATCTAGGGACTGCCGGGCGTACTTCTGACGATCTGCGGCGGACGTTTGCGGATCTGCCAACGTCGCTGTGGCCGCCGCTGGAGCTTCGATCGTCGACCGGGCCGAGCTCGTCGAAGGGGCTTCCGGGTCGGGATTCGCCGCAGGCGGCTCCGGTGCTCGGCTATCGATGGTCGTCGGGAGCGGCAGCTCCGGAGTCTCGGCGGGTAGCCAGAAGATCTGCGGCCGGCGCACGAGGTAGTAGAGCACCAGGTAGATGAGGCCCGTCAGCAGCAGGGTCTCCAGGGGCGTGACCGGAAAATGCCAGGAGAAGAGGGAGCTGAACAGCGCCATCCCGATGTAGGCGACATGCACGGCGCCGGTGAAGCTGATGAAGGACTTGAGGAATTGCAGGCGCAGGCTGTCCAGACTCGAAAAATTCGCCTGGTAGCGTCGGACATAGGTGCGGAGTGCACTGAGGGCGCGGAGCCAGAACGCCGAGCTGTAGATTCCGAGGGCGAGAATCATCACGCGGGTGAACTCAGCCACCGGCGGAGACTGGGCCAGAATCGCCTCTCGGTCCCGGAAGTCGGCGACGGTGAAGAAAAGCAGTCCAAAAGCGAGAAAGCACGCCGCCGGGCCGAGAAGAACTGCCAGGCGACGAGGGTCCTTGGGGGGCGGGCCGAAGAGGCTTCGCCGCACGAACTCGTCGACGAGGGGACCGTGAAGAAACAAGAGAGGAAAGACCACGAGCGGGAGGTAGACCGCGAGGATGGAGCCGCTCGCGAAGGCGTAGCGCAGGAGAAAGCCCAAGGCGTGGATGAACAGGAGGGCTCCGAGGACGCGGGTTTCAGAACGCCGTCCTCGGTCGAACCAGAGTAGAACGGCAAGAAACGCGGAGAGTCCGAAGCTGATGAGGGAGAGAGAGGCGGAGAATGGCATGGGAGTTCAGGAGGCAGAGCGGTGCAGACCAGGGGCCCGCACACGCGCGGCGGAGCCGGAGAGCTGAGCAAAACAAGGGTCGGCCATCCGCCGGTAGTGTAGCTGTCACCGGCTGCATCGGCCAGTCAAAGAAACCAAGACGAAGCGGGGCGGCTCCGAATCGGATGCCGCCTTGTCGACCCTAACCACCCGACCGCGGTTGCATGAAGAGCTCGCCCCTGGCACGACTTCACCGGAGCAGGTGAAGGTCCCTCAGCTCGACCCTTGGGCGGCTCTCCGTGGCTTTGGTAGGCGACCGCGGCCATCTCCAGCTAGGCCTGCGACGACGTCGCCCTGTCTGGATCGAGACCCCGAAGGAGTGCGGTGTTTACCCCGGACCTGCGCACGGCGCACACGGAACTCCAGCTACTGACCAGGCTCTTGCAACGAGACCCGAGCCTACGGGCGACGACGTGTCGGATTTGGATTGGGAGGTCGTCGCCGACGGGGCCCCTGCAAGTGGCAGGCCGGACGAGGGCAAGGCTTTGACGGAGCAGTTCAAAGGCCTTAGCCGGCTTCACTGACACCACGGTATTCGGCGTGACTTTCCACGGCCGCGCGCCAACGAACTCCTCACCTGCGACAGCGTGGCCGCTTCGGGTCTATCCCCCAGGGACCGTGGCCATGTGCACCTCCTGTCACCGTTGGTGTGACAAGTCTTGTGGCATGGAGCCTTGATCCCGAGGGTCTTGGAAGTCCGTCTGGTTCCGTAAGTGGCTTCGTGTCAGTGTTTTATATGGAGCCGACGACTGGATTTGAACCAGCGACCTGCTGATTACGAATCAGCTTGCTGACGGCGATCCATTTGCTTGCAAAAGACAGGCGAATAGAAACTTACGAGGGTTCAGAAGTTTCGTCGTCTCGATTCCGGTAGCTATCTGGTAAACACTAAGGGGCGAATCTGAGGATTCCAACGGCCTAGACTTGTCGTTGGGCCATCGAAGACGCTGGATTGTCAGGATCTTTGACTCCTTCAGGACAGTACCGAGGAGGATCTTGAGGAGATCTGTCCGATCGACTTCGACGTGCGTGATGCCCGCCCGGCGAGTCCTACTTCGGCGGCGGCGCTCCGATAGCCCTGGACGGCGAAGTGGAAGTCACTAGTTTACCCTCCATGGCCGCCCTTCAGATTCCCGGGGGCGGCGCCTTCTTCGGTACTTGCGCTGTCGGCACACCGACTCGCGAGATTCTTTCCGACGGGCCCGTCATCTGTGAAGTTGACGACTTCGGGAGCAGTGGCGTTAACCTTGGCAACCATCAGGCCACCCCAACGCTGGGCTCTCCTCGCTACGGCTACCGCAGGCTCCACTGATTGATGCGTCGAGAAGGCTGGAGAGTGAACTAGAAGAAGATCCTGCCGCTCTATAGAGGAGGGCCTTCTGATCCGGACGCGTCGCCGGCGCAAACAGGCGGTGACGAGCAGCGTGCCGCTGGACCCGCCAGACAGGATCTATCAGCGTTGGAGCTTGGATTTCATGTCGGATCAGCCAGCCAGCTGCGGGCGTTTTCCAATTCTCAACGTTCTCAGGTTTCAGAGTCTCGATGAAGCGGCGACGATCCTGGCGCGTTGGCGGGTAGAGTACAATGAGGCACGCCTCATTCCTCTCTCGGATACCTTGGACCTATCGAGTTCGTCTCCCAACTCATTTCTGGAGAGTAGCTTGAGTCAATCTGACCTTTCGATTTTCTCCTAAACTTTGGGCCGATCATGGGGGAGCGGTTCACGTTGGCGCAGTCTCTCATCTTGGCTGGGCCGAAATGAGTTAGCAGGCCAGAACTTGGGGAGCAGGCTATGGTGATGGACTTCTTTTTGGTGTTGCTCGTGGTCTCCGTGATCGGCGTCGGATGGTACCTCTATCGTCGCGAGCAACGTCGCTGCCCGGAATGTGGCTGCAGATTGAGTGCGCGTCAGTGGGGGAGTCGGACCTGTCCGGTCCACGGCTACTTCGGCCGGATCTGATCGGAAGAGTTCGCTGAACCCAGCCGAGGATTACAACGGCTGACGGGTGGCTAGCTAACTGGACTAGTTGAAGTTGCCCCGGTTTCGTGGACACATATGCTCTTGCGAGCAAAGGAGGTCACGATGCCGAAATCCCGCCCACCATACCCTGAGGCGTTCCGCCGCGAGATCGTGCAACTAGTTCGTGCCGGACAAGAGGTCGAGGAGCTCGCGAAACAGTTCGAGCCATCCGCCCAGACGATCAGAAATTGGATCGCGCAGGCCGACCGCGATGAAGGCCGCCGAGCCGACGGCCTGACCACCGCCGAACGCGAGGAACTGCGCCAACTTCGCCGCGACAACAAGCGCCTGCGAGAGGAGCGAGACATCCAAAAAAAGCGGCAGCCTGGTTCGCACAGGAAAGCGCGTCGATCCCACCACGGGGTTCGAATTCGTGAACGCGAATCAGGCGGCCTATCCGATCACGACGATGTGTCGAGTCCTGGGCCTTTCGACGAGCGGCTTTTATGCTTGGCGCGGGCGAGAGCCCTCGGCTCGGTCTCGAGCGGATGAGGAGCTTCGGACCCATATCCGCGACTTTCATCAGGCCTCCCGCGGAACCTACGGCAGCCCGCGGATCCATGCGGATCTGAAGGCCAATGGGCGGCGAGTCGGCCGCAAGCGAGTCGCTCGGTTTTTTCTGGCCGAAGGCTTGCGTGGCGTGTGCCGGCGCCAGCGAGCGCGCACCACGACCCGGGATTCCAGCCGTAGAGCAGCGCCGGATCTCGTGCAAAGGAACTTCTCGGCGACGAGGCCGGATCAGCTCTGGGTGGCGGACATCACCTACATCCCGACCTGGGCGGGATTCCTGTACCTGGCCGTCGTGCTCGACGTCTTCAGCCGTCGCGTCGTCGGCTGGAGCATGCGCGGCCATTTGCGGACCGAACTGGTCCTCGAGGCCCTGAGCATGGCGACGCAGCAGCGCTGTCCGTTGGACGTGATCCACCACTCCGATCAGGGCTCGCAGTACACCTCGATCGCCTTCGGTCGCCGATGCCGGGAGGCGGGGATCCGGCCTTAGACGGGCTCGGTCGGGGACTGTTACGACAATGCGATGTGCGAGAGCTTCTTCGCCACGCTCGA
>JBCDKB010000619.1:0-4537 GCA_038747035.1 Acidobacteriota bacterium | reverse complement strand
TGTCGACGTCTACGTCACGGATCGGCGGGGCAATCCGATCCTGGGCCTGGGCCCGGAAGACTTCGAGCTCTTCGAAGACGGCCAGCCGGTCAAGCTGACAAATTTCTTCGCCGTGCAAAACGGCGTGCCGGCGCTCGAGCGACTCGAGGTCTTGCCCCAAGGCGAAACCCGATTCCAGCCGCAGGAGCTCGAAAAGCTGCCGGACGAGCAAAGACTTCATTTGATCGTTTATGTCGACAACTTTAACCTTTTCCCTGCGTCGAGAAATCGTACGCTCGCCCGGCTCCGCAACTTTCTTTCCGGCAGCCTGAGCCGCGACGATCGGGTGATGATCGTCAGCTATGACCGGTCACTGCACCTGCGCCAGGGGTTCACCACGGATATGGGGGCGGTGGCGAGTGCGCTGATCGAGCTCGAGGGCCTGTCCGGTATCGCCAGCCAGCGGGAGCAGGAGCGGCAGCAGGCGATCGAAGAGATCAGCGAAGCGACCAGCGACTTTCTCGCCCTGTCGGCGGCGCGCAGCTACGCCGAGTCCGTGCAGACCGAAATGACCATCGGCCTGCGGGGCCTATCTCGCCAGCTCGAGCTGCTCTCCGGCCTCAAAGGTCGCAAGGCGCTGCTCTACGTGTCCGACGGCATTCCCCAGAAGGTCGGCGAAGACCTCTTCTATTACGTGGACGAGCGTTTCCCGCGCTCCCGGGCGCGGATGGAGTCGGGCAATTACGACATGTCGCACCGGTACGAGAATCTGATCAGTCAGGCGAACTCGGCCAGCGTGACGTTCTATTCGCTCGACGCCCGCGGCCTTCGGGCGAACTCGTCGGTGTCCGCGGAATTCGCCGGCACCACCCAGGGCGGCGGCCTGCCGTTCATAGACACGGTCAACAACGCCAATATGCGCGAACCGATGCACAAGATGGCCGCGGATACCGGCGGGCAGGCGGTGACCAACACCAACGCCATCGAGGCGGGCCTGAATAAGTTCCTGAACGATTTTCGCAACTACTACTCGCTCGGCTACCAGCCCGGGCACTTCGGCAGCGGTCGCTATTACGACATCAAGGTCAAAGTGAAGCGCGACGACGTCAAAGTGCGATACCGCCGGGGCTACCGCGACAAGAGCATCTCCTCACGGATGGCGGACTCGACCCTGTCGTCGCTGATCTACGGCGCCGTCGGAAATCCGCTGGAAGTGGATGTCGGCTTCGGCAGCTCTAAGGCCGACGGGAAGTCATCGCTCGTGCCGGTCGAGGTGAAGATTCCCCTCGGCAAGCTCACCCTCGTGCCGCAGACCAACCAGTACATCGGCCGCGTCAAGGTGGCCGTGGCGGTGATGGACGGCGAAGGCAGCCTGTCGCCGGTGGAGCAGCAGCCGCCGCATACGATCCAGATCCCCGCCGCCGAGATTGACATCGCCAAGACCAAGGACTTCATTTACGAAGTGGTGCTGGCCATGCGGCCGGGGCTGTCGAGGGTCGCCGTGACGGTCCGCGACGAGCTCACGTCCCAAACGTCTTACGTGCGCAAGACGATCAAAATCGGCGACGCTTGACGGTGCGTGGGGTCTGCGAGGGTAGACCTGAACGGACCCGACTGGCTCTCGCCGGAGAGCCAGCGAGTCAGCTCCGGCGCAGGCGGGCGAGCAGCGTCAAGACGCCGCCGCCCGCCAGCATCGCCGTGCCCATCGACGCGTCGCTGCCGTAAATCACGGCGCCGGCGATCAGCACGCCGACGCCGAGCACCGTACTCTCGAGCCTCACCAGGGTGCGGTCTACGCGCTCGAGCCGGCGCCGGGTATCGGGCGCGAGGGCGGTGCGTACGGTCAAGCGACCGCGCTGGAGCAGGCCGGTGGTGCGGGTGATCTCGTGGGGAATGCGGCCGAGGGCGCGAAGCTGGCGGGCTAGATCTTGCCCCTGGACCCGCCAGTCGAAAAATTCTTCGAAGGCGAGTTTCTGGGCGAAGGGGATGGCTTCATCCCAGGGGTTGAATTCGGCGTCCAGAGTCGACGTGATGCCTGAGAGGAGCTCGACGGCGCGGCCGGTGAACATGAAGTCGGCCTGGACCTGGATCGGCGTTTCGAGCAGGAGCTCGCCGAATTCGCTCCACAGCGAGGCAGCCTCCTGGAAGCCGGTGTTCTTGATGCGCGCCATGTCGACGCCCCAAAAGCGGTCGAAAACCGCCTCGAGGGCTTCCTCGAGCTGCCCCAGGTCGGCGCCGGGGAGCAGGCTCCCGGAATCGCGCAGGGCCTGGATCACCGCCGCCGCGTCTCGACTGCCGACGCCGATGAGAAATGTGCGCAGGGCGGCCCGCAGCCGCGGCGGGATCTCCGCCATCATGCCGAAGTCGATGAACAGGAGCTGGAACGGGGTGCCGCCGCCGCCGAAGGGCGGCTCTTCGACGCCGAGGGCTTCCGCCGCTTCGCCGGCGCGCTGCGTAAACTCGTCGAGCAGCGTCGGCTCTCGCGGCAGGGGCCGCACGAAGATATTCCCTGGATGCGGGTCGGCGTGCACGAAGTTGTGCACGAAGATCTGCTCCATAAAGGCCCGGTAGAGCTGCTTCGCCACGCGCTTCGGCTCGATGCCGTTGGCGCGCAGACCGGCGACGTCGGTGATCTTGATGTAAGCGACGTTTTCTTCAGTCAGCACCCGCTCGCCGGTGTACTCCCACTCGATGCGGGGCGCCCCCACGCCCCGGTCGTCGGCGAAGAGCTCGGCGAATCGCTCGACGTGGCGCGCCTCCTGGCGCAGATCGAGCTCGCGGCGGGTGGTGGTGATGAACTCCTCTTCGACCCATTTCAGGTCGACCCGCTTGCGCACCAGCGGCCAGAATTCGAACCACGAAAGCGTGATGGAAAAGGCCCGCAAGTCGGTCTCGACGATCTCGTCGATGCCGGGGCGCAGCACCTTCACCACCACGGGCTCGCCGTTCGGTAGCTGGGCCTCGTGGGCTTGGGCGAAGGACGCGGCGCCTAGGGGCCGCTCGGAGAAGGTCGAGTAGATGTCTTGGAGCGGGCGGCCGAGCTCGGTTTCAATCACCGCCCGGACCGCGTCGAAGTCCTCCGCCGGCACTTCGTCCTGGAGGTTGGTGAGCGCCTTGGTCACCTCGATGGGCAAGATGTCGACCCGCGTCGACAGGTACTGGCCGAGCTTGATCCAGATACCGCCGAGCTCCAGGGCGAGCCCGCGATAGCGCGTCGCCAGGCGGCTCCAGCGACCGCTGACGTTGCCGCGGACCCAGCGGAGGCCCGAGCGGTTGCAGAGGATGTCCCGCACCACAATGCCGGCCGCCGCGCGCCCGAAGAAGAAGAGCACGCGGTAAAAGCGCCGGCGACGGTGCCGGGGCAGGGGCTTGGCGGGCCGCAGGCGGGTCACCCGTAATTTTTATCACAGCTCAAGCCGCACTGTGGCGTAAAATGACGCATCGCGGCAAAGTGTGTAGACCATCAGAAGCCCCGGCCGGCGCTCCCGAGAAGGCGTCCCCGCGAAGATCTGGGATTTTCCGGCTACAATGCGACGCCGTCTGGCGCGCCCGCGGCCGACGCGCCCCCCGGCCGTCCCCGGCGTCTGCCCTCGACCTTATGTCCACGCTCAACGAACTCCTCGCCTTTGCCCTGTCGCTGCCGCCCTCGGCGGTGTTGATTTTGGTTTTCCTCTCGGCGTGGCTAGAGTTTGTGTTCCCGCCGTACCTCGGGGACTCGATGATGCTCTTCGGTTTCTTCCTCGCCGGACAAGGTGTGGTCGGAGCCCACGAAGTCTTCGTCGCGGCGGTGGTCGGCAGTATCCTGGGCTCGGCCGTCGCCTTCGTGCTCGGCGGTCGTTTCGGCGCCCAGGCGATCGACTACCTCGCCCGGTTCCGGCGCACGGGCAAGGCCCCGGAGAAGCTGCGCCACCTCCTGTCGGAGCATGGTGAGAAGGTGCTGTTGATCAACCGATTTCTGCCGTTCTTCCGCAATTTCATGCTCTACGGCGCGGGCGCCTTCCGGCTTCGCTTCCTGCCGTCGATGGCGGCGAACGCCGTGTCGGTGGTGGCCTTCGTGAGCTTCTTAATGGCGCTGGGGCTGATGGCGGCGGGCTCGTTCGAGCAGCTGCAAGCGACCTTCCAACGCCTCTTCGGCCTCGGCGGCGCGGTGGCGATCCTCGGTACCGGCCTGTGGGTGGCCTGGGTATCGCGCAAGCAGACGCCGCTGCCGGAGCCGTCTTCCGTCGTCGACTAAGGCTGTCGCTGCGAGGCGGGCCCGATGGACTCCATCGAAGAGCTGAGCCCCGTCTCTCAGCAGCGGGCTGGGGCAAGCCCAGCCCCTACGCCGGAGGCAAGTGCTTTCGCCCTTCGCTTTGGTGCGTCGACTCGTCTGGTCGCGAAAGAGTTAGTACGAGGGGGTCTGGAGCAAGTTCCGGAGTAGCGTCGGGGCTTGTCCCCGCCTCGGCGAGTTGAAGCCGAGCTTCTTAGGGCGTTTGAGCGTTCTGAAGAACACCATCGAGAACAACAGTCTCAGTGACGAGTCAGCGGGCTGGGGCAAGCCCAGCCCCTACGCCGGGGG
>JBCDKB010000618.1:0-4544 GCA_038747035.1 Acidobacteriota bacterium | reverse complement strand
TCGTCGGTGACGCACGCCTCCACCGGATAGAGCGCGTTGTCTAGAAAGACGTGGTTTCCCCGCGCGGCGCTGAACACCGTATCGATGACGCCGGGCGTCACGGTGCCGTCCTGCCAATCAAATTCGGCGACGTGAGTGTCGAGCGGCCCTTGATCGGTGAAGAACGCCTCCAAATCCACCGCCTGCCCCTCGTCAAACTCCCGAGGGAGAAACCTGAAGGCGCTGTAGCGCACCTGGGCGTGGGAGTGGTTGTAAAAGGTCAATCGACCGTTCGGGAAATCGCCCTCCACGTCGATCTCAAGCTGTCCGTTGACGAACACGCGCAGGCGGTTGGGCAGATACTCAAAGGTGAAGGTATAGGGAGTGAACGGCTCCCAGCCCACATCGCCCAGAGTGGCGCCGCGGGCTAGCACCTCGAGGCCGTTTTCTGGCCCGTTGCACGGCGCGTCGTTATGGCTCCAGAACTCCGCCTCGAGGGGCGTGCCGAGAACCCGCGCCACCCGCAGCCCGCGAACGTCGCTCGCGCTGCGCTCGCAGCCGACGAACGACGACGCGCTCTCGCTGATGCTCTGTTCGAGACGCTTCCAGTTGACCAGAAGGTACTCGGCATCCGGGTTCGTCAGGTCGCCCGGCAGATAGCCCAGAGCGAAGCCGATGAAGTCATCATCGTCTCTCGTTCGGACCTCGATGGTGCCCTCGATGCGCGTGCTGAAGGCCGAGAAGTCGCCGTAGAAAAAGGTCGGCGGTCCGTTGAGCCTCTGGAGCACCGAGCTGCCGTCGGCCGCAACGTCCCAGTCGAATTCGTCGTCGAGGCCCTCGGCCTGCCAGAGGCGAAGGTCGATATCGCTGTCGTCGTTGACGCCGGGCGCCACATTCTCCACCTCGACGGGGATCCGCCCGCATCCGACGTTCGCGGCGTCGTCGGTGACGCAGATTTCGATATCGCCCGCGTAGTCATCGAGGTAGCGGTGAGTGCCGGAGATCAAGCCGCCGAGCGGATCGTTGAGAACCCCGGCCTCGACGGTGCCATCACCCCAGTCGATCGTCGCCGTGTGGGCCTCGCCAACACCGGACCTCGCGGCCAGCGCTTCCACCTCGGGGACGCCCAGGGCGCGGTCATAGAAGCGCACTTCGTCGATCAGGCCATCGAAGTAGCGGGTGCGGCCGCCGCCGAAGGCGGAGTGGTCGACCTTGCCGAACATCCAGTCGCGGCCGGTGGCGAGCGCCGGAACCAGAGACCCGGAGCCCTGCTCGACGCCGTCGTAGTAAACCCGGACGCGGGCGCCGTCATAGGTCACCGCCAGGTGGAAAAGCCGGTCGCGCGGCGGATCCCCGAAGGTCACGAAACGGGCGGAACCGCCGTTACCCCGGTTGTGGTAAACCACCAGATCGCGGGAGTTGCGCTGGATGTAGACCTCCAGGTCGTTGGCGTTCGTTGTCCCGTCGGCTGCGCCGCGGATAAAGATCGGCCGGTGATCGTTGACCGCGCTATCCCAGCGGACCCAGCCGCTCAGGGTGTAGGCGGCGGTGAAGTCGAGGGCGGGTTCGTTTGCGACCGAAACGAAGTCGTCCGTGGCGTCGGTGCTGCGGCCCGTCAACTCGAGGGCGCACAGGTTGCCGGCGACGGGCGCTATGCCCACCGCGCAGGCGTAGGCCGGATCGTTGGGGTCAGCGCCCGGGACAGAGCCTAAACGCGCCGGGTAGCGGCTGGGGCCGGTGCCCAGGAAGGGGTCGCTCGCCTGATCGAAGCTCCACTCCGCGATGAGACCGGTGACGGGAATCGACGGTGGCGCAGTCGCCAGGTAGGGATCGTCGAAGCGGGCGAGAATCGAGAGATCCTCGTTCTCTTCCAGCCTGAGCGCCTGGGTCACGGCCCCGACGCGCGGAGTCATGCCGTCCCACGCCACCGACTCCGCGGTCGATAGGTTGTTTGACGGATCGAGATCGGGGCCGAATCGGCCATCGTCCTCCACGCTCGCCGTATTGACGAGCGGCGTGCCGAAAGCGGCGCTGTCCGCCGGCGCCGAGGTGATCAGCTGAAGCTCCACGCTCGACTCGAAGTCCAGGCGCGGCAGAGTCCAGGTGACCGTCCGGGTCGCGGCGTCGAACACCCCTCCGGCGCTCGCCGCGATGAAGTCGAGCCCACTCGGCAGCGCGTCGCGGACGATGAGGTTTTGCGGCTCGCGGGTGCCCAGATTGTCCACCGTGAGCCCGTAGACCAGCGTTTCACCCGGGCGCACGGCCCCGAGGCTCGCGGTCTTGGTGATCGAGAAGTCGAGGCGCGGCTCGAGCCACGTCACCTCGAAGGTGTCGCACCGGCTGCCGCCGTCATCGTCCGTGACGCAGACCTCGACGGTGTAGGTGCCCTCCGCGGCGTAGTCGTGAGATCCGGTGACCGTGCCCGACCCGGCGCCGCCCGCGACCGTCGCGGCCTCGGCGATGCCGTCGCCCCAGTCGATCGTCGCCGTGTGGGTGTCGGCCGTTCCGGGATCGGTAAACGGCACTTCGACCACGAGACCCTCGCCGACGTAGGCCAGGCGATCCGGGCCGACGGAGAAGCTCGGCTCCACGTTGATCACCGTCGCCGGAAAAGCTCCGCAGTCCTCGCCGCCGTCATCATCCGTGACGCAGATCTCGATCTGCGGGGTGCCGTCGTCCGAGTACGCGTGAGCGTCGCTGACCAGCCCCGAGCCATCGGCCGAGACCACCGTGCCCGGCTCGACGGTGCCGTCTCGCCAGTCGATGGTGGCGGTGTGGGTGTCGAGCACGCCGACATCCGAGAAGGGTAGGGAGATCGTCGCAGGCTCCCCTTCAAAGAAGGTGAGACCCTGACTCGAGAAGGCGCTGTAGCGCACGAATTCCTGAGAGAAGTTGTAGAAGCCGAAGCGTCCGGAGCCGAAGCTGAAGTCTCCGCGAACGTCCAGCTCGAGAACGCCGTTGACCCGCACCTGCACCCGATCCGGCGTGGTCTGGAAGGTGAAGACGTAGCGGGTGCGGTCCGCCCAGCCGGTCGCGCCGAGGGTGCGGCCCCGCTGGAGCTCCAGACTCCGTCGGTTAGGCGGCGTCTTGAATCTCTTCGAGGCGGCTCGGGCCACCTGTCCGTATGCGATCGCCGCGATTCGGCTGCTGGTCCTGACCGGCTGCCGATCCGCGGAGATCCTGAAGCTCCGCTGGGAAGAGGTCGACTTCGAGCGGCGGTGCCTACACCTACCCGATTCGAAGACAGGCAAGCGCACCATACTGCTCAACGGACCGGCGATTGAGATTCTGGAAGGACTGGAGCCTGCTGAAGGAAATCCGTGGGTTGTCCCTGGTGAGAAGCCCGGCACTCGGCGCCGGAGTCTTCAGGCGATCTGGGAACGGATCCGGAAGGAAGCTGAGCTTCCCGACGTCAGAATCCATGACATTCGCCACACCTATGCGAGCTTTGGGGTCAACGGCGGCCAGAATCTCGCTGTCGTCGGGAGGCTGCTCGGCCACAGCAAGATCACAACGACTCAGAGGTATGCCCACCTCGCAGACGACTCGATCCGGAGAGCAGGCGACGCTATTGGGTCTGATTTGGCCAACGCCATGACCGCCGGTGACGCTTTCTAGATCTTCAGAAAGCGCCCGTATCTACTGCATTTTTTAGCATCAGATGCCCGCCTCAACCCCCGAGTGACGCATTCCGATACCCGTCGATCTTTTCTGCTACGCGGGACTCTCGGACCACCGCCCGAAGCGGCCGTTTCGAACGACTGACGCATTCCTAAACTCGCAAAAGATCGCACGACACTCCTCGCCAGCGAGCCTTCAGCGGGAAGGTCTCATCACCAGGCATCTCGAGCCGCGACACCGCGGCTCAAGCGTAAGCGAGGTTCATCGTGACGACCCACCATCACCCCCTACTGCTCTCCGAGAAAGAGGCCGCAAAGCTCATCGGTTTCTCCGTCAGGACCCTCCAGAAGTGGCGCACCGAAGGCGGAGGTCCTCCCTTCATCCACGTCTCCGCACGAGCCATTCGCTACCAAGTCACCGACATCGAAGCCTGGATCGAAGGACGACGCCGCACCTCGACGACGGACGACGGAAATGCGGCCTGACAGCCGGGCGGCATTGAAGAGCGTTCCGGAAGAGTTGAAATGCCTTTCGCAGTGGGTTGTCTGGCGAAGCGAGACGCGGCAGGGCAAGAAGACCAAGCTCCCCTACTGCTCGAGAACGGGCAGACCGGCCAAGGCCAACGACCCGGCGACCTGGAGCAGCTTCGATGAAGCGTGCCGTGCTCTTGCCGGCAACGACGGCGTGGGATTCGTCTTCTCCGAGGAGGATCCGTATCTCGGCATCGACCTCGATAACGTCATCGACGAGAACGGCGCCCTCTGCGACTGGGCGTCAAGACTCCTTGAGCGATTCGGCAGCGGTGCCTATGTCGAGGTCAGTCCGAGCGGCCGTGGGCTTCACTTGATCGTCAAGGCTCAGAAGCCGGGTGATCGATGCAGGCGCAAGCTCGGTCGAGGGGCGATCGAGATCTACGACCGCAGCCGATACTTCACGGTCACGGG
>JBCDKB010000617.1:0-4560 GCA_038747035.1 Acidobacteriota bacterium | reverse complement strand
GTGCCGTCCAAGTTAGCAGTCGGCCTACTAATCGCACTGCAACACTAGTGGGTCCAGATAACACTGGTGGGTCCAGATCGACAACAAGTCTCTTTGGACCCGATCACGCACCGAAAAAGCCTGGGGCCTGTCGGAGGCTAGAAGCTTCGGGCAACCGGAACATCGACGTGCTGGCGCGGGAGAGGACAAGCCCCGCCCCTAAGCCAGAGTGTCGCCCAACGGTACGATCGCCTCGCCGAAGGCGGGGGCCCTAGGCGTTGCGGAACCGGTGGTTCAGGTGCATCAGCGCCTGGCGACGCCACCAGATCCAATCGTGGCTCACGTCGTGACCCCAGAGGTCGTGGTGGTGCGAGATGCCTTTGTGGCGCAGGATATTGGCGAGGGTCTCGGTCTCCTCCGTGCACCCCTCTTCGAACCGCCCGCGGCCCACCACCAGGGTGAGGTGGGTGTTCTTGCGCACCTTCTCCAGCTCATCACCGTGCATATTCGAGACGTAGGCGATGGGGTTGTTGAAGTAGATCTCGTCGTTGCTGTAGCCGCCGGTGAAGTGGGTCGCCAAATAGCGCCCAGACATGCACAGGGCGTAGTTGAAGACATCGGAATGCTTGAGCGCGAAATTGGCCGCGTAGAAGGCTCCGAGGCTCACACCCGATACTGAGATCTTGATCGAGTCGCTATTGCAGTCCTTTCGGATCGCCGGCACCATGTCTTCCATGATGAAGCGCTCGTAGGCGACGTGGGCTTTAATGCGAATCGCCGGATGCTGCTCTTTGTCGGTCCAGGCCTTGGACACATTCGACTCCGGGCAGTACAGCTTCAGCTTGCCGCCGTAGATCAGCGGCGCGAGCGTCTCGAGCATGCCCTGCATGTCCCATTCATGGGCCATGCCGGCGGCGGACGGGAAAACGAGAAGCGGCGTTCCCCAGTGCCCGTAGCACCAGACGTTCATGCGACGCCCCATGGCCTCGCTGTAGATCAACTCATGATTTCGTTTCATGGCAAGGCTCTCCTCAGCGCGCGCCTTCCGCCAGCGCGCGACGGACCACGGACACCGCCTCGTCGATCGCGATCCGCTCTTGGCGACGGTCGTCGCGGTAGCGGATGGTCACGGTGTCGTCTTTCATGGTCTCGCCGTCAACGGTCAGGCAATAGGGCGTTCCGATTTCGTCGTGGCGGGCGTAGCGTTTACCGATCGCATGCTGGGCGTCATATTTTGCGTTGATGCCCGCGTCGAGGAAGCGCTCGACGATCTGGCGGGCCTTCTCGGGCATGCCGTCTTTCTTCACCAGCGGCAGGATTCCGGCCTTGATCGGCGCCAGCCTCGGGTGCAGGCGCAGGACGGTGCGGGCCCCCTTGCCGTCGGCGTCGGCGGGCTCCTCGTCGTAGGCGTCGCAGAGCACCGCCAAGACGCCGCGGGTCGCACCGGCCGCCGGCTCGATGACGTGGGGCATATAGCGCCAGCCCTTCTTGCCGGTCTCCGGATTCTCCGCTTCCGGGTCGAAGTAGACGAGCTTCTTGCCCGAACCCTGGGTGTGGGCATTGAGGTCGTAATCCGTACGTGAGGCGATGCCCTCGAGCTCGTCCCAGCCCCAAGGGAACATGTATTCCACGTCGAAACAGCCGTCGGAATAGTGGGCCAGCTCATCGTCGCCGTGCTAGCGCAGGCGTAGATTCTCGCCGCGTAGGTAAGTCGACCACCAGGCCATGCGGCGTTCTTTCCAATACTCGAGCCATTCCGGGCCCTTGCCCGGCGGCACGAAGTACTCCATCTCCATCTGCTCGAATTCCACCGAGCGGAAGATGAAGTGCTCGACGGTGACCTCGTTGCGGAAGCTCTTGCCCATCTGGGCGATACCGAAGGGGACCTTCATGCTGGTCGACTGGAGCACGTTCGCGAACTGCACGAACATCGCCTGCGCCGTTTCCGGACGCATGTAGAACGACACCTCGGACAGCGACTTCTCCGCCGCCACCCGCGGGTCTTCACCCGACTCGACGGCTTCTTGCACCGCCTTGACGACGTCCCCGACCGGGTCGACGGGCCCGAGGAAGGTCCGGAGCATGAGGTTGAATTGGCGCTCTTCCGACAGGTAAGGCGCCCCGCACGATGGACACACGTAGCCGCGGTCGCCGGCGACCACGCCGCGTAACGTCTTGCCCTGGCGGATGACAGTCGTTCCGTCACCGACGAAGCCTTGGACCTTCTCGAGGGCCGCTTTGGCTCGCCCTTTATCCGCGAAGTTCATCTCGAGGTCGTCGCCCTCGCTGGCCCGCGGCGCTTTGTCGGCGCGGAAGCGCTCGCCGCAGACTTTGCAGTCGACGAGCGGGTCGCTGAACGACGCCAGATGGCCGCTCGAGCGCCACACCTGTGGGTGCATCACGATAGACGCGTCGAGGCCGACGATGTCTTCCCGGCTGTGCACCATCGCGCGCCACCACTCGTTCATCAGGTTGCGCTTCAGCTCGACGCCCATCGGACCGTAGTCGTAGGACGAGCGCAGGCCGCCGTAGATTTCAGAGCTTTGGTAGACGAAGCCCCGTCGCTTAGCGAGCGAGACGATCTTTTGCATCGTAACGACGTCGTTGGACACGTCGGATCCTCCTGGACAAAGGGGTTGGCCGGGAGCCCCGGCCGCGAAGCGCATGTTTTAGCACATTCGTCGCCGCGGAGTCCGATTAGGCCTGGCCGGCGTCGACGTTCGAGAGCACGCCGCCGTCGATCAAAACGGCGACGTAGGGTGCGGCCTTCGACGTCCGACAGACGAAAATCAGATGACGCAGCGTCGACGACGGCGCCGCGCCGCCGTCGCTCCACGCGCCGAGCCCTTCCAGAATGACCGTATCTGGCTCGCGTTTCGAACCCGCCCCCGGGGAACGGGCAAAGAGCAGCCGCAGGGGACACGTCAGCTGGAAGCGGCCGCCGGTGGAGTGGTTGGTGTATTCGAAAACCGTTTTCTCATTCGGCCTCGGCGGCAACACATAGCGGAAGGAAAAGAGCTGCCGACTCCTCGAGACCAGGCGCTCCTCGCCCGACAAGACGCCGCCGGGCGCGGCCATGGCGCCGGTCGCTTCAAGGCGGAGCCTAAAGGTCACCGTCGACGGTCCGTCCAAGGCGCCGGCGGCGCCGGAAAAGGTAAAGGGAGTCCCTTCCCCGAGCTCGACCCGCGCCCCACCCTCCAGATCGAGCCAGAGCTGCCCGTCGTCCTCCGAAAGGCGACCCGTGGCGTCGATCCGGCACTCCACCGCCTCCGGCAAGCCGTTCGAGTGGGCCGCCAGCCTCAAGCCGCCGAGAAAGGCGCCGGAATGACGCTCGACGACGCCGAGGGTCGGCACGAGGTGCTGCCACGACGGCAAGCGCCGACGCCAGAGGCGGCGCGGGAAGCGAACCTCCCCATCGAATCCGAGCAAGCGCCGCCCGCCGCGCAGGACCGTCGGCGACTCCAGGGAAAACAGCACCGGCTGAAGATGGCCGACCGACTCCCCGAGGTCGACGCGCGTCAAACCCAGGAGACGCCGCTCGTCCCGCGCTCCGCCCCCGAGGGCCTCGGCG
Organism: Acidobacteriota bacterium; assembly: GCA_038747035.1. Lineage (GTDB taxonomy): Bacteria > Acidobacteriota > Thermoanaerobaculia > Multivoradales > J023 > JAUIJL01. The sequence goes on along the minus strand of JBCDKB010000617.1, from coordinate 1,010 downwards.
TGGAGGTCGTAGTCCGCTTCAAGAACCGCGAGCGTCGGCAGATCCGCTTGCCGAGCCGTGCCCGACAAAGAATCGCGGGTCGGACGCCGCTGCGGCTCCAGCGGAACGTCGGCGGTGAGCTCAGGGCGGGTCGTCAAGCGCAGGAAAAGAAGCAGCTGGGCCGGCTCGGTCTCAAGACCGCGCCAGGCGCCGGCCGGCGCACCCGGCAGCGGCAGAACGAACTCGGACTCAAAGGTCCAGCAAGCACGGAGCCGGAGATCCACAAAGAATTCCGTCGACGACCCGTCGATCTGCGGCGAAACCGCAACGCGCAGCTCGACGTCGGGCGTCGGAAGTTCGGGGTTCAGGGCGGTGAGGGCCCCGAGGAAGGCAGTCCGGACAGACAGGGAGCCCGCGGCGTCGGCCTGACCGTCGGCGTCGGCACGGCCGATGAATGACCCCGACGACGAGACCGACAGATCGTTCAACGGGGTCTCGACCAGCTCCGCAGAGCGCAGGGACGACGTGAGCTCGGTGCGCAGGGGCACCGGCAAACCCAGCTCGAGCCCGCGGCCGCCGTCTGCGGCCGGATCCTCGACCGCGACGTCCACGACACCGCAGAGAGACGCCAGCCCCAAGAGCGGGCCGGAGAGGACCTCATCGAGACTCGGACGACCGGCGGTGCGCCCCTTGGCGCCGGGATCCGCCGCAGGGTCGGCGGCGTCCACCAGAGCCAGGCAGCAGAAGCTCGAGTCGGCGTCGAGCTGGAGCGTGAGCTCACGGCGCCCCGGCGGTGGTGTCCGGCCTACGGCGGCCTCGCCCGTCGCGGCGGCGGCGCCGACCGTGATGCCGAGGCCACGCCCGACGGGATTCGGCAAGTCCTTCGGCGGGGCGGGCGGGGAGAGGTCGCGGCCCGGCCCCGGCGGTCGCAACCCCCAAGGCTCGGCGAGCCCACTCTCGCAGACCCCGGCCAGTCGGTAGTGGCCGAGGGCGTTCGGATAGGCCCCGTCGACGCCATAGGCCTCCGGGGC
>JBCDKB010000616.1:0-4563 GCA_038747035.1 Acidobacteriota bacterium | reverse complement strand
GTCGAGTTGTACCTCCGGCGCGCGCGGCTAGGAGAGCCGGCCGCGGGCGGATATGATACCGGCTCCCTTAAGGAGAACCCCCATGGTCAACAAAGTCTTCTTGGTCGGCAACCTCGGCCGAGATCCCGAAGTGCGTTCCACGGCCTCTGGCCAGAGTGTCGCCAACTTCAGCGTCGCCACCACCCGCCGGTGGAATGATCGCGACGGCAACCGTCAAGAGCAAACCGAATGGCACTACGTCGTCTGCTGGGGCCGGCAGGCCGAAATCGCGGGCCAGTACCTGACCCGCGGCAAGCAGATTTTCGTCGAAGGCCACCTCAAGACGTCCTCTTGGGAAGACCGCAACTCCGGTGAGAAGCGCTACCGCACCGAAGTGATCTGCGACAACTTCCAGATGCTCGGCAGTCGCGGCGGAGGCGGCGGAGGCGGAGGCGATTACGGCGGTGGAGGCGGCTACGGCGGCGGAGGCGGAGGCGGCAACTACGGCGGTGGCGGCGGAGGCGGCAATTACGGCGGCGGCGGAGGCGGTGGCCCGGCCGGCGGCGGTGGCGGCGGAGGCGGCGGTGGTCCGGCCGGCGGCGGCGGTCCTTCCGGCGACTTTGGCCCGGCTGACGACGACGACATTCCGTTCTAGTCGATCCAAACGTGCGTCGGCGCCCTGAACCCAGGGCGCCGCAAAAAAGGGCGTCCCCAACGCGGAGACGCCCTTTTTTCTTTGCCGCCAATCTCGGGGCGCTAGTTTCCGCCAATCACAGCCGACCAGCCGCCCGGGCCCCCGGACTCAAAGCCGTCGGCAAAGATAATCCCTGCGTCTCCGTCCGTCGCATGGAAAACATCGTCCTGGACCTCGAAGCCCGCCGCCGTATTCCGGCGGATGATGTCCGACAGCCGCGTGCCTTCCACAAGCTCCCTATCCGCGGTATTGAGCACCCGCGAGTACCAGTAGCGATCGCCGTCGCGAAGCGCTTCGAACTGTCGACGGATGATCCGGAAGAAGAGATTGCCGACCATGGCGTCCTGGCGCCGGTCCTCCGAAAGGCCGCCGACCCACAGGTCGATGTCGTCGACATCCGCATAGGCTGCCTGCAACCGGGCCTGGACCTCCGGATCGCTCGAAACATCGTCGAAGTCCCGGGCCGGCGGCATGCCAAACGCGCGTCGAGCCTCGTTATAAGACCCGATGCCGTGGTCGCGGCCTCGCTGGATATTCAGCGACGCCAGGTCAAAGCCTCCGGCACCAGGAGGGCCGAAAAGGAAATTCCGCAGATCGTCGATGATGAAGGCGTCGACCGCCTGCGCGACCTGGGTCGACAGCCCCCTGAAAATCGGCGCGAGGCCCCCCTCGGTCGTCAGCCGATGAGATTGAAAGAACGCGTCGCGCAGCGCTAAGTGACCGGCGTCGATGGCAGAGCCGTCGGCACTCAGACGGAGCATACTCGGGCTCAAGGTGCTGTGGCCGAAGCGGTAGGCGGCGGTCGAGAAGTCGTTAGCAATCGAGGCGTCGACGTCGTCGCGGTAGCCCTGGTAGGGGCGCAGGGCGTCAGGCCCAAGCAGCGCCGGCAGGAATTCACGATAGGTGATCACCTGCATCTGGGCCCCGAGGATCCGGCGGGCCCTCTGGTAGACCTGGTCACCGTCCAGCTGGGCGTTCTCCGCACGAATGCGGTCCGCTTGGAAATTGTGCTCGCGCACGAATAGGGTGTGGATGGCCGCCAACCCCACCTGCTCATTGGCGCGCACATCGCCGCCCAAGAAGAGCGTCGGCGACGTGCCGCCGGCATTCGGCAGGCCGGCGGTATTGAAGGGCATCATGTCCCCGGCGCTGGTGGCGAGCCGGCCGGTGCCGTCGTGGGCGCGCAGCGCTTCGGCCCGCTCATCTTCAGAACCGTAGACGTTAGAAGCGTCAATCCACGCCGTGATCTCGTTGATCTGCTCGCGGGGGTTGCCGCCGTTGGAGCCGGACACCGGATCGTAGATCGCTCGGTTGAAGTCCATCGTGACCCCGCCCTGCCCCGTCGGGTCGAAGAAGGAGTCGCCCGTCGGCACCACGATATTGGCGGGCTCCGCCGGATCGACACCTTCGGTCAAGCTCAGATCGTGGTCGAGGAATTGTCCCCACTGCCAAATAAAGTCCGTGACGCCAAGCTCGTTGGGCATCGATTCAGACTGGGCGCAGACCGCGTTTGAAACCTCCCTGGCGCTGGGACGATGGGCGCCAGCCAGCGAGGACACACCGTCGCCGTAGTCGGCGTCGGTCCAGCGCTGCAAGTGGACGCCGACCGCCCCCATCTGGAGTTCCCGAAGATTGTTTCCGCTGCCGTCAATGGTCCGGAAGCCCTCTTGAGCCGGGGGCGACACGGCCGATTTAGCGCCGCGTTCAATCCGCAGGACCGGCGACGACGGGAACTCCTCAGAAGACGGCAGCGGGTCGGTTTGGTCCCCGCCTTGGGCCGAGACGTGGACCGCAGCGAGGCCGGCCAGGCTGAGCACAAAGGCGATGAGTGAACTATTTTTGGGAAGCTTCATGGCAAATCTCCTTCGCAGTGGGGCGCGGCATCCGGTGGCCGCGACAGTGACCAGAGTAGGCAGGAGACTGGGCAGAGATGTGGCAGCCCTTCGATAAATAGTCATTTATCTATGGGAAGAGGCACGCTCCTTCTCGAACCCGGGCTTCACACCCGAAGCTCCCCCGGATCTGAAAGATCCAGCATGTATCCCCCCCCCGGGCGAGGCGGACCTGCGGGTGACGCTCGCCCCGCTTTCGCTTCCCTAGGCCGGCGGTTCGGCCGCGGGCAGCTCCAGGGTCACGACGGCGCCGGTGCCGCGACCGGGATCACGGTTGCCGGCCACCACGGAGCCGCCGTGACGCTCCGCGAGCTCTTTGACGATGGCTAGGCCCAGACCAGACCCCGGCGACGATCGATCCCGGTCGCTCTTGTAGAAGCGATCGAAAAGTCGGGACAGGTCGGCCGTCGGAAATCCGGGGCCATCATCAACCACCCGCAGCCGGTGCCGAGCTTGGCCGTCGGGGCTTGAGACCGTCTTGAGGACCACCCTCACCCGACCCGGCGCGGTCACGTAGCGCAGGGCATTGGCGAGCAGATTCTCAAGAACCTGCTCCAGTCGGCGACCGTCGGCTTCCACCCACGCCGGTTCCGCCGGCCCGGCGTATTGAAGGCTGAGTCCCATCTCGCTGAATCGGGCGCCGTAGCGGTCGACGAGATGTCGGCAAAGGGACGACCAGTCGAGCCGCTCGGTCCGGAGATCGACCGCGCCCGCTTCGAGCCGGGTTAGGTCGAAGAGATCTTCGATCAAGACCTGCATCCGATTGGACGCAGCCAAGATATCGCCGACCAGCTGGTTGCGTTCGGTTTCGCGGAGCGGAATGGTCGCATCCAGCAACGTTTCAGCGCCGCCGCGGATGGCGGTCAGCGGCGTCGCGAGCTCGTGTGAGACGTCCGCGAGCAAATGCCTTCGGGTTTCCTCGGCGCGCTCTTCACGCTCGAGCGCTTCTTGCCGACTCGCCGTCCAGGCCGCTAGCCGCCGGTGGGCCAGGAGCGTCACTCCCCCTGCGGCACCGGCGGCGCCGGTGAGCAGCCCGAGCCAGAAGTCCCACGACATCAAAGAAACGCCATCACGATGGCGAGTACGGGCCTTCGGAGAACCGGTAGCCCGCCCCCCAAACCGTTTGCAAGTAGGCCGGCTTTGCAGGGTCCTCTTCGAGCTTGCGACGCAACCGCGACACGAGGCTATCGATGGAGCGATCATCCACGACCCGCCCCTCTCCCCACACCTGGTCCATGAGGGCCTGCCGGGTCAGGACCCTGCCGGGCCGCGAAGCCATGAAGAGCAACACGTCGAATTCGAGGCTCGTCACCTCGACGTCGACGCCGTTCTTCGACACGCGGCGCCGAGAGGGGTCGATGCGGAGGCCTCCCCGTTCAATAATCTCGACGACCTCTGTGCGGGTTCGCCGCAGGAGGGCGCGCACCCTCGCCACCAGCTCGCGAGTGCTGAAGGGCTTGGTCACATAGTCGTCAGCGCCGATCTCGAAACCGAGCACTTTGTCGCTTTCGGAGCCGCGGGCGGTGAGCATCAAGACCGGAACCGCAGCCGCGGCTCCGGCGGAGCGCTGGCGGATCTGCCGAAGCACTTCAAGGCCGTCGATGCCAGGAAGCGTGATGTCGAGGATCACCAGGGCCGGGGAGACGCGGTCAAAAGCCTCGAGCGCTTTCGACCCCTCGTTGACCGCGAAGCAGGTGAGCCCCGTCGATTCGAGGTTCGTCCGGAGTAGCCCGGAGATTTGGGGGTCATCCTCAACGATGAGCACAGTGGTCGTCACGACGGCTCCCCTAGTCTCCAATCCACCGCGAGCGGCTAAGCCGGGCCGGCACCGGTGATCTCACGCAGCCGCCGGCTCGCTACCGACTTGCTTCAACACGGACCAGTAGTTCGGCGCATAGTTGACCGCGTCAAAGACGTCCCGCTCACGGAGCAGGCGATGGAGCGTTGGCAATCGGTAGTGCGGCACCGTCATCAGGGCATGGTGCTCGAGGTGAAAAT
>JBCDKB010000615.1:0-4582 GCA_038747035.1 Acidobacteriota bacterium | reverse complement strand
GGCGGCCGAAGAGACGGTACGGCTCCGGTGCGGTGAGCGCGATGCCGTACGCAAAGCCCTGCAGCGCGTGGCCCAAGGCATTCAAGTCGGCTTCCCAGCGCATCGTCTCGGCGGTCCGGCGACAGAGCGTCTCTGCGGCGCGGCGTTTCAAGGGATCGGCGATCGTCGGCGCCACGACGGCTCCGGCGAACGCGACGATCTCGTCCGAGTTGCCGACGATAGAATGCGATTGTCTGTCGACGAGCCACGGCACCGAGCGCCCCCTGAGCAACACCACGAGGATCGCGCCGACGTCGGTCTCTTCGTACGGAGCTTCCAGCAAATCGAGAACCCAGCGCACTTTCTCGCCGAAGTGGTTGATCGGATGCGACACCAAGTGGAACCGCGGCCTGTAATGGCGGTGCTTCGCGAGGCGCTTCTTCACGTCGCCCGGCGCCACGCCAAGCATCGTCGCCGGCGTGCCTCGATCCAGCCGCGCCACCACATACGCCACAGCCAGTGCCGCCGGCAGCGCCGCGAGCGTCAGCCACGACGCGCGGCGGGCGAGCGCCGCCCACGGCAAGACCCACAGCACGTACCACGGGTAGACCGTGGCGGCGGTGAGCAGCAGCGCCCCCACGAGCCGCCCCGTCGCCGCCACCGGCGGACGCGGATCGTCGCGGTGCGGACGCAGCTCCGCCAGGAAAAAAAGCCCGAAGCCAGCCCACAGCACCAGCTTGGCGAGGAACTCGGGGTAAACGAGGGGGAAAAATCTATTCCAGAAGTCGTGCCAGCCCGTCCAGTCCTTAAGCCGATCCAACCCCCCTTTCACGCCGTCGATCGGGTCCACGGCGTCGATGGCGCGCCACAGCGGTTCGTAGAGGGGACCGTTCCAGTCCCACGACTTGGCGTAGGTCAAAAGGCCCGGCGGCACGCCGCCGACGCTCGCCACCACCGGCAGCAGGCCGATGATCAAGACCAAAGCGGTCGCCACCAGGAAGACCTTCGCCCGCTCGAACTCGCGTCGGCGGTCAACCAGCGTCCGCGCCCAGATCGGCAGCAGCACCAGCGGCACCAGCTTGGCCAAGACGCCCCCCGCCGCCGCGGCGCCGGCGCGCCAGGGCCTAGCCGGGGCGTAGAGCGCGGCGACGGCGGCGATCATCAGCGGCACCATCAGGCCGTCGACGTGGCCTTGACCCGCGACCTCGAGCGTCACCAGCGGCGACCAGGCGTACCAGGCCGCCCGGCCGACCGGCGCCCCGAGGCGGCGTGCGAGGCGGGCCAAGAGCCAACAGCCGACCAAATCGGCGAGAACGAGTATGATCTTCAAAACAAGAAACGGCGCGGGCGTAAAACCCGCCACCGAGAAGACCACGAGCGCCAGCGGCGGATAGACCGTCGGGACGTGCTTATGCGGCATCGTGAGCCACGCGTCGTCCTGGAGCTCCGAAAGTCGCGTATCCTTCGGAGCCAGCAGATAGGGGTTCGCCCCCGAGGCCACCACCCGGCCATCCCAGAGATAGCGAACAGCATCATCCGAAAGACTCGGCGGCAAGGGCAGCAAAACCAGCCGCAGCACCGCCGCCACGCCGAGCAACGACAGGACGTCCAGGCGAGCTTCGAGGCGCTTCACCGCCAGCGCCCAAGCCAACGCCGCCGCGATCCAAAAACCCACCGCCAAAAACACATGACGAGCCGGATTTCCGAGCAGCACCAGCGCTCCATGCAGCACCACGAGCGGCGCCGCCGACACAAGGAGTGTCCTGCGCCATGATGGAGTGGATGGAGATTGGGGTTCTGTCACTCTATTTCGCCGTCCTGGGCGTCTTGGCCGCCTACGGTCTGCATCGGCTTGCCTTGGCGCTCGCCCTGCCCCGTCGCCACAACGACGGCGCCGTGGACGAGCCCGCGGTCTGGCCGCGGGTGACGGTGCAGCTGCCGATCTTCAATGAGAAATACGTCGCGGAGCGCCTCATCGACGCGGTCGCGGCCTTGGATTATCCGCAGGATCGACTCGAGATCCAAGTGCTCGACGACTCGACGGACGAGACCCGCGACATCGTGCACGGCATCGTCGAGCGGCACCGCGCGGCGGGCGTCGACATCCACCACCTGCACCGCGAAGATCGCTGCGGCTACAAGGCCGGCGCCCTCGCCGCCGGGCTCAAGGTCGCCGCCGGCGAATTCGTCGCCGTCTTTGACGCCGACTTCGTGCCCCAGGCCGGCTTCCTGAAGCGCTCGGTCCCCGCCTTCGCCGACCCCGAAATCGGCATGGTGCAGGCGCGCTGGGGCCATATCAATCGCGACTATTCGCTGCTCACCCGCGCCCAATCGATCCTGCTCGACGCCCACTTCGTCGTCGAGCACGCGGTGCGCGAGCGCCTCGGCTGCCTCTTCAACTTCAACGGCACCGCCGGCATCTGGCGACGCCAGGCGATCGAAGATGCCGGCGGATGGACGCACGACACCCTCACCGAAGACCTCGACCTCTCCTACCGGGCCCAACTCCACGGCTGGCGCTTCCACTACCTCTCCGAGGTCATCGTGCCGGCGGAGCTGCCGGCGGAGATCAACGCCTACAAGAGCCAGCAGCACCGCTGGGCGAAGGGCTCGGTCCAGACCGCCCGCAAGCTGCTGGGTACGGTGCTCAAAACGCCGCTGCCGCTGCGCGCCAAGGTCGAAGCGTTCATCCACCTGACGTCGAACTTCACCTATCCGCTGATGCTGCTGCTCTCGCTGCTGATCTTCCCGGCGATGGCGCTGCGCCGCGGCGAGGAAAGCTGGCGGCTCCTGGCCTTCGACCTGCCGCTCTTCCTCGCGGCCACGCTCTCGGTGGTGATCTTTTTCCTCGTCTCCCAAATCCGCGGCCGCGACCCGGGCCAAGAGCACGGCCTGCCGACCTGGCGCTGCCTGCTGGTGATGCCGGGCCTGATGGCGGTCGGTATCGGCCTGTCGGTGAACAATACTCGCGCCGTGCTCGCCGGCCTGCGGGAAGACGGCGGCGTCTTCCACCGCACGCCGAAATACAAGCTCGAAGGCCAGCGGGACGGCTGGAGCGGCAAAGCCTACGCCCTGCGCAAGAACCTCTCGTTCTACCTCGAGGCGCTGCTCGCTCTGTACTTCATCGGCTGCTTCGCGGCCGCCGCCCACCTCGGCATGTGGTGGTCAATGCCGTTCCTGTGGCTCTTCCTGCAGGGCTACGTCTACATGACGTGGCTCGGCCTCGACCTGCTGCCGCGCCGCCAGCCCGCCGCCGCTTGAACGCGGAGGACCGACCGTGAGCGCGTCCGCCCTGACGGTGCGCGGCGCGCGCACCCATAACCTCAAAGGCGTCGACTGCGAGATCCCCCACGGCCAGCTGACGGTGGTGACCGGCGTGTCCGGCGCCGGCAAGTCGTCGCTGGTCTTCGACACGATCTACGCCGAAGCCCAGCGCCGCTTCGTCGAGTCGATGTCGACCTATGTGCGCCAGTTCCTCGAGCAGATGGAGCGCCCCGAGGTCGAGTCGATCGAGGGCGTCCTGCCTGCCGTGGCGCTCGAGGCCCGCAACTCCGTCAAGAACGCCCGCGCCACCGTCGGCACGCTCACCGAAGTCCACGACGTCCTGCGGCTCTTCTTCACCTATACCGGCGTCGTCTCCTGCCCCAACGGCCACGGCCCGGTGCGCGGCTACTGCCCCCAGGAGCTGGCGAACCACCTCATCGAGCGCTTCGAAGGCGAGCCGGTCCTGCTGGTGGCGCCGCTCGCCCGCCCGAAAAAGAACGCCGACCTCAAGCTCCGCGAGCTCATACGCCAGGGCTACTTCCGCCGCGTCAAAGACGACGGCGAGATCGAGCGCATGACGCCGTCGGCCCGCTGGCCCGTCAAATACAACCCGCTGCTGCTCGCCCTCGGACGCTTCCGCCCGTCGCTCGAGAAGCGGGCCCGTCTGGTCGAGGCGATCGAAGAGGGTTACCTGCTCACCGCCGGTCGCCTGCAGATCCACCGCGACGGCCACCCTCCGATCTTCGCCGGACGGGCCCTGACCTGCGACGTGTGCGGCAGCGCCATGGAGCGTCCGACGCCGGCGCTCTTTTCCTTCAACTCGCCCCTCGGCGCGTGCCCCGAGTGCCAAGGTTTCGGCCGGGTCCTCGGCATCGACCCGGAGCGGGTCATCCCGGATCCGCGCAAGAGCCTCAAGGACCGTCCGATCGCGCCGTGGAACTCTCCGGCCTACCAAAAACACTACCCGCGCCTCTTAAGCGCCTGCCGGGCCGTCGGCATCCCGCTCGACGTGCCGATGATGGCCCTCGGCGACGACGCCCTCGACTACATCTGGAGCGGCGACGGACCGTTCGTCAACCTCGACCGCTTCTTCGCCCGCCTCGAGCGCAAGAATTACCGCATGCACGTGCGCGTGCTGCTCGCCCGCTACCGCTCCTACGAGACCTGCCCGAGCTGCCGAGGCCGCCGCCTGCGCCCCGAGTCCCTCGCCGTGCGCGTCGGCGGCCAGGACCTCGCCGAGCTTTCCGGCTACACCCTCGAAGGCCTCTCCCGCTGGCTCCACGAGCACCTTGAAGCCCAAGAGGGCGCCCGCGGCGAGTCGACGACGGCCCACATCGTC
>JBCDKB010000614.1:0-4585 GCA_038747035.1 Acidobacteriota bacterium | reverse complement strand
GGGCGGGCTTGGGCCCGCCCGCCGGCATCATTCCTGAGCCCCCCACGGGCGCTCCATCTACGCCCCCCTCCCCCGTTTGACCCAAGCCGTTTGACTCCACTCCGAGGAATCGCTCGATGAGCCTGTCCACCGCCGAGATCCCCTGGTTTGACACTTTGACCATCACCGAGCGCGCGGCGCTGGCGGGCCCGGCCGCGGCCGGCGACCTGTCCGAATCGGACCGCGACCTGGAGGCGCGGTGGAGCCAGCTGCCGCCTTTCCAGGATCCCAAAGTCTTTGAGCAGCGTCTGGCCTCGGAAGATTTGGATATCTCCCGACTCCGTGCGGCCATCGGATTGCGCCCGGAGGCCGCCCCCGCCGAACCGCCGGCCTGGGTCGGAGAGCTCAACAGGGTGCTCGAAAGCGGGCACCGAGAGCACGATATCGACGTGCACGACGCCGACCGTGCCTTCGATAGCGTGCGTTTTTTGCCGCTGGTGGAACCCCTCGTGCACGACGCGGTGGTCCGCCTGCGGAGCCGAATCCAGGCCGAGATCGCCGACTCGCCGATCGCCCATTTCGACGCCGATCGCATCGCCAAGCTCCTGGTGCCGACGCTGCCGGGGCGGCTGGTGATGCTCATTCGCCGGGTACTGATCTTGGAGCTCAACATCGCTCGGCTTGAGGGCGTGCTCGTGGGCGAGACGCCGGAAGATCGCTTTGAAGACTTCATCGGCCGGATCGGCGGGGCTGAAGAGCAGCGCCGTATCTTCGCCGAATATCCGGTGCTCGCTCGGCAGATCTCAGTCCGCATCGACCAGTGGGTTGAGGCCGGATGGGAGCTGGTCTCGCACATTCGCCAGGACTGGACCCAGCTCGGCAAGCAATTCGGAACCGGCGGCGGCCTCGGCGACCTGGTCACCGCCAAGGCCAGCCTCGGGGACTCCCACCGGGGTGGACGCACGGTGGTGCGGGTCGGTTTCGATAGCGGCGTCGAGGTGATTTACAAACCGCGCTCGATGGCGTCGGAAGTATGCTTCAACGACCTTCTGCGATGGCTCAACGACGCCGGATTCGAACCCGGTTTCCGCACGCTCGCGGTGCTCGACCGCGGGGACCACGGCTGGGTGGAGAAGGTGGAGATCGGGCCGTGCCAGTCCCCCGACCAGGTCGAGCGTTTCTACCGGCGCCACGGCGCGCTGTGCGCGTTGCTCTATGTGCTCAACGCCAACGACATCCACTACGAGAATATCCTGGCCGCCGGTGAGTATCCGATGCTCATCGACATGGAGACGCTCTTCCTGCCGCGCATCACCGCGATGACCGCGGGCACCGACCTGACCTTCATGGAACGCATGAAGCGCTCCGCGCTGACGTCGGGATTGCTGCCGAATCCGAGCCGACTCAGCAGCGGCGAAGGGGTGAGCGACCTGAGCGGCATGGCCGATATCGCGGGCCAGAAGACCTGGGCGCCGATGCTCGTCGCGGTGGACCAAGGCACGGATTCCATGCGCTTTGACCGGCGTTTCCAGGACATCAGCGGCGGCGAAAATACGACCTCCGTCGAAGGCGAGCGGGTCCTCGCGTGCCATCACACGGACGCCATCCTGGAGGGCTTTGCGACAATCTACCGGTTGATGGTCGCCCACCGGGACGGTCTACTCGCCGCCGACGGTCCGATCGCCGCCTTCGCCGACGCCGAGATGCGACTCGTCTTCCGTCCGACCCGGGTGTATGCGTCGCTGCTCTTCGAGAGTTTCCACCCCGACGTGCTGCGCGACGCCCGCGAGCGCGACATGCTCTTTGACCATCTGTGGTGGGCTTTCGCCGACGGGCCGTTCATGGCTCCGCTGCTGCGTTCTGAGCGACAGGATCTGCTCAACGTCGACGTGCCGATCTTCACCGCCGACGCCGGTTCAACCACGATCCACGACAGCCGAGGCCGCGCGGTCCAGGGCGTGATCGCCGAGTCGGGCTTGACCGTGGTGCGGCAGATCATCGAAGGCCTCGACGAAGGGGACCTCCGTCGCCAGCTGTGGCTGGTGCGCGGATCGATGGCGACGATGGACCTCGCCACCGCCGGTATCGAGGCCCGGGAGCTGCTCCACCTGGAGCGCGATTTGGCGCCGCCGTCCCCGTCCCGGCTCTTGGCGGCGGCCGACCGCGTCGCCGAGGAGCTGTCGCAGCTGGCCTATGAAGACCAGCACCGCGCCGGCTGGTACGCCTTCGAGTACCTCGAGCATCCGCATTGGTCGCTGCGCTACGCCGACGCCGGCGTCTATGAGGGCCTGTGCGGCATCGCCTACTTCCTCGCCCACCACGGCGCCGTGCGCAACGACGAGCGGTCAACTCAGCTGGCGCGGAGGGCGATCGATAACCTGCTCTTTAGCCTCGATTCGTCGCGCGAACAGACCGCCAGCGTCGGCGCCTTCGCCGGCCAAGGGGGATGGATTTTCACTTTGTGCCACCTGGCCACGCTTTGGGAGGACCCCTCGCTGCTCGACCACGCCGAAGCCATGGTGCCCGGCCTGCTGCCCTTGATCGAGGCTGATACGACCTACGATTTGGTGGGCGGCAGCGCCGGGTGCCTGGTGGCGCTGCTCGAGCTGGCGGCGCTCCGGCCGTCGAGAGAAGTCTTCGACGCGGCCCGGGCCTGTGGGGATCATCTGGTCCGAGCCGCGGCGCCCCAAGACGTCGGCGTCGGTTGGCCGCTCGCCGCCGCCGGCGGCGCGGCGCTGCTCGGTTTTTCCCACGGCACCGCCGGCACCGCCTGGGCGCTCTTACGCCTCCATGCGCTCGTCGGCGACGCGCGGTACCGGGAGACGGCCTTGGCCGCGCTCGCCTACGAACGCTCGCTCTACGACGCCGAGCGGGGAAATTGGCCGGACCTTCGGTCGGGCGAGCGTCCCGAAGAGATCGACGGCCGCGCCTGCGCCGAGGATCACCATTTCCTCGTGGCGTGGTGCCACGGGGCGCCGGGCATTCTTCTTTCCCGACTGCTCTCGGCGCCGCTCCTCGACGGCGGCGCCGCGGATGGCGAGCTCCGTGACGAGATCGAAGCCGCGCTGGCGACGACCCTCAAGGACGGTTTTGAGACCGGGCACTGCCTGTGCCACGGCGCCCTCGGCAATCTCGATATTCTGCTCGTGGCCGCTGAGGCCCTGGAGCGGCCGGAGCTGGCGGAGAATGCGCGCCGCCTAGCCCGCGGCGTACTCGATCATCAGGCGGAGAAAGGCTGGCACTACGGCGTCCCGGGCAAGCTGACGCCGCCGGGCCTGATGGTTGGCCTAGCGGGTTTTGGCTTCCAGATGCTCCGGCTGGCGGCGCCGGCCCGGGTCCCCTCGATTCTGGCGCTCGAATCGCCGCGCTCCGTCGCCTGATTCTTCCGAGGGTGAGAAAAAGCCCGCCGCCCCGAGTCGGGGAGGCGGGCTTTTTGCAGCCACTCGATGTCGACGAGTTCTAGAACATCAGAACCGTGGCGCCGGAACTAGAGGACCGGGCTCAATACCGAACCGAACGGCGCGATCTCACTGAGCGCGATGCCGTTCGCGGCGGCAAAGTTCTGCACGTTGATCGGCGGCAGGCCCGAGGAGGACTTGAGGCTGACCTCCGAGCCCCCGAAACCGGTTGGCAGGGACGTATTCAGCTGGCTGACCTCGCCGAGGTCCACCGGATCGAAACCGCTATCGACGTCGAGCGGCAAGAAGGTGCCGCGCTGCTCGGGCGAGAGCAAGATCGTCACCGCGGCGAGGTCCGCTTGCAGACCTTCCGGATAGATGCCGACCGCGACCCAGCCGCGGATCTCCAGACGCTCCCGCGCCAGGAGGCCGGGCCCGGCCGGGCTCAGGTTGGGGAGCAGGGCGAACTGGCCCGTGCCGCCGTTGCACAGGTCGTAGCGGTCGCTCCAGTAGAGCTTCAGGCAGCTGGTGGCCCCCAAATAAGTCAGCTCGCCGACGGCGGTCTGACCGAATTGGTTTCCGCCGGTGATGTCCCAGATGGCGTTGTGGTTGCCCTGGGTGCTGGTCGGGTCGTCCTGGGGTCCGCCTTGGGCATTGCTGACGGTGAGCTCTCGGTCATAAAAGAACTCGCCCGGGGCCCCCGGCGTGGTGAAGGAAGGAATGGCGACGAGGAAGCGGAAGCTCGCCTCGATGCCAGTGAGATTCGACAGATTGCAGAAGTAGCCGGAGACGGCTTTCCGCACGAAGGTCGCCGACGGGTCAGCGATCGGTTTGACCAGATTCTCAAAGGTCGAAAGCACAGTGCTACTCATGGTGATCTCCTTGGTGATGGGGGTGTCTTCAGACCACGAACCAGCCGCCCTTATAGTCCTGGACGGCGCCCGCCGGGCGGGGTTTGGGTTGGACCTTCGCCGGTCGGTCGGACCGGTCGGCGGCGAGGCTGGTCCCGGCGACGGCGGCGGTGGCCGCGGCGACGGAGGAGATCTTCAGGAATCCGCGGCGGTCAAGGCCGGCCGTGTCGCCGTGGACATCCTGGGTCGAGGGGTTTTGTTTTGAGTCGTATTTAGACATCGCAAATAGTCCTTTGCGTGATTGGTTTCTGCTTAAAACGTTGCTGAAGGGTTTCAGCCGGGGTTAGAGCACCGGCG
>JBCDKB010000613.1:0-4613 GCA_038747035.1 Acidobacteriota bacterium | reverse complement strand
CCGATGGCGGAACGCGCTGCTGTTCTTGTCGCTTTCAAATCTCACTCCCTACTAAGATCTTCTCGTATTATCTTAGCACCTGATCAGCCGCGACCTGGCTGCCGAAACCGAACACAGAACTGGTAACAAAATAGGTAACACTCTTTGGCGAGATTGGACGAGATCGTGGCAGGCTTGATCGGCCGCCCGGTAGCCAGAAACGCCCGCGGCACAAGGGTTTTGGAGGTATTCGGCGCATTTTGTCGACCTCTGAAATTGCCCTCCGATCAGACTTAAAATCCGCCGCCGCAAGGCTTGGGGGTTCGAGTCCCCCCGCCGGCATCTCCACGAGAAAGTGAGCCACGAGCGCCGCCCGAAGCCGGCGGCGTTTGGCGTTTGGGGCCGGGTGTCGGTGGCGCCTAAACTGCTACGATCGAGGTGCTCGCCAAGACCGGAAAGTCCACGCTGATCCTCTCCAGGAGACCCGATGAGCATTGCGAAGACCCTGTTGCCGGAATACGACCACGAGATGTCGAATACTCGGAGATACCTGGCGAATATGCCGGAGGGCAAGAACGACTGGAAGCCGCACGCGAAGTCGATGTCGCTTCAGATGCTGGCCTGTCATCTCGCCGAGCTGCCGGGCTGGGTCGCCAGCACCCTCGCCGAGACGGAGCTCGATTTGGCGCCACCGGATGGCGAGCCCTACCAGACCGAGATGTTGGCGACCAGGGAGGAGCTCCTCGAGGCATTTGACCGCGACGTCGCGGCGGGTCGCAAGGCCCTCGAGGCGACGGAGGACGCCGCTTTGATGGTCGAGTGGACGCTCCTCCAGGGCGGCCACAAAATCATGTCCATGCCCCGGGTTGCGGTGCTTCGCGGGTTCATCATGAACCACATGATTCACCACCGCGGCCAGCTGGGTGTCTATTTCCGTCTGCTCGACGTGCCGGTCCCCGCGGTCTACGGCCCGTCGGCGGACGAGTCCTAGTCGGGTGTCCGTGGGCTCGAAACTGCCGCCCGGGCAAATCAAAACGCGGAGATTCCCGGTGGTCGGAGAGAAGGCGCCGGCGCCTGCGGCGCTTGACCTCGACGGCTGGCGCCTGCGGGTCGACGGCCGGGTCAAGACGCCGCTGGAGCTCACTTGGGCCGATTTCTGTCGGCGGCCGCAGCGGGATCGGACGGCCGATATCCATTGCGTCACCGGCTGGTCCCGACTCGCGACCACCTTCACCGGCGTTCCACTGGTGGAACTGCTGGCCGAGGCCGCGCCACTCGAAGACGCCGCGTTCGTTCGATTCGAGGCGTACTCGGAGCGCGGGCACGACACGTCTTTGCCGCTGGCGTTGGCGCTCGAGGACACCTGGCTCGTCCACTCGGTGGACGGAGCTCCGCTCGAGCCAAGGCACGGCTACCCCCTACGCACGGTCACGCCTTCTCGATATTTCTTCAAGTCGCTCAAGTGGCTGGCGCGTATCGAGTTGCTCGCGGAGGATCGGCTGGGCTACTGGGAGCGGGAATCGAGTTACCACAACGTCGCCGATCCTTGGCCAGGCGACCAGCGGTTCACCTCCGGGTCGATTGACCCGGAGCAAGCCGTCCGGTTCCGCACGGCTGAATCCCTCAAGCGGTGGCGGTCTTCGCGTCGGGTGATGTTGGGTCTAGATCTCAGGGGCTGGTCGCCCGCTGACCGCGACCTGAGTCAGCTGCAGCTCAAGAATTGCGACCTGCGGGGCGCACGTCTCCAGGGCGTTGACCTCAAGGGTGCCAACCTGTCGCTATCGGACTTTCGCGGCGCCGATCTTCGTGGTGCGGACGCTCGCGGAGCCGATCTCGAGGGGGCTGACTTCACGGGGGCCGACCTGCGCGGCGCCGACTTCCGGGACACGGCCCTTTCCGCCACGCGCTTCACCGACGGGACCGGCGACGGGGCTAATGTAGCGGGTCTACGGTTGGAGGATTCCACCGGACTCCTCGGCAGCCAGGAGTCCTACGTCAAGCCGCGTCTTTAACCGAACGCGCGGTGATGGCCAGATCGCTCCGCGGCGCGAACTGGCGGAGGGGGGCGCCCGTCGCCGCGGAGGGCCTCGTTAGAATGGGGTCCGTGACTAACCGCGGATACCGTAGCCGGGCGAATAGGCTGTCGAGTGCCTCGAAGCGCCGGGCGGCGGCGATCGCCGGTGGAGCTTTCTTGTGGCTCCTGGGCGCCTGCTCGACGCTGGAGCTCGGCGATCCGATCGACCGTGCAGCGATGGATCGCATACTGATCCAGCGGGGCGTGGATCCGTCCAGGGTGGTCTTGCCCTATGCGATTCGGGACGATATGAGCCGGTGGGCGGAAGAGACGGTCGACGGGCTGGCGGTTCCTGAAGAGAGACTCATGGCGCTCAGTCGCCGCTTGCTGGATCCCGATGAGCTGCCCGTCGAGTATGTGTGGGGCTACACCGGGACCGCCGAGGAAGTCTTCGACCGGCGCGAAGCGAATTGCTTGGCGTTTACCAATCTGTTCGTGGGCATGGCTCGATCCGTGGGGCTGGATACTTACTTTTTGGCGGTCAATAACGTCGAGTCCTTCCGCAAGGAAGGAGACCTCGTCATCGTCTCTGACCACGTCGCGGTGGGCTTTGGCGAGCCGGGTCGGCGCACGGTCTTGGATTTCTCGGAGGAGCGGGGCGGAGATCTTCGGTTTGCCCGCCGGATCTCCGATCTCACCGCCATCGCCATGTACCACTCCAATCGGGGGGCTGAATCCCTCCAGCGAGGATCGGTCGATGAGGCGCTTGGATGGCTGCGCGTGGCGGTCCAGATCGATGACCGCCTGGTCCACGCCTGGGTCAACCTGGGAGTTGCTGAGCGCCGAGCGGGGCGCCTTGACGAAGCGGAAGCGGCTTACCACCGGGCCCTGGCTTTGGACCCCATGGTGGAGTCCGCCTCTCAGAACTTGGCGTCGCTGCTCCGCTTCCAAGGCAGAGTCAAGATCGCCGAGGCCTATCAAACTGTCCTGGGCCAAGCCGAATCGCAGAACCCGTACACCTACCTTTCTCTAGGCGACCTGAGCCTGCGGGGCGGCCGTCCGATCGAGGCGCGCCGCTTCTATCGCCGCGCTGTTGATTTAGCGCCGATCGCCGAGACCTACGCGGCCCTCGGGCAGGCGGTGGCGGCGGCGGGCGACCTGCGGCAGGCCCGGCGACTGCTGCGCAAGGCGCAGCGGGCGGGCGGAGGTGGCGATCGGGTCGAGGCGTTGGCCCGTCTTCTCGACCGATAGGCTGACGCTCAGGCTATGATCCGCGGCCATGGCTCAGTGGAGAATCTGGATCGACACCGGCGGGACCTTTACGGACTGCCTCGCCCTTTCGCCTGAGGGCCGACGCGTGCAGGTCAAGGTGCTTTCTTCAAGCGCCTTGAGGGCGACGGCCGCCGAGATCGAGGTCGAACCGGCGGCGGCGGGAGGCCAACCCGTCCGAGATGCCTTTGTGCTGAGGTACGAAGACTCTTGGGGTCTCCCCGTGGGATTCGCGAACGACGCCGATCTTCATTGGCTCGGGCGGGGGGAAGGTGAGGGAGGCCGGGTCGTCGCGTCGAAACCGGGCGAGCTCACGGTGCGCGGCAGCGCGCCGACCGCGTCTCGCGGCCGGGCCTTTGAGATGAGATTTGACGAAGAGTCGCCGGTCTTGGCGGCGCGCCTGGCCACCGGAGCCGCCTCGGTCTCCGAACTGCCGCCGCTCGAGCTCCGGCTCGCGACGACCAAGGGGACCAATGCGCTGCTCGAGCGGAACGGGGCGGAGAACGCCCTGTTGGTGACCCGCGGCTTCGCGGACCTCCTGTGGATCGGTGACCAGCGGCGTCCGGACATTTTTGCCCGGCACATCGAGAGACCCGAACCTTTGGCATCGCACGTGGTCGAGATCGACGCGCGCCTGGATGCCCGGGGCGAAGTGATCGAGGAGCTCGACCTCGAGGCCCTGGGGCCGACGCTCGTCGAGGTGGCTTCGACCTACCAGAGCGTCGGCATCGCCTTCTTGCATAGCCATCGGCACGGGGGGCATGAAGAGGCGGTGGCGGCTAGGCTGCGAGAGCTCGGCGTTCCGTTCCTCTCGATCGGAGCGTCACTAAGTCCAACCGAGGGCTACTTGGCGCGTATGCGCACGGCGGCGGTGGACGCCTATTTGCAGCCCGTCATTCGACGCTACCTAGACCGGATTGGGAATGCGGTCGGCGGCCGCCGGCTTCGGGTCATGACGAGCGCCGGCGGCTTGGTGAGTGCCGAGCGCTATCGTGCCAAAGACAGTCTACTTTCCGGCCCGGCGGGCGGCGTCGTCGGTGCCGCCACCGCGGCCCGGCGCCTGGGTTTCGAAAGGATCGTGGCCTTCGACATGGGCGGTACGAGCACTGACGTGTCTCGCTTCGACGGGGACTATGAGTATCGCTTCGAGCACCGCGTGGGGGACGCCGAGGTCGCCGCCCCAAGTCTGGCCATCGAAACGGTCGCCGCGGGAGGCGGATCGATCTGCCGGATTGAAGGGCAGCAGCTCAAGGTCGGGCCGCAGAGCGCCGGGGCCCACCCCGGGCCCGCCTGCTACGGCGCCGGCGGACCGCTGACGCTGACCGATGTGAATCTGCTGCTCGGGCGACTG
>JBCDKB010000612.1:0-4637 GCA_038747035.1 Acidobacteriota bacterium | reverse complement strand
GCGGCGAAGGCGGCGGCGAGGGCGGCGGCGAAGGCGGCGGCGAAGGCGGCGGCGAAGGCGAAGGCGAAGGTGGCGGCGAGGGCGGCGGCGAAGGCGAAGGCGACGGCGAAACGGAAGGCAGCGACACGCCGGCCCCGCCGCTCTTCGGCGCGAGTCTCCACCTTTGGGTGCCCGGCAACGAGAGCCTCCTGCTCTACGAAGGCCCCGGCGTGGCCCACGCGGCCTACCTGGCCGGCTCCCGACGCAGCTTCGCAGAAGACCTGGATCGCACGGCTTTCAGCACGACCGAAACCGGCCATTTCTTGACCCTGGCGCAGCCGGATCCGGCCGGCACGTCGATCATCGACGTCAACTATTGGGTCTTCCGGACGCTGGCCAATCTCACCGCCGACCTCCGGATCCGGCGCGCCGCCGACGGCCGCACCGTGATCCTGGAAGGCACCGCGGCCGACGCCAACTTCCGGTCTTACCAGCTCGACTACGCGCCGGTGGATGATCCGGAAGACTGGCGCCCGGTGGCGCCGCCGGCTAACCAGCCGGTGGTGGACGGCACCTTCCAGCCGTGGCTGGCGCCGGCTGAAGCGACTTGGCGCGTGCGCTTGAGCGTGGAAGATCGCGCGGGCAACGTGCGCTCGATCATCCGTCGAGTGTCGACCGTCGAGCCGGCGGGCATCGTCGACGCCTACCTGACGACCGACCGCTTCTCGCCGAACGGCGACGGCGTGCTCGACACGACGACGTTGCGCTATCGCACCCTCGGCCCGCTACAGGCGGATTTCCGCATCATCGATACCGACGGACAGGTGCTGCTGACCTCGACGACGCCGCACCTGGTCGCCGAAGAGGGGAGCTTCACCTGGGACGGTCGAGATCGCCTCGGCGTGCCGGCCCCGGACGGCAATTACCTGATCTCTGTTGAGGGCTGGGAGTTCCCGGTCCGCGTCGACACCACGGCGCCGTCCCTCGACCTGCACTTCTATGAACCCTTCGAGGTCCTGGGAGATGTCGTCATCCGCGAACCGCTGATCTCCGCTTTTGCGGTGCGCGACCGGGCCAGTGAGCAGCTGGCGGCCGATATTGAACGCACGCTGCTCGGGACCGACGACTGGCGGAGCTTCATCCCCCTGGGTGAGCTCGATCCGACGGAGATTGAACCGATCGAGTTCGTGGATGATGTCTTCATCCCAGGCTCCAGAGAAGAGCTCCAGGAGTACCTCGCGGAGCGAAATCTGACGACAGAGGAGCGCATCAGCGTGCTCATCGCGATGTCGGTGGAGCTCCAGCGCCGCATCGTCTGGGCCGGCGACGAGCTCGCTCCGGCGGACGCGGTCGGCGGCGAGTTCCGTCTGGTGGCCGAGGACGAGGTCGGCAATCGCGCTGTTTTGACGGCGCCGCCGCTCAGCGAGCAGGTGCTTCTCTTCGACGTCGGCGAGCCGAACCTGGTCAACGGCCAGCCGGTGCCCGGCGGCGTCATGGTTCCGCCCCTGCTCTTGGCGACGGCCAACGCGCACCCCACGGGCATCGCCCCGACCTTCGAGCTCGAAGGGGACCTGCTCTACGTGCACATCAAAGAATCGGTCCGCGAGCCGATCGTCGACGTCCAGCTGCAGTTCCGCGACCCCGGCGTCGACACGTGGGGGAGCCTCGGTGTCTCCCGTTTCCTCATCGATGGCGGAGAAGTCGTCGATCCGACGCAGCACGACCTCGACATGCTGATCGACGTCGGCGGCTTGCCGGGCCTGTCGAGCAAGGAGTTGCGGATCTTGACGGTGGACGCCGTCGGGGTCGAGCGCGCCAGCGTTCGCTTCCGCGTGGCCAATCTCGGGTCGTGCCAGCCCCTCGCCTTCCGCTGGGTGCTCGAGACCTCTGAGCCGGAGTTGCCGGAGAGTGAGTGCTACGACCGGGACGCGATCCGCACCACCGTCAGCGAGCTGTTGGACGAGCAGGGCCTCGACCCGACTCGCCAGGATGTCCTGTGGGCGATCGAGTCGGTGGTGCCGGAGATCGAAGAGACCGAGCTCTTCTTGCGCAGCGAGCAGGATCCGGACTTCGCCGTCCCCGTCCTGCTGCGTCCGATCGTTGAGCGCGACGGCGTCATGCTCTTCACCACCGAGCTCGACTGCGCTCGATATGAGTTTGACCTGAAGGTCACCACCGAGCCCGTGGAGGTGCCGGCGACCGGATCAGTCGAGCCGCTGGTCTTTGCGATCGGAGGCCCGGTCAGCAACGAAGATTCCTGCCTAGCCGTCGGTTTCGACGTGGTGGTGCAGCAGGCGGAGAGCTGCGGCGTCGAGCCGCCCGGCGCGGCCGCGGTGAAGATGAGGGCCGTCGGCGAAGGTCTCGAAGTCCTGCGCCTCGAAGATTCCTCGGGTCGCACGGTCTTCTCCGAGGTGGCGCCGATCGAAGGCACCACCTACGAGACCGAGATCGACTTCGACGTCGAGGGCCTCGCCGACGGCGTGCATGAATACCTGCTAAGCGCGTCCAACAGCGCCGGTCGGACCCGCTCCGTGCCGGTGAAGCTGCCGGTCGATCGCACCGCGCCGAGCCTCGAATTCACCGCGCCGGCAGAGGGCGCCCTGGTCTGCGCCGACCAGGTCCTGGTCACAAACCCGGCCCCCGACGACCGGTCGAAGTGGATTCCGACGATCTACTTGCGCGGCCAGGCCCAAGAAGACTTTCCAGGGACCTTGACGCCCCAAGAGCGCGAGAAGCTCTTCTCCCGCACTCCGGCGGGCGAAGACACCGGCCTCCGTCCGCTTTTCGTTCGCTCCACCATCAACCTGCCGATCGACTTTTTTGCCAGGCCCGACCCCTTGCCGAGTCTTGACGCCGCCGACGGTGGCTTCGCGGGCGACTTCCGATTCCCGCAATACCTCGAGGACGTGCCGGGCATCCTCGACGCCGAGGCGACCCTGGTCGCCGCCGGCCTCGGCGGCCACTTGGTGTGCTCTGAAAGGACCTTCCAGGTCGACGCCACGGTCGAATCGGCTTCGCCGTCGGGGCCGCTCTACTTCTCGCCGAACGGGGACGGCACGCTCGACCTGGCCTCCTACGCTTTGCTGGCGCCCCTGGAGCCGGTGACCGTCGACGTGGATGTCTTCGACGACGTGGAGTACGACCCGGGCAGCACCGGCTTCCTGAGTCTGGGCGGTGACCTTCCGAGCTGCGATATCTCGCCCCTCGCCTCGCCGATCGTGGCGCTCGGTAGTGCGCTGCCGGTTCCGGGCACCCCGGAGGTGGCGTGGGATGGACGCTCGTCCGGCGGCGCGAGCCTTGCTGACGGCCTCTACGGCGTGCGCTTCATCTCCCGCGACTCGTGCGGCAACCGAAAGGAAGAGGTGCTCTGCGTCGACCTCGATACCGTGCCGCCGGTCCTGGAGATCGATTCGCCGCGCGCCGGCGTCGACCTGCCGACCTTGATCACCATCCGATTGACGGTCTTCGATCCGGGCGACGATCCTTTCAGTCCGTTCGGAATCCGCAACGTCACGCTGGATGTGGGCTACGGCATCGGGGCGGACCCGACGGTCTTCTTTCCGATCGAGGGTTCGGTTTGGAATACCTTTGGCCTCGACGCCGGCACCTACACGCTGCGCGCCGTCGCCCGGGATGACGCCGGCAACCAGACGGAGCGTCGCGTGACCCTGGAGCTCAACCCCGGGGATCTGATCACTTACCTCGAAGCCGCCCCCGAGCTCTTCTCGCCCGGGGCGGACGGCGTCTTCGACGACACCGCGGCGCGCTTCGGCCTTGACCGCGACGCCGCCACGACGCTGCGCATTGAAGGCCCCGGCGTCGCCGTGACGTTGATCGACGAGGCGCGCACCCGCGGCGCCCACGTGGTCTCGTGGGACGGCACCGACGGCGCCGGCTCCATCGTGCCCGACGGCACCTACTCCCTGGTCATCAACGCCACGACGCCGGTGGACGGCGGCGTGCTCGATCAGACGGAGCGGGTCGACGTGGTGGTCGACCAGACGCCGCCCGAGCACGTCATCGAACGGCCGACGGTTGACGGTTTCCTGCGGACCGAAGACTTGGTGCGCGCCACGGTCACCGACGCTCACCTTGAGGAGTGGACCCTCTCGGTCGCGCCGGACGGCGCCGGTTCGCCCGCGTGGCGGGAGCTCGCCCGCGGCGGCGACGGCGGGGCGGCGGCCACCACCCAGCTTGACGAAGGGGCCTGGCTGTTGCGCCTCGAGTCGCGGGACCAGGCCGGAAACCGGAGCGAAACGATCGTGCCGTTCACAGTCGACGCCACGGCGCCGACCGCCGACTGGACTTCGCCCGCAGATTCCGGGGTGATGGGTACGGCCTCGCCCATCGCGCTGACCGGCGTGGCCCTGGATGAGAATCTCGCCTCGGTGGCCCTCGAGGTCGGCCTCGGCGCTTCGCCTGCGGCGTGGACGCCGATCGCCACGATCCAGGCCGGCGACATCAGCTCGTCGGGCCTCTTCCAGACCAGCTGGGACGCTTCCGGCCTGACTGACGGGGTCTATACGCTCCGCCTGCTGGCGAGCGACCTCGCCGGCTATGAAACCGAACGCCGGCGACAGATCGAGCTCGACAGCACGCCGCCGCAGGTGGCGATCACCGCCCCGGCGGCGGGGGGCTTCGTCACCGGTCCGGTGTCG
>JBCDKB010000611.1:0-4642 GCA_038747035.1 Acidobacteriota bacterium | reverse complement strand
CCCCGCCGGCCAAAGCTCGGCGGGGGGATGCGACCTCGGCGAGGCCGGCGCCGTGGAAACCGCCGACGGTAGAAACCGACACCTTCCGTCCACAGTGGGTCCAGCCGAAGGCGATCTGCACCCTCGAAAGCCGGGCCGCCCTACCGCTTCTCAGCGGCCGATTCACGGTCACCGTCGACTGGCGCGGATCTGACGGCGTCATTCGCAGCGCATCCCCTCGCTTCGACTCCGACAACAGTGGCTTCTTCGTCATCGAAGAGCCCGATCTCGCGGACTGGGCGGTGAAGATCCTCGACGGACGATTCTTCAACGAGCATTTCTGGGTATTCTGGACTCCGCTTTCCGGCCGCGAGTCATGGCTCCGAGTGAGGGACACCCACACCAATCGCGAACGCCGGTTCTACAGCGCCCGCGGTCTCTCGTGCGGGCAAGCTGAGACATCCGCCTTTTCCGGCTCGGCGAACTAGCGCTCGAATCATCCGTCCGCAGGCCACGCCGCGGCTCACCGCCCGGCTCCTAAACCCCAGCCAAGCCCGCCCGCTGTCCCCCTCGATCGAGCTGCGGGCTCCGGAGTGCCCCATGCCTAGAATTACCAAGGTCTACACCCGAACCGGCGATCGCGGCGACACCGCCCTCGCCAGCGGCCGTCGAGTTCCTAAAGAACACCTCCGCGTGGAGGCCTATGGCACCGTCGACGAGCTCAACTCGCACATCGGCGTGGCCCTCGCCACTGGCGTCGTCGACGAGCTTGCTGCCCCCCTCGCCCGGATTCAGAACGACCTCTTCCACCTCGGGAGCGACCTGTGCATGCCTGAGGACGACGACGGCGCGGTGCAGGTGCCGCGGATCGAGAAGCGCCACGTCGACTTCCTCGAAGCTCTGATGGACCGCCTTTCCGACGAATTGTCGCCGCTCGAGAACTTCATCCTCCCCGGCGGCGAGGCCGCCGCGGCCCACCTCCACGTGGCGCGGACCGTCTGCCGTCGAGCCGAACGACGCGCCATCGAAGCCTCACGGGAAGAAACGATCTCCAATCAGGCGATCATTTTCTTGAATCGGCTCTCGGACGCTCTCTTCGTCATGGCCCGCTACCAGAACTTCAAGGGCGGCGGTCAAGACGTCATTTGGAACACCCGCCTCTAGCCTGAAATCGGCCTCCGAGTTCGGAGACTTTTGCCACCCCGGATGTGACAAAACGGGGATCGGATCGCGATAGACTCGTAGTCTCTTTGGATGGAGATCTCGATGATTGGATATCGCATGCCTACCCGGGTCCACATCGCACCCGGGGCCGTCAGCCGCCTCCCTGAAGTCGCCAGGGCTCTGGACCTCCGCTCGGTCTTACTCGTGCTCGACCCTGGATTTCGGGCCGCGAGCGAGGCGCCGGAGGCCGTCATTCGTAGCCTCGAAGACACCGGAATTAGGGTCCAAGTCTTCGACCAGATCGAGCCGAATCCCCGCACTTCAACGGCGACTAACGCCGCCGACGCGGTGCGTCAAGAAACCCTCGACGGCGTGTTCGCCCTCGGCGGCGGCAGTGCCCTCGATGCCGCCAAAGCGGCGGCCATGCTGGCCACCAACGAGCTGAGGGTGGAGCAATACGAAGGCAAGAATCGCTACGCCAACGCGCCGAAACCGTTTGTCGCCATCCCGACGACCTGCGGCACCGGTTCCGAGGTCACCTGGGTCTCGGTGCTGACCAACGATACAACCCACATCAAGATCAGCGTCAAAGGCGAGTCGATGTTCCCCGACCAGGCGGTCGTCGACGCCGACCTCCTGCGGACGCTTCCTCCGAAGCTCGTGGCGATGACCGGCCTCGACGCCCTCACCCACGCCCTCGAGTGCTTGACATGCACGGCCGCCAATCCGGTCTCTGACGCCCTCGCGACCCAGGCCACCGTGCTCATTTTCCGCTACCTCGAACGCGCCGTCGCCGACATCGAGGGGGACGACGAAGCCCGGGAAGCGATGGCTCGCGCCTCGACCCTCGCCGGACTCGGCTTCGGCAATGCGGATGTCGCCGCGGTGCACTGCCTTTCCGAGGCGATCGGCGGTCTCTACGACACGCCCCACGGCTTGACGAACGCGGTCCTGCTGGCGCCGATCCTCCGCACCCACCAGCCCTACGTCAAGCTCCAGTTGGCGACCCTCCACGACGCGATCTTCTCGGCTGACCAGGCGTCGACGCACGACCGGGCCGAACGTTTTATGGGCGAGCTCGAGGGCCTGTGCCAGCGGCTCGAGGTCCCGACCTTCGCCAGCCTCGGCGTACAGCGCGAAGATCACGCAAAGCTCGCGGAATGGGCCGTGCGGAACGGCTCGAATCGCTCGAATCCCCGCCCGATGTCGCCGACCAGCTACCGCGAGATTCTCGAAGATCTCACCGGCGCGGACGGCGCCCCGGGTTGACGTCGAGCGGCCCTGAGGCCTACCGGCTCGGTCTGCCGTTCTGGGGCCTCGCCGGCTGGGCCGGGCTTTTCTATCCCAAAGGCGCCCGCGCGGCGGACTTCCTCCGCCATTACGCCACGGTCTTCACGACGGTCGAGGGCAACACCACCTTTTATAGCCTGCCCTCCGAGGACACCGTCCTCAAGTGGCGCGACGCGACGCCGGAGAGCTTTCGCTTCTGCTTCAAGCTCCCCAAGCTCATCACGCACGAGAAGTCCCTCGAACACGCCCAGGCCGACGTCGCCTTCTTCTTCGAGCGTCTCAAGCCCCTTTGGCCTCGATTCGGCCCCTTCTTGATCCAGCTGCCGCCGTCATTCGGCCCGGAACGCCTCGGCGTGCTCGATCGCTTCCTCGAATCCCTCGCCCAGATCGCGCCGGCCCATCGCTTCGCCGTCGAGCTCCGCCAGACCGTGTTCTACGAAGGCGCGCTAGCGCATGACGTCGATGCGCTCCTAAGCGGCCACGGGGTCGACCGCTGCGTGATCGATACCCGCGCCCTGCGCAGGGGCGACGGCTCCCGCGAGGACGTCATCGCCGCGCGCCGGAAGAAGCCCAATCTGCCGGCCCCCGCCGTCGCGGTCGGCGACCGTCCGATGGTTCGGCTCATCGGCCACCCGGACTTCGAGACCACCGCCCCGCAAATCGAGTTCTGGGCGTCCGCCGTGGCCCGCTGGATCGGGGAAGGTCGGGAGCCCCATTGCTTCATCCACTTGCCGGATAATCTGCGGGCCCCGCAGCTCGCCCGCGTTTTTCACGAAACCCTGGGCCGCCATCTCGAGCAGGCGGACTTGCCGCCTTTCCCCGCGGAGAGCGAGCCGAGCCAGCTCCAGCTCTTCTAGGCGGAACCGGACGCCGAGGCCCTAAGATCTCAGGAAGGGCCCTGCGCCCAGCCCCACGAACGTCAAGCCCATGTCAGCGCCCGCCCCCAGTCCCACACTCGATGCACGAGCCGACGACGAGACATTCTGGGCTGAGCGGGTCTGCGACGGCGGCCTGACCTTCCTCGCCCTGTGGACGCTGTGCAGCCACGCCGTGGTTTTCGCCGGCGGGTCGCTCCAGGCACTGATCGGGCTCTTTGCGGCCGTCGCCGTCTCGTTTCTTCTGCTTCGCCGCCGCTACGGAGCGGCCGCGGCCCGGGGCCAAGTCGTGGACGCGCCGCCGGGGTGGCGGCTGTCCCCCCGCCGGCGCTGGATCATGCTCGCCGCGGGTCTAGCCCCGGCGCTGCTCTTCGCCTCCCGAGATCACTTCGTCTCGCTGTGGCTCGGCGTCGCCGCGGTCCTCGGAGTCGGAATCTTCCTCTGTCGATTCCAGCCGGCGACGGAGCCAGCAACCTCTCCCGACCCCGCCACGACGGCCGCCACGGCCACGGAAAGTCGCGGCCTGCTGGCGCTCGCCGTCCTGTGCGCCGGCCTGGCGCTCATCTCCCACGCCCCCAATCTCGACGACGCCTTCTACGTCAGCTTGGCGGTCGAAGCGGCCACGCACCCCGAGGCGCCGCTGCTCTCCGGCGACCCGATGCACGGGGTCGAGGGGCTGCCGCTTTACATCCCGATCTACCGAGTCCACAGCCTCGAAGTCCTCGCCGCGGCGGCTTCTTACCTGAGCGGCGTCCCGTCCCTGTGGATTTTCCACCTCGTGCTCGCCCCCCTCGGGGCCTTCTTCATCCCCGTCGCCCACGCGGTGCTGCTGCGTCGCCTGCTACCCCGTCACTGGCTGATCGCCACCGCGGTCTTGCTGATCGTGCTCGCGGCGCCGGCGGGGACGGTTCGCTGGTACGGCAACCTCGCGCTTTTCAGACCGTGGCAAGGCAAGAGCCTTTTTCTCACCCTGGTGACACCGCTGCTCTATGCCGGCGCCTTGCGCTTTGCCCGCCGCCCATCGATCGCCGGATGGCTGCGGCTTTCGGCGGCGCAGATCGCCGCGGTCGGCTTGACGTCAACGGCCTTCTTCGCGGCGCCGGTCGCCGTCGGTCTCGGTCTGCTGACGGGTCTCAAGCATTCGATGTCCAGTCTCCGCACCCTCACCGCGGGCGTCGCCTCCTCGGCCTATCTGGTCGCGCTCGGGCTCAGCCTCAAGGGTTCCGTGGTGGCTTCGGTCAAGGCGCCGCCGGAGCTCTCTGCCCAGGAGCGGATCATCGAGGTCTTCACCCTCATCCTAAGCGCCGACAACGCCCGGCTGTGGACGGTGGTTT
>JBCDKB010000610.1:0-4679 GCA_038747035.1 Acidobacteriota bacterium | reverse complement strand
GTTAACACTTAACCCGTCAAATGGGGGAAAAGGTTAATGAGGGCCACGGTTTTGTGTCTTCTTCTGTTGGCCGGGTGTTTCACCTGGAGTCACCAGGTGGCGGAGCGCGGCGCCGTCGAGCGACTCTCGTGGATCAAGGCGCGCGTCCGCCGCCAGTTTCCCGACGCGCCCCAGCTCAGCACCGGCGATTTTCAGAGGCGACTCGACGCCGGCGAAGCCTTCGTCGTGCTCGACGTGCGAGGCGCCGAAGAATTCGCCGTGTCCCACCTGCCCGGCGCGATTCGCGTCGACCCGGACGCCGAGCCGGCGCTGCCGGCCGGCGTCGCGGTCGATGTCCCCGTGGTGGCTTATTGCTCGGTCGGCTGGCGATCCTCCAAATGGGTGGAGGGGCTGCGCCGGCGCGGGGTCGACGCCGTCAACCTGGAGGGCTCGATCTTCCAGTGGGCGGCCGAAGATAGGCCCCTTGAGAGCGGCGGCGAGCCGGTGGCGGTGGTCCACCCTTACTCGCGGGCGTGGGCTTGGCTCGTCGATCCGGAAAGGCGGGCCTTCGAAACCACGCGGCCTTGATCGGGTTCCGAGCGGCCGCATCGGCCCTGCGGCATTGAAGGCCCTTCCGGCACCCGGTTCTTACGGCAGGGTGGCGCTCCACTGCGACCTGTCGCCGGTCTCGAAGCCGTCGAAGAAAAGGACAGGCTCGGTCGTCTGCACGTCCAGGAGGTCGCTGATGCCGTCCGTAGGCCTGGAAATCCCTTCACGGATTCTGGACATCGCGGGGTCGAATAGGGGCGGTTTGCCCGTGGGACCAGAGCGTTATCTGCTGTTGTCAGGTTTAAATGTTCGACGGGAGGTGATGTCGGGCGAAGTCTGGGGCTTGCGTCTTTGATTTGTGAGGATTAATATGATTTCGGAGGTGATGGCATGTCAACAACGCACAACCTGACTCCTGCGGCTTGGCGCCGAATGGCCGGCGTGATGGAAGTCGCCCTCGAGCTCGAACCTTCGCTGCGTCCGGTCTACCTGGCGTCGATCGGCACCGAGAACCCCGATCTTGAGCGCGACGTCCGGGCTTTGCTGCGCACTTTTTCCCAGGCCATCGAAGAAGGGGAGGCGTCAGCGGCCGGCGGCGGCGGCGAGCACATCGGCCCCTATCGACTGGTGAAGGTCTTGGGGCGCGGCGGCATGGGGACGGTCTTCCTCGCCGAGCGCGTGGAGGAAGGGCTCAGCCGCCAGGTGGCCGTCAAGGTGCTCCACGAGCGCTATGGCTTGTCGGTCGCCCGCCAGCGATTTCTGGCCGAGCGTCGGATCCTGGCGAATCTACGTCATCCACGCATCGCGCGCATGTATGACGCCGGCAGTACGGCCGACGGGAGGCCCTACCTGGTGATGGAGCGGGTTGACGGCCTGCCCATCGACCGCTATTGCGCGGAAAGTCAGCTTTCGATCCTCGAACGGATTCAGCTCTTCTGTCACGTGTGCGACGCGGTGGCTTTCGCCCATCGCCGGCTCGTGGTCCACCGCGACCTCAAGCCGTCGAACATCTTGGTGACGCGGGACGGCGAACCGCGGCTGCTCGACTTCGGCATCGCCAAGATCCTCGAGGGCGGTGACTTCGGCGCCGACGAATCGTTCTACACGCGGTCGAACGAGCGCCCGATGACGCCGAGCTATGCGAGTCCGGAACAGATCCACGGGCTCCCGATCACCACCGCGACCGACGTCTTCGCCCTCGGCACGCTGCTCTATCAGTTGCTCTGCGGCCGTCTGCCGTTCCAATACCCGGCCTCGACGCCCGACGTCATGGCCAAGGTTCAGGAAAGCTCGGTCGTCGCGCCGAGTCGGGCGATCCTCGAGCAGCGCGATGGCGAGTCGCCGGAGCCTCCGCCCCGGCACTGGAGCCGGACCTTGGAGGGCGACCTCGACCGCATCGTGCTGCGGGCCCTGGCCAAGGACCCTGAGCAGCGCTACGCGTCGGTCCCAGCCCTCCAGGCCGACCTTCTCGGATTTCTGGAGGGGGAGCCGATCGGCGGGCGGCAGAAAACCAAACGAGAAATGGCCGGCGGCTGGGCGCGCGCGACGGCGCGGTTTCTGAGGCCGGTGGCGGCGGCCCTGCTGGTGATCGTGGGCGGCTTCCTGGTCGCCGACTTCTTCTCGGAGTCGCGCCGGGCGGAGCTGAAATCGGCCGAGGCGCGGGTGGAGCGTTTGGAGCAGGTCACCGCATTGAATTCGGAGGTGCTGGGGTCGGTGGCGGACCTCGGAGCGCACTGGGGACAGAGTCTCTACGCCAACGCCGGCCTGCTGTCTCCGATATTCCAGCTGGGGCCCGTCGATTTTGTGCTGGCGAAACTCATCGGCGACGCCCGCGGCACGCCGTTTGAGGCCGAAGTGCTGACCCTGGTCCACCTGATCCACCGTTCGCGCCTCGAAACGGACCTCGAGGGGGACTGGCCGCTGCTTCGGGAAAGCGCCGAAGCCCTCGGGGCGGAGCCTTATCGGCTAGCGGCGGCGTTGGACATACTCTCGATGTCCCTCGGTGATCTGGAGCTGCACGGGCCGAACGCCTCCGTCAGCTCCGAAGCTTTGACCCTCGCGGAGGACCTTTTTGGCCCGGTCAGTCCGGAGGTCATGGAGCGGCTCGACGCCCTGGCCACCGCGGAGTGGTTCATCGGTCGCCGGGGCAGTGCGGTGGACCGGTTGACCCGGGCCCTCGAGATTCGACGGCTCTTACCCCAGAGACCCGCGGAGATGACGCGGGGGATGATTTCGATCGTCCAGGCGACCCGCCTGACTGAGCTCAACCGAGACGTCGAGGCCTTCCAGCTGCTCGCGGGCGAGCTGCGTCGAGCAGATATCGACGCCGACGCCGCGCTCGTGACCCTGATGGGGCTGCGCGGGCTGGCTGATCGTCAGATCGAGCTCGGGCACCTGGATAGGGCGTCGAGCTCGATGGAGCTCGCCCTCGGCTACGCGGAGAACCGGGAGTCCTTTAGGCAGCCCGCTTTGGGCAGCCTACTCGGTGTCCTCGCGGAGATCCGGGCGAGACAAGGCCGCGCCCTTGAAGCTCGGAGCCTGGGTCTTCGGGCCTGCGGGCTGCTGTCGGCCGAGGCCCTCCCGTGGCGTGACGCGGAGGTCCGCGACCTCGTCTGCGGCTGGGCCTCTGGAGACGGCGAGCCCGGGGATCTAGCCTTCAGCGGCGTCGCCGTCGGCGCGGGCTCGACCGGCTGACGTAAAATTTCGCCATGGACGCTCAAGGGGCGACGTCGTCGCCGGTCTACGCGATGGCGCCGCACGGCCGGCGGATCTTCGCCAAGCTCATCGACCTATTTCTCGCCGGTATTTCGGCCTACGGCTTCGGCGGCATCTCGGGATCGCCGCTTGTCGGCCTCTTTGTCGGCTATGGCTGGCTGGCGATTTCAGACGCCTGGAGCCCCTCACCCGGAAAAGCGCTCTTCAGGCTTCGGGCTTTTGATCAGGTCACGGCCCAAGCGTGCACGGCCCTCCAGTCGCTCAAACGCAACGCCCCGATTCTGCTCTTGAGTGTGCCGAATCAAATCCACCGGGCGCTTCTCGGGTTCGGGCGAACCGAGTACAACCGGGCCTTCCCCGTTGTGCTCTGGACCCTCTTTGCGCTCACCGTCGCCTGGTACGTGGCCGCGCGCCTCAGCATGAGGCGAGATCGCTGGGGTCGACGACCGGCGGATCGGTGGGCGGGGACCCTGGTCGTCAAGTTGAAGTAGCCCCGGGGGCGCCGCGGCTATTTCGGTCGCTCGAAACGGAAGACGATCTCGGTCCACATCGCGGCGGGCTCGCCGTCCTCGGTGCCGGGCTCAAACACGGAGCGCCGTGCGGCGTCTTCCGCGGCCGCTTCAAAGCCGACGCCGCGCTGGGTGCTGCTCTTCACCAGGGTTTGGGTGACCTGGCCGTCGGTGCCGACTCGGACGCCGATGGTGACCACGGCTTCGAGGCGTCGTCGGCGGGCCCTGGGGGGGAAGTCCGGGGTGACGCGCTCGATGATCTGGGGGCGTCGAATCTCCGTCGGCGCTTCGGGGATCACCTGCGCCGCGACCTGTGCCGCGACCGGATCCTCGGCGTCGGGGGTCGTCGGGGTCCCGTCGCCCGACGATTCGCCCGGCGCCCCGTCCTGCGGCGCCGACTGCGGGCCGGGTGCGTCGTTTGACGGGCCGGGGTCGGCGGCGACCTCGGGGGATTGCGGCGTGGCTCTGGGAAGCTCAGGATCGGCCGCGGGTGGGGCCACGTCCGCTTCGGCCAGGCGATCGGGGGCCGGCTCCGGGCTAGGCGCTCCAGTCTCCGATCCCGCGGCCGGCTCCGGGGTCGGCGGGAGCCCGACCGGGGCGACGCCGGCCCCCGAGTTCGCGGCGTCGTCCGGGGTGGAGCCCGACACAATTCGGCGGTCCTCGCCGGCGTCGGTTCCGGGGGCGTCCGTCGCGGTGCCCTCGGCCCCCGCGCCGGCCCGCGAAGTCTGGGCTGGGTCGGCGGGGCTCGCCTCGGCCGGCTCTCGGGCCGGCTCCGGGGCCGGCGCCGCGGAAACAGAGCCGACGGGCCCGGTGCTCGGCTCGTCGACCGAAACTTCCGTGGCTGGGGCCGACGGCGCCGCGGCCGTTGGATTCTGGACCGGAGCCTCCGGCGCCCAGGGCCTCAAAAGCACCAGCACGGCGGCCAGG
>JBCDKB010000609.1:0-4683 GCA_038747035.1 Acidobacteriota bacterium | reverse complement strand
GGGCGGTCGGATGCATCACACGACCCTCCCGGCGCAGCAGCTCGATGCGGATCGGCCAGAGCTCTTTTTCCTTGAGCTCGTCGTCAAGCATCTGCAGCAGAATGGCGGCGGTTTCTTGGGTATCGGCCTTGGTGACCGCGGCAGAGACGCTCGAGAAGAAGTCGAGGTCGGCCGGGGCCTTCTCCATGCGCGCCATCCAGGCGTCTTCGACAGCGTCGAGGTCGCCCTCTTGGAGGTGCTTGGCGATCTCCGTGGGGACTGCAGATGCGTTCGAGCTCATTTGACGGATCCAAAATATCGAGGCGAGGAAGGGATCGGGGCGAGGGTGCCAGTCGTCGGCGGATGGCGCGCCCTCGGGCGGCGCGCGGGCGCCCCCTTGGGCGGCGGAGCGGATAGAGTACAGGAAATGGCGACGCCGCCGAAGACGAGGGACGGGGGTCGAAGCGCAATGCACAGCGGCGCGGCCCGTCGCCCCGACACCGAGACCCTCCTGCACCGGCTCCGGCGGGCCCCGACCCGCCAGCTGCTTCAGCTCGTCGACGAGAACGGCCGCGACTTCACCCTGCGCGAGCTCCGCCAGGCGCTGCTAAATCCGTACATCGACGGTGAGGTGCTCCAGGTCCTCGGCGGTCACCGCAAGCTCATGGCCACCCGCGAGGCCAAGTCCGCCGTCGCCCGCCACCGGCGGACGCCGGAGCCGGTGGCCATGCGGCTGATTCCCCATCTCTTTTGGCGCGACCTCACGGAGATCACCCTCGACCTGAGGATACGCGCGCCAGTTCGCCGGGTCGCCGAGCGCTACCTCGTGCAGCGCCTCCAGCGATTGGCGGAGGGGGAAAAGGTCAACCTCGCGAGACGTTCGGTGGATGCGGTGGCGGTCCGCCTCCTGTCCGAAGGTCAGCCCCGGGTGGTCGACGCCGGCCTCGAGAACCCCCGACTGAGCGAAAAGGCCCTGCTCGACGTCGTGACCTCGGAGAGGGCCTCGCCCCGGCTTCTCGACCGAATCGCCCACCACCCGCGGTGGGGGTCGCGCTATGAGGTCCAGGCGGCGCTTTGCCAGAATCCTAAGGCGCCTTACCGGGTCATCTTCAAACACCTCAAACGCATGCACCCGGACGTGCTGGAGCGCGTGGTCGCCAACCGCGAACATACGGACTTCTTGCGACGCACCGCACGGGAGCTGCTGACGGATCGAACGCAGCCCGTGGCGATCGGGTTAGAATCCGAAGACGAGTCAATCTCCCCATAACCCGGACGATTCCCATGGGCATCGCCCTCCCCACATTCCCACCGACTGCGAGCAGGCATACGGTGAGCAACGAGACGACGCGCCCCGTTTCGACGGGCGTCGCGGGCACCGTGGACGTATGAAAAAGAAAAGGCGTAAAGACGCGGAAGATTCGGCCCCGGTGGTCGACAAGCCCACTTCCGAAGCGAAGAGTTTCGGACCGTGGCTGCGACGTCAGCGGGAAGGCCGCGACATCGAGCTCCGGGATATCGCCCAGGCCAGCAAGATCAGCCTGCGCTACCTCGACGCGCTGGAGAACAATCGCTTCGAAGCCCTTCCCGCCGAGCTTTTCACCAAGGGTTTCTTACGCCAATACGCCTCTTTTGTCGGCCTCGATGCTGAAGAGGTGGTGAATTACTACCTCGCGGCCAAATCCGAGGCGGACGCTGAAAAGGCCGACGAGGTGCCGGAGGAACTCCGACTCGACCGCCGACGCTCGTCGTCTGGCCTGCCGCTGGTGCTCGGCGCTATCCTGCTGCTCGGCTTGATCGCCACCGCGGTCTGGTGGTTCACGCAGCGGCCCTCGGCGGACACCGGCGCCGACGCGGCGGTCCCCACCTCGACCCTAAACGAGGCGGGTCCGTCGACGCCGTCGCCCCGCCCGGCGGCCTCGGCCCCAGCGCCGGTACCGCAGGACTCCGCCCCCGCGGCGACCTCCGAATCATCGACGGCGCCAGCGCAGCGGGACTCTGAGCCGGCGCCAAACTCCGACGCAAGCGACGGGGCGGAACCGGCGGCGGGCGACGTGACGGAGACTGCAGCCGCGACGCCGCCGCGGCCGCCCACGCGGGTGGCCGGCGCCGTCACCGGCGCGCCGCTCGAGCTGGTCCTTGACTTCAACGCCGACTGCTGGATCGAAGCGTCGATCGACGGCCAGTCGCGGGTCGCCGAGATGCGCGTCCAGGGCGAGTCCATCCGACTCTCGGGGCAAGAAATCTTGGAAGTCATGGTCGGCGACATCAGCGCCGTCGACATGGAACTCAACGGCCGAGCGTGGCAGCCCCCGGGCAGCTCCGCTCCGGTTCGGCGATTCCGGGTCGACCTCGAATCCAGCGGCGGTTCGGCCAACTCAACGCCTTCCACCGGGGGGGCGCCGTGAGCCAGCAAGCCAACCTGCTGGAGCAGATCCTTTCCGGCACCAACCGGAACCTGCAGGTGCTCGCCGCCCAGGGCCTGGTACCCCTGCCGCCGGAGGAGCTGCTGCCGATTCAGGTCGCGCTCACC
Organism: Acidobacteriota bacterium; assembly: GCA_038747035.1. Lineage (GTDB taxonomy): Bacteria > Acidobacteriota > Thermoanaerobaculia > Multivoradales > J023 > JAUIJL01. The sequence goes on along the minus strand of JBCDKB010000609.1, from coordinate 2,171 downwards.
GGCAGCCCGGATCAGGAAATCGCCGGCAAAGCCTCCGAGGCCCTCCAGTCCGTCGACCTGGACCTCGTCACCGGTTTTCTCCGCGAGCGCGCCGGCGAACGGGAGCTTCGCTTCTTTGGCCTCAGCTCGACGACGCCCCAAGTGGTCGAAACGGTCCTCCGGCGCCCCGATGTGCCCCGCACGGTTCTGGAAGAAATGGCTCCGCGCTTGTCGAGCGACCTGCAGGAAATCCTGATCCACCGACAAGACGCGATCCTCGAGCTGCCGACGATCCTGGTCGCCCTCGAGGCCAATCCCCAGCTCTCCCGCTACGCCCAGCGTCGAATCTGGGAGTACCGGGAGCACCTGCTGCCGCGCGACAAAGTGCCGCCGAAGTCGGCGGCCGAAGTCGCGGCCGAAGCCGACGCCCTGACCGATGAGGACATGGAAGAGGCGATCGCCGAGGTCAAGGCCAAGACCGCGGATACAGAGGCCGCCGAGGGTGAGCCGGTCGACGAGCTGAATAACGTCACCGCCGCCCAGGTGCGGATGCTGCCGGTGCCCGTTCGCATGAAGCTCGCGCGCAACGCCGATCGACAAATGCGCTCCCTGCTGATCCGAGATTCGAATTCGATGGTCGCGGTGACGGTCATCACCGCCAATTCCATCCCGGATTCTGAAGTCGAGGCCATCGCCAACAATCGCTCCGTGCCGGATGAAGTCCTCGCCGAAATTCCAAAGAAGCGGGAGTGGATTCGCAAATATTCGATCGCCAAAGCGCTGGTGAAGAATCCGAAGGCGCCGCTCCCCATCGCGCTCAAGCTACTGCCGAGAATGGCCGTGCGGGACCTGCGCGACCTCGCCAAAGACCGAAACGTCGCCGAAGGCGTCCGCCAAATGGCCCTCCGGCTTTACCAAGCGCGACGATAAGATGACCTCCGCGTCAAGATCCGCTAGGCTTGACGGCCGAAGTGTGTGAAAGCTCGCCGCTGAGCTGTTCCCGCACGACCCAACTGCGACCGATAGATGAACTCCTCGTTACAGCAAGACTTCTACTCGATTCTCGGCGTCGCCCGCAACGCGACAGCGAGGGACGTCAAGAAGCGCTTCATGCAGCTGGCCCGGGAGCGTCACCCCGATCGGTTTTCCGGCGCTGAGAAAGATGAGGCCGAAAAGCAGTTCCAAGCCATCACCGAGGCTTTCAACGTGCTGAGCGACCCCGTGCGCCGACGCCAGGTCGATCTCTTCCTGTCACAACCCCAGAAGAGGCAGCACGATCCGGCCGATGTCGTCAGGGTATACTTGAATCGTGGCATCCGCGCCTATAAGCAGGGCAACTTCCTGGAAGCCGCCAATTACTTCAATCGCGCAACCCAGACCGAACCGGCAAACCCCCAAGCATGGCACCACCTCGCGCTGACCGGCATGAAGGAAGAGCGCTGGCTCCCCAAGGCGCAAGAGGCCATCGATCGCGCCTGCGAATTGCGGCCCGATCACGTGCCGTACCTCAAGCTGGCCGGGCGCATCTACGCCATGAGCGGGGTGACGCGGCGCGCGAAACAGTACTACAATCAAGCCCTAAAATTCGCCGGCAAAGACGCCTCTATACGCAAGGCTCTCGAAGAGCTTGGCGGCGCAGCGACGGCCGGCGACGAGGCGGGCAACGCGACCGGTGAGAGGGCCAAGCCAGGTCTATTCAGGAAGATGTGGTAATGGTGCGAATCGAAGCCTACGGGTCGACCGACGTCGGCCTCCTTCGGACCCACAACGAAGACTACTTCGATATCAACGAAGAAGATCGGGTCTACGTCGTGGCCGACGGCATGGGTGGCCATAACCACGGCGAGGTGGCGTCCCAAATCGCGGTCGAGACCATGCTGAGCTTCCTGACCGATACCGCCGACCGCGACGGCACTCTCCCCCTCGGCTACGACTCGAACCTTCGCCAGCACTCGAACCGCCTCAAGCGGTCGATCCACATCGCCCATGACGAGGTGCTGAACGCGATCCGCCGCGACGGGTCGCTGCTCGGCATGGGCACGACGGTGGTCGGCGCCATCTACGAGCGGAGCGTGCTCGCCATTGCCCACGTCGGTGACTCCCGCGGCTACCGCTTGCGGGAAGGTCACCTCGAGCTCCTGACCCAAGACCACACGTGGGTCAATGAGCAGGTGGTCGCTGGCTACCTCTCG
>JBCDKB010000608.1:0-4714 GCA_038747035.1 Acidobacteriota bacterium | reverse complement strand
CCCAGACCAACCAATTCTGGGCGTCACGACCGTCCACCTTGGGATCGAAGTTGTCGCCGTTGACGCCGGGCGTATCCTGAAAATTGCCGGAGGCGAAGCTCCCGTTGACAGTAAGGTCCGCCAAGTGGTTGGTCTGCGGATGGGCGCACACGACTTCGAGCTTATAAAGACCGTCGAGATTGCCGAGGATGATCCGCGAGTCGAAGAAGCCGCCGAAGTGATCGGTCGCCGCCTCCTTGAGCACCCAGTCGGTGTCCTCGATCCAGTTGGCACTATTCTGAAAATCACCGCCCCAGAAAAAGGGAGTAAATGAGATACCGGTCGACGCCCCGGTGTCGTCGATCAAGTCCGCGGCCGCTTGATTAAAAATCATCGTGTTCCAGTTTTGGCTCGTCATGACCGAGAAGTTGTCGCCGAGGTCGATGAGCACGGTTTGACCCCGGGCGGCTCCCGCGGGCAGCAGCACCATCATGAGGGCCAGGTGAAAAAGGGCGAAGTGTAGAAAGCGGCGAAGGCTCCCGCGGGTCTGGTCGTCGGTTTGGGGGTGGCGGTGCGACTCAAAATAATTGTTCATGTCTTCCTCACGGTCTGGCCAAGCCAGGAAAATGCGACGATCTAAGATCGTCTGATTGGGCTCATTTCGGGGAAGACGCGAAACCCCGGTGCGGATCTGGTCATCGGAGGTCACGGCAGAGATTTGGGCTAGTGAACAAGGTCGAATCGTCCACCTGGGCAGTGGCGATTCGACTATCCAAGGAACATCTCTTTGTGTTCACCGTCGTCCCGGGCATGACGACATCAAGACGATTCCCGAGCTCACCCGGCGGTTCCCCTTCGCCCCCCGAGGACGCCGCAGGTCGCAACTCCTGCCTGCTCTGCCTGGTGATCTACGCCGTGCTCTCGGTGGTTTACTCCCTGGTGCTGCAGCGCGCGGTCGAAGGCGGCGCCGCCATAGCCCTGGCGATGGTGATGGCCATTTTCGGCACGCTCTTCTTGGCTTCGGCCATCTCCGCGGTGGTGTGGCCCGGAGAGGTCCGATGGCTGCGCGCAGCCATGCGCGGCGAGTGGCCCGAAGACGGTTCAATCTGTGCCGTCCACGGGCGTCTGGATGGACCCCGGAGACCCGCTCCGATCTCCGAGGAGCCCGCCGTCGCGTGGGCGGTCGAGGTGTCGACGAGGCATGTGAGCTCTGTCCACAATCGCAAGTACAAGGTGCTCAAGCTGAAGGGCCTGGCGCGGACCCCGGCGACCCTCGAAGGGCCGGCCGGGAGCGTGCGCCTATCGGGGTTGCTGCAAATGAATGACGTCAAACCCAGGCGGTGGAAAGCGTGGGAGGTCATGTCTGAAGTGCTCTCGGTGCGCAACAAAAGCGCCGCCGAGCCCTTTTCAGAATCCCTCGCCGGCCCGGGCGATGCGCTCGACGACTTCGCGACGCCCGGCGATGATTTTGAGCTCGTGCGGTTCAATCACAAGTACCGCATAGAGCCGGGGGACGACGTCGATGAGCGGCTGTTGAAGGCGGGCCAGGACGTGTGCGCCTTCGGAGTTTTTGACCGGCGAACCGGGACGTTGACCGGGCGGCGCGTGCTCGGCGTCGAGCGCATCGACGTCATGGTCGGCGGGCCGCGCCGGGTGGCCGCGCGGCTCATGCGCAAGACCTGGCTCGGCCTCGCCGCCATGGCGATTCTCTTTGTGCTGTCCCACGGCCTCGTCGGTGCGGTCGTCTTTCTGATGTGAAGTGCGGGAAGACGCTCGAGCCTGACCGACGGATCCCGTCGGCGGCGACGGTCTCGATGGCGTCGCCGGCTGGGCATGGCAAGATGGTGGGTGATGCCGAAGGTCTTCTCACCGATGCGCACACGACGACCGCTGAGGGCGTTAACTTGGATCACCGTCGGGTTCCTGTCGGCGCTCCTTTCGTGCGCTCCGCCGGCTCCGTCGGGCTCAACGGGTGAATCGCCGGGCCCCGCCTTGCGGGCGCTGGCGGAAGAATTGGCGGATATGAGCCCGGCGGAACGGGATTCCGAGCTCGAAGGACGGGCGGCTGGGGAGCTGGTCGACTTATCGAAGGGACTCCGGGAACTGGCGGAGATGCGTCGATCGGCGGCCGATCTGGAACCGGCGGCGCGGGCCCAGCGGGCCTCGCGTCAGGCCGCCGAAGCGGCGGAGTACGAGGTAGGGATCGGGCACGCCGAATTATAACACCGCAGGCAATACGGGCAGCGCGGGCTCTACCTCGAGGCCCGGCCGCCGCTCGAGGCGGCGGTCCGTCGCTTCCGTCGCCTCGACGACGCCAAGCGCTTGGGTCCCTCCCTCAACGGCCTCGGCATCGTGCTGCGCAATCTCGGTCGGCCGCAGGACGCCGTGCCGCTCTACCTGGAAGCCTTGGACAGGGTCGAGCCTGAGACGCCGCCAGCTTCGGTGGCGGGGCGAATGCATAACCTGGGAACGGCCTACTGGGAGATGGGGGAGCTCGACCTGGCGTTTGAGACGCTGTCGGAGACCCTCCAGCTCAAGCGTAGCCTGGGTCCAGGATCCGGACTGTGCAGCACCCTCGTTTCGCTGGCCAACGTGCATTCGGACCGCGGCGAGGAGATTGAGCAGGAGGCGCTGCTGCGGGAGTGCTTGGAGAAGGCTTCGGGGCCTGCGCGTTCCCTAGCGGCGATGCAAAATCTGGGGGCGCTGATGCGGAAGCAAGACCGCGTCAACGAGGCCGCCGAGCTCTTTGAGGCCGGGTATAACGCGGCCCTCGAAAGGGGGGATCGGTCCGGAGCCCTCAATCTGACCGAAGCGCGGGCGGTCCTCGAGCTGAAGCGAGAAAGGCCGGAGCGGGCCCTAGCGCTCGTGGACGCAGTCTTGGCCGCGGAGCCGGGGACTTACCCGAGCGAGGCGGTGCGGGACTGGATCTTCCTCCACATGGCGCGGTCCCACGCCCTCGGGGAGCTGGGGCGATTAGACGAAGCCCATGAAGCCGCGGAGTTGGCCCACGGCCTGGCGGCGGACCTCGAAATCCCCGACGTGCGCTGGCAGCTGTGGCACCACCTCGGCCGCAGTCGCCTGGCGGTCGGAGATCGGGTCGGCGCGGTGGAGGCCTTCACGGCGGCGGTTGAGGTCCTCGAAGACTGGCGGAGCGACGTGTCGAGGGCCGGAGATCGCGCGGGGTTCTTGCACCGCAAGCTCGCGCCTTACCACCGGATGCTGGAAATGGAGATCGAGGACGCCCGGATCGCGGCGGCTCTGGCGGTCTCGGAGAAGATCCGGGCCCGGGCTCTCCATGACGCCCTGGTGTCGATCCGGCGCGGGGAAGCCCCCGGTCCGCAGGTGCCCGGGGAGTGGACCCTCCCCGAAGACGCCGCGATCGTGGCCTTCACCGTCACCGTGCGGCGCCTGTGGATGTGGTCCCGTCCGCCTCTCCGGGGCCCAGGACGGCCGCCTTTCGATTTCGCCGAGGTCGCCGAGGGCGGGCGCTGGACCTCGGTGCCGCTCCGGGAGTCGGATCTTGTCGATCGGGTGGAATCGGTCCGTCGGGCGCTCTCCGAGCGGCGGGTGGATATCGGCCCGCGACTCTCGGAGCTCGGTGAGCTGCTTCTAGGGCCCGTGGCCGAGGACCTGAAAGAGGCGCACCGCCTGCACGTGGTCCCCGACGGCCCGCTGTGGGATCTTCCTTTCGCGGCGCTCGAGCTCGACGGCGCTCCGCTGGTTCAGCGAATGGCCGTCAGCTCCGTGCCGTCCCTCGCGGTGCTGTCCGCCCTTCGACGGCGTTCCGGCGGAGGCCGCGTCTCGGCCCTGGTGCTCGGAGGCGCCGACGCGCACGGGGAGGTGGCGGAGCAGGCCCGGGCGGTGGCAAAGGTCTACGGCGTAGGGGCCCGGGTCGACGATCAGGCGCGACGCGGATCTCTGAGCTCTCTGCTCGCCGCAGGCCCCGGTGTGCTGCATCTCGCCGCCCACGGCGTGGTCGATACCGTACGCCCCGCCCGCTCCTATGTGCAGCTCGAGCCGCCCGGCCGCGACGGGCGGCTCGACGCGGCGGCGCTCGCGGCGCTGGATCTCGGCTCTGTGGAGCTGGCGGTCTTAGCGGCGTGTGAGAGCGGCCGGGGAGGGGTGCGTCGCGGTGAAGGGATGCTCGGCTTGGCCTGGGCGGCGCTGAGTGCAGGGGCGGGGAACGTACTGATCAGCCATTGGCGGGTCGACGCCGGCGCCACCGAAGATTTCATGGTGCTCTTCCACCGGCGCGTCGCCGCCGGCGGGGACGAGGCCGCGGCGGCGCTCCGCAGCTCGATGCTCGAGCTGGCCGCGGACCCAGCCACCGCCCATCCCTTCTATTGGGCGGGCTTCTCTTTGGTGGGCAGCGGTCGTCTGCCCTCCGATCCGTCGCCGCGTCCGGCCGCCGACCTCGGCCGCTAAACCGTCCGGTCCGAGTCGATCGAGTCCCGACGGTTCCCTAAGGGACGACGACGCTCCAGGCGTCGGCGGTGCCGTCTTCGAAGCCGTCGGCGAAGAGGCGCCCGGCGCCGCATCCGTCGAGACGCAGAATGGCCCTGGCGAGGTCTCCGTCCGGCTTTTCGACCAGGGCCGCCATCGCCGCGTCGCCGCGGGCGCTCACGCCATTGAAGGGGAAGAAATCGACGAATACCCTGCCCCCGGGCGCCGGATCCCCGAGTTTCGCCAGGGTGTAGAGGCCGTCTTCCGCACTCCACCGAAGCCACCGGCCGCT
>JBCDKB010000607.1:0-4742 GCA_038747035.1 Acidobacteriota bacterium | reverse complement strand
GCCGAAAGTCCCCAGGTATTCGAAGGTCGGTACCCGCTGCCCAGGACCGCAATGGATCTTGATCAGCTCGGGACGGTAGCGGCGAAGATCTAAGCCCTTCAACACCGCCAGGTCACCGAGGTCGACGGAGATCGAAAGGAAGTTGATCGACTCGAGGCCGGTCTCTTCCAGAACCTGATCGAGCGTGGTGCCTGGATTGTGCTCGTGCTCGCCGAGTTCTGCCTGAAAAAACCGACTCCTTGGGCGCAGATCCCGCCAAGGTTCCGAGAAGTCTTGACGGTCAATCGCGACCCCCGACCAGCCCAAATAGCGTTCCAAAAAGCACGTGCCGCTCTGCTGCTCCGGCTGACGGCAGCCGGCGTCGACGAATACTCCGTCCCGGCGGTCGCGGAAGAATCGTCGGACCAGCAGCTCCTCTTGGCCCCGCGAGAAATGGCCGCTGACGCCAGCGTCCAAGAGCTTCTTCCACTCCGCATCGTCCGGCAACCGAGTGTGGACGCGGACCGCGGGACCGATGCCTCCGAGCCGTTTCCCCAATGCTCCGGGTTGGAAAAGCGATCGAAAGAGCTCACGCCGCGTCCAGCTCACCCGCCGGCCCTCCGCCCGTCCTTCATCGTCCGGCGCTCCGCCCGCGGCGCAGGTGCGGCATGACCCACTCCCGCGGATATTTCGCGGCGCGCATGGCCAGCAGTCTGCCGTCGTCGCCGCGCACGATATAGCGCCACACCACGCGGCCCCGTCGCGTCACTTCAAAGACCTTGCCCTGATTGGCGCTCGACACCAGCACGTTGCCGCCAGGCAGCGCTTGGGCGGTGCCGCGTCCCGGCGTGAAGAAGGCCTCCGGCTTCTTCGTCCGGTAGGTCCAGACGATCTCCCCGGTGGCGGGGTCAACCTCGACGAGGCGCGAATAGCCCCGGTCCCGGGTGCCGTTGTCGAAAATCATCACGTGCCCGTTCTCGAGCCAGCGGCCTTCGTGGGGATATTGAAGCTCCCCGGGGCCCCAAACCCACAGCAGCTTTGCTTTCTCGATATCGATGACGGCGACGAGGTTCTGGTGACGGACCGTCACCAGAACGCACGACGGGCAGTAGATCCCTCCGCGGTCGCCGAGAGCCGGGAAGGGCATGCGAGACGCGGCGTTGGCGTGCAGGAGGTCGAGCACGCCGTTGCTTCGGAGCGCCTTGGGGAAGTCGGTCGACCGCGGCAAGTCGAAGCGGCCAGGGTCAGAGGTCAGGACATCAAAGAGAGACAGCTGCTTCTCGATCTCGCCGTCGGGCGAGAGCAGCAGAATCGTATGGTCTTGGAAGAGAAGGTCGTCGACCGTGCGTTCGCGGAGGCCTAAGGTCAGGATCCGGCCGTCGGAGCCCTCCTCGACGTCGTGGTGGGCGCGCAAGCCGCGGCGCCAGCGGAGGGATCCGTCCCAGGCGTAGCGGGCCAAGTACTTGCCCCAAAAGGGATACCAAGACTTTCCGTCCAGGGGGTCGAGATTCGGCGAGGGACCTGCCCGTGCGATACGGCTCTCTTCCTCGGCACTCGCCGGCAGCCGCCCGACGACGAGCAGGTCGCCGTCCTCGAGCAGCACGGCCCGGGCCCACTGCTCCGCCGCCCCGTGCTCCCAGGTGCGCACGGTCTCGCCGGAGTTGGCCACGAGGACGGCCCTCGCTTCAGGGATCTCAGTGATCAGCGTGAAACCCGGCGTCACGTGCGGACGGCGATTCAGCACGACGCCGTTCCTGCGTCTCTTTTCGTCGGCAGGCGACTCCGGCGGATGGCTGATGTAGCCCAGCGAGCGCAGCGCCTGGACTTCTTCGGGCTCCTCCGTCTTGGGCGGGTCTTCTCGGGTGGGCTCTTCGTTCCCTTTCACCGCCGGGGCGAGCGCCCACCACGAGACGAGGCTCCACAGAATCACCGACCAGACGATCTTCACCGTATCGCCCCCTGGGCCGGCGCTGAGTCGGCGCCCCCCGAGCCGGCGAAAGACGGCGAGAGCAGCGGTTCAACTTTCGTCGGCGGGTATTTCTCAGCGCGCATGGCGACCAGATTGCCGTTTGAGTCACGGACGGCATAGAGCCACACGACCCGCCCGGCGCGGGTCACCTCGAAGACCTTGCCCTGATTCGAGCTCGCGATCAGCACGTTGCCATTCGCCAGCGCTTGGGACGTGCCGCGCCCTTCGGAATAAAAATCCTTCGGTCGGATGGCTGTGTAGCTCCAGACGATCTTCCCGGAAGCCGGCTCCACCTCAACAATTCGTGAGTAGCCCCGTCGCTCGGAGCCGTTGTCGAAGATCAGGACGTTCCCGTTCTTGAGCCAGCGCCCCTCGTGGGGAAATTCCAGCTCGCCGGGGCCCCACACCCAGAGCAGCTTCTCCAGCTCGAGATCAAAAACGGCGACCAGATTCTGGTGGCGCACGGTGACGAGAACGCAGGTCCGGCAGTAGATGCCGCCGCGGTCTAGCAGGTGGTCGAAGGGCATCCGCTCGATGGCGTTCGAATGGAGGAGGTCGAGCCGGCCGTCGGCGAAAAGGGCCGCGGGGTGGTCGGTGGTGAGCGGCAGCTCGAAGACTTCAGGATTCGACGACAGAAGTGCAAACAGCGAGTAGCGTGCTTTCTTCTCACCGGTGGGGGACAGGAGGACGATTCTGTGGTCGATGATGCGCTGGCCCTCGACCTCCCGGGAACCCAGCCCCAGGGTCAATATGCGGCCCCGGTCGTCGACTTCCATGTCGTGGTGCACGATCGCGCCGCGCCGCCACTCGAGAGTACCGTCCCACCCGTAGCGCGCCAGGTAGTGACCGTCGAGCGGGTACCACGGCTCGCCGTCGAGGGGATCCGTGGCCGGTGAGCCGCCGCCCCGGGCGGCGCGACTGAGCTTTTTCTGCCCCGCGTCGAGGCGCCCCTTGACGAAGACATCGCCGTTGTCGAGGAGGATGGCGCGGGCCCACTGTCGCGCGTTCGGATCCCGCCACTCCCTCACTGTCCGGCCTTCAACATCAACCAAGACTGCCGAAGCTTCCGGCAGCGCCGTAATGAGTGTGAACCCAGGCGCCACCTCGGCGGGTCTGTGGGCCACGAGACCCGTTTTGCCCGCCAGTGTCTTGCGGGCGGACTCCCCGGGATGGCTGATGTAGCCCAGCGCCCGCAGCTCCTCTTCCGAGGATTGCGCCTCGGTCAGGTCCGCACTGAGCAGAAGCAGGACGGCTAGTCCCGAGAGGCCTCGCAGATCTACTCTTTTTCGGATCTTTCTATCCTTTGTCGCCAGCTGTTCAAGGGAGTCGAGGGGCCGCCCGGCGGCCCTGGGGGCTTGAATCTGCGGTGGACGCCCACCGCCCCGCCGGGTTCTCCAAGCCGCCTCTCGGCTAGACATGCGCAAATTCACGGCGAGGACTTCAAAAAGCGGGGAAACCGTCTCGCCGCCGATCATCCCACGGCGCCGGATCCGAAGATCGACCCGGCCTGACGCCGCGAACGTCAACGGACCAGGCGCTCCGCGCCGACGGCAGTGAGATAATCGCCTCTTGAGGCGAATCGATCGCCTATCGATAGGAAGACCGACACATCAAGGATATGCCCATGCCATCGAGCCGAAATTACATAGGCCGAGCCGCCGCTCTCTTGCTCCTCCCCGTGCTGACGGCCTGCGGCCATCAGACGCGCCTCGCGGAGACAGACACTGCTCCGTCGGCTCGCCTGCAGCAGGACGTCCGGACGCACCAGGGACTCGATGCGACCCTCTGGATGCAGACCTCGGCGGAATTCCAGGCCGCGGCGTGGCAGAATTTCCTATTCGCCTCGCTGCGCCTGGAGCAGGCCCTCGAAGACCCGGGGTGGACCGCGGCCCTCGAACAAGACGGCGCGGAGGTGGCCGATCTCCCGCCGGCGATCATCGTCGACATCGACGAGACGATCATCGACAACTCGCCCTACCAGGCCTTTCTGGTCACCGAAGGCCTCACCTACGAACCGATAAGCTGGGATCGCTGGGTCCGTCGGAGCGAAGCCGTGGCGCTCAAAGGGGCCCGGGAATTCTTGAATAGGGCCGAGTCGCTGGGCGTGACCGTCTTTTACGTCACCAACCGCGACGCCGAGCACGAGCCGGCGACTCGGCGGAATCTGGAACGCGAGCGCATGCCGATCGACAGCTCCCGGGACGTGGTCCTGATGAAGGGCGAGCACGGCTGGGATTCCGACAAAACCTCCCGTCGCCGATTCATCGCCGAGAGCCACCGCATTCTCCTGCTGCTCGGAGACGACCTCAACGACTTCGTCTCCGCCAAAGAACCCGCGCCGGAACCGCGGCTTGCGCTGGCCGAGCAGCATCGGGACCTGTGGGGTACGAAATGGTTTCTTTTCGCGAACCCCGGCTACGGTTCGTGGGAGCAAAGCCTCTTCGGCATGGACTATTCGCTCTCGCAAGAAGAGAAGCAGCGGTTGAAGAGTCGTCACCTGCGACCCGTCGAATTCTAAAAACCCGGCGCCGGTCGAGGTCGAGCCTCGGACTCTCGGCGGCACCTGCGTGAGCTTCGACTCTCGCATCCATGGGAACCGCCCCCGGGGGACCAAAGGACCAGAAGAAAGCTATAGTGGATCGTCATTTCCTCACCCCGAAGGACAGGAGACCACACGATGCGGCACAAATCCACCAAGAAATTCCTTGTCACAGCCCTAGCGATCCTCGCTTTCTCGGCTCCGAGCCTGGTCATGGCCGACGGCGGCGACGACGGCGACGACGACCGGCCGCTG
>JBCDKB010000606.1:0-4752 GCA_038747035.1 Acidobacteriota bacterium | reverse complement strand
CTCGAGGCCCGCCCCGGTGTCGACCGCCACCACGCGCACCACATCGCAGCGGTCCACGTCCCCCTGGGCCAGGAGTCGGAAATGGTAAGTGCCGGGCTCCGGCAGCGTCACTTGAGTCGGCAGGGCCGCGTCGTCGGCGAAGGCCGCGGCGCCTGGGCCTGAGACCTGCTCCCATACCGTGGTGAAGGTGCCGAGTGAACCGCCGGAATCGTCGATCGCCCCCGCGAGCGTCGTCATCACCGGGAAGCCGGCGTCGAGGGTTTGGTCGGGCCCCGCGTCGACCACCCGCGCTCGCCGCCAGCGATCCGTGTGGAAGGCCAAAATCTGAGCACCGCCGGTGCCATAGAGTTGGGAGGTGGAGTGGCCGACGCCGCCGAGCACGTTCAGCTCATTCGGGATGCCGAGCGTGTCGAGCTCCGTCGCCAAAATCAGGGCGTCTGTCTGGAAGGAGTCCTGGTCGCCGACGAATTGGGCGACCTCCAGCTTGTCGCGTAAAACGGCGCCCTCGGAGGCCGTCCAGGTCGCCGGCAAGAAACCGCCGCCGAGCAGGGAGGCGGTGGCGAAGACGTCAGGCCTCGCGGTGACGTAGCGCGAGACGCCCTCCGATCCGAGGGAGAAGCCCTCCAGGCCGCGACCGCCCCGGCGGGCGACGGTACGGAACTGCAAATCGACAAACCGCGGTACCTCGACGGTGACCAGGTCGGTCGACGAAGCGCCCCACGAACCGGTGGGCGCGCCGATACCGACCATGATCAATGGCTCGACATTCGGATCTGACTCAATCAGGGCGTCGAGCTTTTCGACGCCGTCAAAGCCCGGCGTCGGCAACGACTCGAGGGGGACCTTGAGCGATAGGTGATCACCGCCGGAACCGTGGAGCCAGTAGACCACCGGATATCGGTCCTGATTGCCCGCCATGAAATAGCCGGGCGGCGTGTAGATCAGCAGCTCGACGGCGCCGTGCTCGACGCTGACCATCGTCAGCTCGGTATAGCGCCCCGCGTTCGGATCCTCGACCTCGAGCGCCGCCGCGGGAGAGATCCACAAGGTCAGAGCCGCCAGTGTCCACATCACGACTCCGAACCCGGGGAGAGGGGCATGGCCGCAGCGTCCGGTTCGGGTTTTCAAGAATCTGCCGAACTCAGCGCGCCATCGGACCGGCGGGCGAGCGCAACGCCGCTTAGGCGCGAGTCCCATCCACATGTTCACACATCCGCACATTCAATGAAGTCTTCATGGCACCTGAGATCATCTGTGACAGGAGAGCTGGATACGCCACCGCAAACCCTAACACAGGCACATTGCGGAGAATGTTTCTTTCGGACCGGCGCGAAAAACCCCCGGCGCCCAGCTCAGCCGCCCGGGGGCCGGCTCCAGACGCATGCCGAGGACGAACCAGGCTAGGATCTTCGTCCGGGGAACCCGCCGAGAGAGCCTCGTCCGTCAGGCTTGGCAATCTTCGGGCCGTGGTGTATCCTCGGCGGCCCGCCGAGGTGCGTCTTCCAGAAGCGGTGCGGTTCCCGCGCAGTCCCGCTGCCCCGCACGTCCCAGTGCAATACGCCGAACCCCGCTCGTCCAGGAAGATAAAGCCCCATCGCCAGGCGACCCTGCCGCCTTCCGAATTCAAGTTTCCTCTTCGAACCTAGCGTTCACACCGCTTCTTCAAGCACACCGGCTGACTCAGCACGACAGAAGCCGATTCAGCACGACACACGAGAAAAATTATGGCCAGCAAAAGCGCAGTCGCCAAGAACAACCGTCGCAAGGAACTCGTCGCCCGCTACAAAGAGCGCCGACTCGAGCTGAAGGCGATCATCAAGAACCCGGCGACCGACCCCGAGACGCGCGAAGAAGCGATCGCGATGCTCACCAAGCTTCCGCGCAACTCCTGCCCGACCCGCGTGCGCAACCGCTGCGCCGTCACCGGTCGCCCGCGCGGCTACTACCGCAAGTTCGGCCTCTCCCGCATCGCCCTGCGTGACTTGGCCCTGCGCGGTGACCTGCCCGGCGTCATCAAAGCCAGCTGGTGATCTGACGATCATCGCGACACCGGGTTGCCCGGTCGTTTGAGGCGGGTGCAGACCCGCCTCTTTTCGTTCCCGGTTTTCTGAGCGTCCTTCTTCTCCAGGAACCCGCGGGAATGACCTGACCGCCGACTTTGTTATCGTCTAAGAACAGCATCTTGGGGGCGCACCGGCTTCGACGGGTGACAGGCAGCTCCGGGGTGGCGTGCCGGACTCATCCGTTAAATGGGAAAAACACAACTGCCAACGATAATTTGGCCGTCGCGGTCGCTTGATCGCGCGTCTCAGTGGAGAGTTCTGATCTGCGATTCCCACTGAGGCGTAACCTCCAGTAGATCAATGGCGTCGTCAGGCCCCGGGGCGACGCCGGATACTTTCGGGGCTGGTCCCGGCGACGGTTGCTCCCCGCCCAAGCGCTATGGACGAGACATTAAATGGGAAGCTACGCACGTAGAAGCTTCGGTTCTGAGTCATTCGGACGTGGGTTCGACTCCCACCGCCTCCACCAATATCGCCGATCGGCGCCTCTGACTTCCGAGACGCCAGCGCAAAGCGCCACGGGCTCAAACCCGTGGCGCTTTTCCTATTGAGGCCCTTTTTGAGTCAGGCGGCTGGACCGGCCCTGCGCCCTCACCTGACGACGGAACTCTAGAACCGATAGCTCAGCCCCGCGAAGAGACTCAGCGGCCGGTAGTCCGCGCGCACGGTCCCCGAACCTTCCTCCGCTTCCATCTCGACACCGTCGGCCGCCAGGAAGCGCGCCTGGAGGTCGAGGGCCCAACGGTCGTTGAGATCCCACAGCACGCCGGCCATCACTTGGAAACCGAAGTCATCGGTCTCAAACGATGTCTCCGCGCCGTCACGTTCAAAATCAATGTCGACCTCCTGGACCCAGGCGAGGCCGGCGCCGAGGTATGGCCTGACGTTCTGGTCGCGACGGAAGAAGGTATAGGCGTTGGCGGAGATCACCACCGAGGCATAATTACCCTCCTCAAATCGCTCACCGTCCGAAAAAACGACGGTGTCGAAATCGTTGGTGGAATAGAGGTACTCAAGCTCCAAAGCGAAACGATCGTCTAAGTTCCAGCCGAAGGCGAGGCCGCTGCGGAGGCCGAGGTCGTAGGAGGCGTCGGCCGACGACGAGAATCGCGGATCGTTAACTTCGAGCGTCCCGCCGTCGTCGAGGTCGCCGAAACCGGCGACGAGCTTGAGGTAGGTCCGAGCCCCGTGGGCTGACGGCGCCGCCCCCAGGATGGTCGCGGACGTTATAAGGACTAGGGCACTGCGAGTGAAAGTACGCGAAAAAGGCATGGTCAAAGCTCCTCGGGCTTGGGGTCTCAGGGACGTTGGTCGAAGGCGTCACGGCGTCACCCGCCGCGTGGCTCACACCAGCACTTTCGGAGCTTTTGACGTCTGCGGAGGCCGCGCCTGCACGGACGGCGCCGCCGCTGCACGAACGGTCGGAACGGCGTGGGAAGGCCGCATGGACGACCGTCGATGAGCGCTTCGGGTCTCACCTTCGGTCGCTACGTGCTCGGCGCCGGAATGGCGATCGCGCTGCTCTTCACGCTCGTGGCACCGTCGGCGTCGGCCGGATTCGGGCCGCTCGGAAGACTGCTCTACTGGACGCTCCACACCTTCGCCGCCCTCGCGGCACTATCCCTGGCCCAGGACCGGATCGCGCGCGCTCCGGCCTGGCGTCGACGCCCGTGGCTGGCCACGCTGATCGCGGGCGTGCTCGGCGCCTGGCTCTTCGCCCCGGCTGCCCTCGGCCTCGAGCAGGTCCTGGGCCTGGTGCCGGAACCCGACGGCGATCCCCTCGACGCGTGGGCGCTGCGCTGGGGCCTGGCGGGTTCCCTGGTGGCGGAAGCCCTCGAGCTGACCGTGCCGGTGACGGCCACGTGGCTACTTCTCAACGCGCCGTGGCTGCTGCAGCTCGACTTTAGGCCGGCGGTCGCGCCTATGGGGGAAGCCGGGGAGGTGAGCTCCCTTCGAGACCCCGAAGTCGTCGGGCAAGCTGCTTCGGTCGCGCCGTCGCCGGAGCTTTCGGCCCCACCGCCTCCGTCACCAGAGCCGCCGGCGACGACCGGACCGCCCCCGTCGCCGGAGTCAAAAGGCCCCGAACCTGCGGCCTTGTCGACTGAGCCTGCGTCCACCGAGGCCCGAGATCCTTCGAAAGCCGACGGCCTGCTCGAACAGCTCCCGGTCGCGCTCGGCGGCGACCTGATCGCCATGACGTCCCAACTCCACTACCTCGAAGTCCACACCGCCCGTGGACGCACGCTGGTGCTCTACAACCTCCGGGACGCCGTCGCGGAGGTGGAGGCCCAGTTCGGCGGACTGCAAATCCACCGCTCCCACTGGGTCGCCGACGCCCATGTCCGCCGGCTGACCCGCCGATCCGGCGGCTGGATCTGCGAGTTGAGCAACGGCCTCGAGCTGCCCGTCAGTCGACGCCGCGCCGCCGACGCCAAGCGGCGGTGGGGCGCGGGCGCCACGTATCGGCCGGCCGACGCCTGAACGGGCCCGGGATCCCCGGCGGCCGGCGCTGTTTCATTCGGAATCTGGTATCTTCGAAGGCCGTCCTCGACGCCGAGGCCGCCCCTTCCCGGCAGGGTTAAAGGCCCTCCCGCCCTGATTCGCGGAAGCTCCCCCCAGCCCCGGCCCCCCCGGGGCCGGCGCCCCCGCTGAGTATGAGGTGGGGGGGGGGGCGCGGGTCGGGGGGGGG
>JBCDKB010000605.1:0-4762 GCA_038747035.1 Acidobacteriota bacterium | reverse complement strand
CGACGAACACCTCGCCGTGCTCTTGGAGTCTCGGGCCTCCTTCCTGATCAATGCCTACGGCACCGCGCGCGTATATGACGCCCTCGCCGACCTCGAGCAGGCCAGTCGGCTCTACCCGGGAGAGGATCAGCATCGGGCGTTCATCGAGCTCCGTCTCGCGGAGGTGCACCGTGAGTTGGGGGCGTTCGACGCCGCCTACGAATATCTGCATAGGGCCGAGCAACGCTTTGAGGACCTCCAGATCCGTCACGGGCGATTGCGGACGACCCTCGAAAGGGCTAGGACCCTGCGCCGGGCAGCGCAGCTCTCGCAAGCGAGCCTGGAGTACGCCAAAGCGAGGCGGCAGGCGGAAGAGGCTTGGACATCGCTGCCCCTCGGCACGTGGCGTCGCAAGCTCCAAGCCTCCCACGCGGATATCTATGCGGAGACGGCGGATGTCTTGGTCCGGCTGGGGAGGACTGCTGAGGCCTTCGAAGCGGCAGAGGCCGGCCGGGCTCGCTCCTTGACCGCGGCTTTGGGGTCACCGTCGGACAGCCGCTTCATGATGGGCCTCAGCGCTCAGATCCAGGCCCTCATCGACGAACGGCTGCGCGCCGAGATGGCCGGGCTCGACGACGAAGCCAAGGCCCTAGGGGAAGAGATTCAGACGCGATACGAGGCGGCCGAGGAACGCGCAGTGAAGGTGATGGAGAGGCAGGCCGATGTTGAGACCTACCGTCCCTTCGACCTCGCCACGGTCCAGTCACAGCTCGATGATGAGACGACCCTCCTGGTCTACTCCCTCGGCAACGAAGCGAGCTGGCTCTTTGTGATTAGCAGAGATGGGGTTGAGCCAGTGGAGCTGCGTGGGCGGGAAGCCATGACCTCCGCCGCTGAAGAGGCCCACCGAGAGGTGCTCACTATGGTGGGCGAAGCTCCGAGTGATGACCTCCGACGGGCCTCAAACGTGCTCTTGGGAGACGTCGAGCTCAAGACGCCCCGACTGGCGATCGTGCCCGACGGTGCGCTCCACGGGGTGCCATTCCACGCTTTGGCGCCCTTCGACGTCCCCGAGCTCGTCCTGGACCGCCATGAAGTGGTCTATTCGCCGTCGGCCTCCGCCCTCGTCCACCTCAGGCGGCGAGCTCGAGACTTCCGAGCTCAAAGGGATGGGGAAGTGTCCGAGGGCCAGCTCGGCATCCTCGCCGACCCGATCTACGACCGCAGCGACAAACGGGTCGAGGAGCCGTATCGCAACCCCGCGCCGGCGAAAAGGGCCTACCCTCGCTTGCCCTCTGCGGGGCAAGAGGCTGAGATGCTGACCGAGCTCTTGGGGCGCGAACGCGTCAAACTTCACGTGGGCGAGCAGGCCAACGCCGACGTCTTGCGGGCGGGGACCCTGGACGATCTCCCGTGGCTCCATATCGCGGCCCACTCCTTCTCCGACGCCCAGCGCTCTTCGGGAATCGGCCTCGTATTGGCGCTCTTTGATCAGCGGGGGCGAGAGATGGAAGGCGCCGTGACGGTCGACGAGATCGCCGGCTTGAGCCTGCGGGCCGAGCTGGTGACCCTGTCGGTGTGCCAGTCGGCGATGGGGGAGCAGCTCCGCGGTGAAGGCGTCGTCGGCCTCGCGCAAGCGGTCCTGGCGGCGGGGGCGGGCCGGGTCGTCGCTAGCCTGTGGGACGTTCCCGATAGTCGGTACACCGTCCGGTTCATGGAGTTGTTCTACACCGAGCTTCTGCTCGGGGAAGCTCCGCCGAAGGCGCTCCGCAGCGCCCAGTCCCAGGTGCGCGAGGAAGGGGCTCCGCCCAAAGTCTGGGCGGCTTTTGTGCTGCTGGGTCCGTGGGATCGGCTGGCCACGGGGTCGTGAGGCGAACGGCGCTGGGCTAAACTAAGGCGACGCTCGGGGCGCGCGAGGAAGACCTTCGCGCTGAGAAGTACCCGTTGAACCTGATCCGGCTCGTACCGGCGGAGGGAAGCGCCCGGTGCACCCTCCTTAGCCATGCCCCTTTGGAGACCCGCCCATGGCCGATTCCCTGTCCCTTCCGACCCATCGCCTCGGCCTACCGCTCGACGGCGCCGCCAATCCTTCGTCCAGCGATGCCGGAACCAATCCGGGGAGTTTTGCCCGCCGGGCCGATATCGGCGGTCCCTTGAGCTACGCCTCGCCGGACACCCCGGGGATGCCGGCGCCGTCGACCCAAACGGCGTGGGACTTCAAGCCGGCGGCGATCCCGTCGCCGGTCACCCAGCTCGAGCACGCGTGGAACGGTACGGTGACTCCGGAAATGCGGCGGGTCGCGGAGCGGGAAGTGCACCTGAGCCCGGAGCAGGTCCGTGACGAAGTGGCGGCGGGGCGTCTGATCATCCCGGCCAATCGGGTGCACCTCGGCTACCGGCTCGATCCGATGGCCATCGGACGGGCGTCGCGGACCAAGATCAACGCCAATCTCGGGGCCTCGCCGGTCTCCTCCGGCACAGATGAGGAAGTGGAGAAGCTTCACTGGTCCGTGCGCTGGGGTGCGGACACGGTCATGGACCTCTCGACCGGAGGAGACCTCGACGCGTGCCGGGAGGCGATTATCCGCGCTTCCACGGTGCCGATCGGCACCGTCCCGATCTACTCGATGATCATCGGCCGGAAGATTGAGGACCTCTCCTACGACGCGATTCTCGCCCAGATTGAACACCAAGCGCAGCAGGGCGTGGATTACTTCACGGTGCACGCCGGAGTCCGCCGGGCGCATTTGAAGTACGTCGAGAAACGCCTCATCGGCATCGTGTCCCGGGGCGGCTCGCTGCTCGCGAAATGGATGCTCGTCCACGGCAAAGAGAATCCGATGTACGACCTCTTCGACGAGATCTGCGACATCATGCGCCAATACGACGTGAGCTTCTCCCTCGGCGACGGCCTGCGGCCCGGCGGCTTAGCGGATGCCACCGACGATGCCCAGCTGGCGGAGCTCGAGACCCTGGGCGAGCTGACCGAACGGGCGTGGGCCAAGGGCGTCCAGACGATGATCGAAGGTCCGGGACACGTGCCTTTCGACCAGATCGAATACAACATGAAGCTCCAGCGCACGGTGTGCCACGGTGCGCCTTTCTACGTCCTCGGGCCGCTGGTCACCGATGTCTTCCCGGGCTACGACCACATCACGAGCTCCATCGGCGCCACAGCGGCGGCCTACCACGGCGCGAGCATGCTCTGCTACGTCACGCCGAAGGAGCACTTGGGCCTGCCGAAACGTGAAGACGTCAAGCAAGGCTGCATCGCCTACAAAATCGCCGCCCACGCCGCCGATGTGGCCCTCGGCATCCCCGGCAGCCGTGACTGGGACGATGAGCTCACCAAGGCCCGAGCCGCGCTCAATTGGGAAGAGCATTTCGACCTGGCCTTCGACACGGACACCGCCCGGGCGTATCACGACGAGGACCTCGACGTCGACACCGACTTCTGTGCGATGTGCGGCCACGACTGGTGCAGCGTGCGCATCTCGAAGGAAATCCAAGCCTTTGCTTCCGGCAAAGAAGAAGCCTACGCGTGGGATAAGCCCAAGATCTCCGCCGCCCTATCCGACGACCAGAAGCAGATCTTGCAGCAGCGCGGCGTGCTCTCGCCGGAAGAGATCCATCGGCTAGCCTCGAAGACGGTCAGGGCCGTCGGCGCCAAGGATGACGGTAAGGCGTCGTGCCACAGCGATTTTGTCGATGCGGGGTCGGCGCAGGGTCTGCAGGAAAAGAGTCTCGTGCAAATCGGTGGCTGAACAGCGGGGGAGGTGACCATGGCCGATGTGACTGCAGTCTTGAATCCCGAGGGGACCGGCGCTGACGCAGCGCGTTCTGACGGGCGAGCGTCCAAAGATCGGCGGGGGTCAAGAGGTCAGAGGCCCCGGCGAATCACGGACCTGCTGACCCGGGACGAGATCCAAGCCTTGGTGCAGCCGAGCAACTGGCGTGGACTCTTCTCGGTGGCGGTGACCTGGAGTCTCATCGCGCTCGCGATGGCCCTCGTCGCCGCTTTTCCCAATCCGGCGACGGTGCTCGTGGCTCTCGGACTCATCGGAGGGCGCCAGCTCGCCCTGGCGATCCTGATGCACGACGCATCGCACCGCTCCCTGTGTCGATCCCGTGCGCTCAACGACTACGTCGGCACTTGGCTGTGCGGCGCCCCGATTTGGCAGAACCTCGGGAAATACCGCCGTCACCACCTCGTGCATCATTCCCATACCGGCACGGAGAAAGACAACGACTTGGTCTTGGTTCAGCCGTTTCCGACGAGCCGACGCTCGATGGTTCGCAAATTCGCGCGGGACCTCCTCGGGGTCTCCGGCGTCAGGCGGGTGGTGGCGCAGCTGATGATGGATCTGGGACTGCTGACCTATACCGCGTCCTTGGGGGCGGAAAGGATCGACGTCCGCGGCCGGAGCTGGCGCGAGTTCGTCGCGATGGCGGCGTCTGGCTTGGGACCCTTCCTCGTGACCAACGCGGTGCTCTGGGGCTGCCTTTTTGCGATTGGGCACGGCTGGCTCTATGCGCTTTGGGTCGTGTCCTACCTGACGACCTTCAGTCTCTTCCTGAGAATCCGATCGATTGCGGAACACGCCTGCACGGAGGAGTCGGCGGACCAGCTGCGCAACACCCGAACGACCCGCGCCGGAGTGCTCGCTCGCCTGACCGTGGCGCCGCATTTCGTCAATTATCACCTTGAGCACCATGCCCTCATGACGGTGCCACACTACCGATTGCCCACGCTACATCGCCTGCTCCGTGAGCGGGACGTCTT
>JBCDKB010000604.1:0-4793 GCA_038747035.1 Acidobacteriota bacterium | reverse complement strand
GCCATGTGGGCGATGGCAGGAAAACTAAAAGAGCAACAGCAGATCGAAGAAGGCATCGAAAATTTCTTGCCTACTTTCTTGCGCCTGTTTAGTGGAGAGAAAAAAGCTCGAGGCCATGGTGCAGTCGATCCACGTTGACGGCGCCCGCACCGGCGGCACCCGCTGGCCGCTGGTGGTGGCCGCCTACGACGAGCTCCTGCGCCGCCACCCGACCCCCGGCGCGGCAGTCTCCCGGGCCGCGGCGTTGCTCCATGCCGGCGGCCCCGGCTCCGCCCTCGAGGCCCTGGACGCCTTGTGCTCGGCCCGCGCCTCGATGTCCGAGTACCAGCCGTATTGGGCCGTGCGCGCCGGCGCCCTGGAGGGCGCCGGTCGCTTCGCCGAAGCCCGCGGCGCCTACGACCGCGCCATGGGGCTTTGTGAGCATCCGAGGGTGCGGGATTTCCTGGGGCGCAAGCGTGCGGCGGCGGCGGCGAAGGCGGACGCGCCGGGCGAACGCCGATAGGCTCGTCGGAACCGCCCTGCCGCGTTCGGCAAATTGGCTGTAAGATCGGGCGCCCAGGGGTTTACGCCCCATTTAGGTACACGCCGCCGTAAGGAGTTTGCTATGTCCCGCACCGCGCTCGCCTCTCTCTTCGCCCTTCTTCTCGTGCTCAGCATCGGCTGCAAGCCGCCGGAGTCGGTGGAGCCGGCGGAGGCGCCTCCAGAGCGGGTCGAGAACGCCCAGGCGGGCGTCGCCTTGGCCGACGTGCCGGACTTCTTCACGGTCGTCTCCAACGACGGCGGCGTCATCGAGCTGGCGCCCGGGGACGACACCGTTGAAGGCAAGCTGACCGTCATGGCGACCGAAGTCGAGACCGGCGGCATCAATCTGGTGGCGGCGATCGAAGACCATAAGGCGAATCTGCTGGCCCGGGAAGCCGGTGTCTATAAGGGCCAGCGCGAGCTCGGGACCCAGCTTGGCACGGCCTTCAACTCCCGCGGCCAGTGGAGCGAAGGCGGTCGCACGATGGAAGAAGCGGCGGTTTTTCTGGTCCACCCTCAGGGGGATCGCAAGCTCGTCCTGACCTATACCTACCCGGCCGGCGACGATAGCTCCGCCCGCCTCATGGACCAGCTCTTTGCCGTCTTGGGTGAAGTGGAGCCGCTCAGCGAAGAGCCGCCGCCGGCGGACGGCGACGCCGGCTAGCGCTCGGCTATGGCCCAGCCCAAGCCGCCGATCCGGCCCCGTCGGTTCGTCGATCTCGACGCCATTCTTCAGCGCCTCGACGACCACGGGCGGCCGTATAACCGGGACTTTCTGACGAAAGTTCACGAATTCTCCCGTGCCAAGCACAAGGATCAGAAGCGCAAGAGCGGGGCGCCGTATTTCACCCATCCGCTGTACGTCGCCTACCTGCTCGCCGACCTGAAATTCGACGCCACCTGCGTCGCCGTCGGTCTGCTGCACGATGTGCTCGAAGACACCTTGACCACCAAAGAGGTGCTCGAGCAGAAGTTCGGCAGTGACGTCGCCGAGCTCGTCGACGGCGTGACCAAGATCAGCAAGACCGAATACGTCCGCCGCGACGAGGCGCAGGCGGAGACCTTCCGCAAGATGATTCTGGCGTCGGCCCAGGACCTTCGGGTCATCCTCGTGAAGCTGGCGGACCGGCTCCACAACATGATGACCCTGGAGCACATGTCCCCCGACTCGCGCCGCCGGATCGCCCGGGAGACGCTCGAGATCTATGCCCCGATCGCCTTGCGGTTGGGGATGTCGCGCCTCCAGGGGGACCTCGAGGATCTGGCCTTTTACTTCCGCTACCCGCGGCAATTTGCCGAGCTTGATGCGCAGATCCGGGACAAGACCCGTTCGGCCCGCTCTCGGCTCCAGCGTCTCAATACCCGTTTGGAAGAGGCGCTGGTCAACGCCGGCATCGAAGCCGAGATCAGCTACCGGGTCAAGCGCTACTACTCCATCTTCCGCAAGCTGCAGCGCCAGGGTATCGACATCGAGCAGCTCTATGACTTCCTGGCCTTCCGCGTCATCACCAGCGACCTGAAGGACACCTACGCCGCATTCGGCGTAGTGCACCAGAACTGGCGACCGATTCCCGGGAGATTCAAGGATTACATCGCCATGCCGAAGCCCAATCTCTACCAGTCGCTGCACACGACGGTGGTCGGAGATAGCGGGCAGCCCTTCGAGGTACAGATCCGCACCCGGGATATGGACCTGATCGCCGAAGAAGGTATCGCGGCTCATTGGCAATATAAGGAAGCCGGCTCGACGGCGAGTACCAGTGACCCCAACATTCTGTGGCTGCGCCAGCTGCTCGAGTGGCAGAAGGAAGTCCAGGATCCGCGGGAATTCCTCTCTGCGTTGAAAATCGACCTCTACCCGGACGAGGTCTACGTCTTCACGCCGAAGGGTGACGTCTACTCGTTTCCGCGCGGCGCGACGCCGCTTGACTTTGCCTATCGCATCCACACCGACGTCGGCCATCAGTGCACCGGCACCCGGGTCAACGGCAAGCTTGTGCCGCTCAAAACGCCGCTCCAGAACGGCGACATGGTCGAAATTCAGACCACCAAAGGCGCCCGCCCCAGCCGCGACTGGCTGAGCTTCGTCGGCACGTCGCGGGCGCGCTCGAAGATTCGGCATTGGCTGAATACGCAGCAGAAAGAAGAAGCGCAGGAGGTCGGTCGCCGCATCCTCGAGCGCGAGGTGCGCAAGCTCGGCAAAACGCCGCGGCGCGTCCTGGTCGGCCCTCGCCTCGAGGAGTACCTCCAGAAAGAAGGGCTATCGAAGGTCGAAGATCTCTACCAGCGGGTGGCCTATGGCAAGACGCCCTTCAAGTCCGTCTTGGCGGCCCTGGTCGAGGTGGACAGCAATAAAGAGGAAGCGACCGGCACCTTCGCCCGCGTGGTCGACCGTCTCTGGCGGGCCGACGGCCCGGTCGAAGTCCGCGGCCACGGCGATCTGATGGCCACGCTCTCCAAGTGCTGCTCGCCGGTACCGGGCGACGAGCTCGTGGGCTATGTGACCCGCGGACGCGGGGTCTCCGTGCACACGGTGGAGTGCCCGAATCTCAAGAAGCTGGCCCTCGAGCAAGATCGCTTGATCGACGTCCAGTGGGCGCGTAAGGCCGGCGAAGAAGCGGCCTATGCGGTGTCGTTGATGCTCGACACCGAAGACCAGAAGGGCATGTTGGCCCGCCTGGCGGAGACGATCGCCAAGGTCGGGGGCAACATCAAACAAGCTGATGCCTCGACAGAAGCTGGCCGCGGCCGCATCGGTCTCGTGGTCGAGGTGCGCAATCGCCGACACCTCGATCGTATGTGCACGGCACTCGAGAATGTGAAGGGCGTGCGGGAAGTCAGTCGGCAGATGAGCCGCTCGATCGCCCGACGCTTGGGCGTTTAGCAACCCGCACAGGGCCCCATTCGAAGGCCGGCTCGGGCGGCGACGGGATCTCCCGAGAAACTCGAAGAAAAATCGCCCGCCCTATATTTTTTCTGGCCCTTTCGTACCCTCTTGAATCGAGAGGCGAGGTGCTCTCTTTCAAACGCACTCCAAGCGACGCCGGGTGTCGCTCGCCGGTTTCTCGATCTTTCAGTTTCGACCTCAGGTCGACCCTTTTTTGATGGTCTGCAGGGCGCCCGTGAGGGCGCCCATCGCTATTGGGGCGAATGAGACGGCCGGGTCGGTCTCCTGGGCCCTAAGGCACCTGCTAATTGCCTTGGCCGCCAACCTCCGCGACCCAGCAGTCGTTCCAGCCGCGGTCGAGGAGTTGCTGGCAGAGCCGGAGGGCCCCGGAGTGGCCCGAGAAATCTCCGAATTGCAGGCGGTACCAAATTCCGGAGGCGCCGAGGTCGATGGTTTCGATGTGGGCGGGCACGCCGTCGAGCAGGTCGCCGAAACGTTGCTGCATGCGGCGCTTCTCGGCCTCCGCGAGGTCCGGGTCTTCGCGGGACACGACCTGGGCCCGGTAGACGACGCCGCCCGGGCGGACCGCCACCGATTGCGGCGACGGCTCGGCCGCGGTTGGCTTCGCGTCGACGCCCTTCAAGCGGGCGCGTAATTCTTCGGTGCCCAGGCACAGCTCCTGGGCCGATCGGGACTCGCCTTCAGCCTGGGCGCTCAGGCCTTGGCAATACGGAGCCAGTACGGCGGCGGCCCGGGTGGCGAGGTCCAAGGCCTCGTCAGTCCGACCGAGCCGCGCGACGGTCCGCGCCAGGTCCGACACGCTCACCGCGACCAGCCAGTGCCTCGGGCTGAGGCGCTCCGTGCGGAGCTCGACGGCGCGCCGATAGAGGGACTCGGCGTCGGCGTCTTGTCCATTCAAACTGAGCAGCAGCGCGAGGTTGTTGAGCACGGTGGCGATCTCGAGACTCGACGCCGAGGGGTGGCCTTCGGATTCGCTGACCGCCTGGCGATAGAAGCCCATGGCCTCTTGCGGCCGACCCTGCCGATCGTGGCTCAGCCCGAGGTGGCCGAGGGCGGCGATGATGTCGGCGTCTCCCGGCGGTCGATGGAGGCGGAGCAGGGCCACCAGCCGCTCGAAATAGCGCTGGGCTTCCGCGTCGGCGCGGCGGGCGGAGAGCATCGACGCTAAATCCGCGAGACTCGGCAGGAGGTCGGCATCTTGGGGCCCGAGGGCCGCGTCCAGAATCGTGAGCGCGTTGTGGACCTGCTGTTCGGCCCGCGCCGGGTCGCCGGCGTCGCGGTAGACCGAGCCGAGCTCATGGAGGAGAAACCCGAGGGCGGGTTCGTCTTGGTCGAGGGCCACCTGCGACATGTCGAGGGCCTG
>JBCDKB010000603.1:0-4796 GCA_038747035.1 Acidobacteriota bacterium | reverse complement strand
CGTCTTCCGCCGCGGGCCTCGGTATTGGCCGATGCACCCCGGCGGGGGCGGCGCCGCCCCCGCCGATTATCGACTCGATTTGAAGTCTAAAATCGGACCCTCAACAGTCACGCTTGAGAATAGCGATCCGGAGACATTATGAATATCGCGATAGTTGGACTCGGGAAGATGGGCGCCAATATGGCCAAGCGGCTTCTTTCGGGAGGGCACCGGGTGGTCGCCTATGACCTCGACGCGGCCGCGCGACGCCGCGCGGAAGACCACGGCGCGGAGGCGGCGACGTCGCTTGAAGACGCGGTGGCTCGGCTCCAGGCGCCGCGGGCGGTGTGGGTGATGGTGCCGGCCGGGGAGCCGACGCAGCGCACGGTCCGATCGCTCGGCGAGCTCATGGATAGAGGCGACGTCATCGTCGACGGCGGCAATAGCAACTACCGCGATACCGTCGCCTTGGCCCGCGAGGTGGCCGAGAAAGGGCCGACTCTGGTGGACGTCGGGACCAGCGGCGGCGTCTGGGGACTCAAAGAGGGCTATTCGATGATGGTCGGAGGCGACGCCTCCGCCGTCGAGCAGCTCCGACCTGCCCTCGAGACCTTGGCCCCCTCGGCCCAGACCGGCTGGGGACACGTCGGCCCCTCGGGGGCCGGACACTTCACCAAGATGGTGCACAACGGCATCGAATACGGTCTGATGCAAGCCTACGCGGAGGGCTTCAACCTCCTCCGCGGCAAGCAGGACTTCGCCCTAGACCTCGAGCAGATCGCGGACATCTGGAAACACGGCAGCGTCGTGCGGTCCTGGCTCTTGGACCTCACGGCCGACGCCCTCCACGCGAATCCCCAGCTTGAAGGCATCACCGCCCGGGTCGCCGACTCCGGGGAAGGCCGTTGGACAGTGGTCGAGTCCATCGAGCAGAACGTTCCGATCCCCGTGATCACCGCGGCCCTGCAGTGGCGCTTTCGCTCCCGCGACGAAGAACGATTTGCCGATCGACTGCTTTCCGCCATGCGCCACCAGTTCGGAGGCCACGCCGCCGGCGACCCGGACGATAGTCCTCCCTAAACGGGGCCGACCGCGGCCCCGCCGATGGACTGATGGGCTCAGAGATAGGTCTCCACGCCGACGTACTCGTCAAAGCCGGGTCTTTCGTCCTCCGGCAGGCGGGCCCGGTGGTAGCGCAGGGAGAAGCCGCCGCTGAGAGCGCCGTCGTCGTTGATCATCCAATCGAGGACGCTTCCGGAAGAAACTTGCACGGGGGTGCGCACGGGAAAATTGGGGAGCGTCTTCGGCGCCTCGAAGACCTGGGCGATGAAGTCGGGCCCCGAACGCCGGGTTGCGCTCAGCCACAGCAGCTCCGCCTGATCGCCGTCGGTGAGCCGAGTCTTGATCAACGCGTGGCCGAGCGGCGTCTCGTCTGCGGGCAGGCGGGCGCGGAAGTCGTCGAGCGTGCGCTGGGCGGTGTCTACCGCCTCGAGATATTCCGGGTCGCCGGTATCGAGCGGCCGAAACTGCGGCCCCGGGTCGATCTCCGGCAGGCGCCCGAGCTCCCTGCGCAGCATTTGCCAGTCGTACCAGCAATTCTCTGGATCGATATCCGGCCCGCGCTCGGCCAGGAGTTTCTCCGCGACGTCCGGCGGCGCCTGCATGCAGGCCGCGCCGTTGCGGATTTCGATCACTTCGTCATAGTCGAGGGGGGATCCTTTGCTGTCCTCGGCGTTCAGCAGAACGGCGGCGAGCGCAGGAACGAAGACCACGACCGTCTCGACGTCGGTGTTATTCGCCATGGGGTCATTATGGCTGATGCTAAGGCGGTCCCCGACCCGAGCCTTCGAGGCCCCCGGCCCGGGTCGCATCGCTCTGATACCCTTCGGCGACTTGTCTACGGTGACCGCGAGCCCTTCGGTATTGCTTTAGAGAGCGAGCTGAATGGCAGAGGCCTCTTTGTCTACGGTCGACCTCGAGATCCAGCATGAGCACCCCCAAACCATGAGGACCCAACCGCCGAAGGTCGCGCGGACCGCCGCTCCACCGCCGCCGCGGCTGGGGCGGGTCCGTCCCTTCACCTGGACCTCAAATGCCGCCTCGCAAAGCGTCGTCCATCGGCTGGCGGCCATCAGTCTCTCGGCCGGGGGCCCCCAGGCGCCGATCCAGCGCGCCGCCGAAGGCCGCGATCCTGGCGTAAGTCCGCTTTACGCCCCGCCCGGCGGCGGCCGTCCGCTGCCTGACCGGGTGCGCGCGAAGATGGAGCGGGCGTTTGACTACGACTTTTCGAAAGTGCGGGTCCACCTGTCCGGCGCCCCGGCGTCGATCGGCGCCCGCGCCTTCGCCCGCGGCCACGACCTTCACTTTAAGCCCGGCGCCTATGATCCCGCCAGCGCTTCGGGCCAGGAGCTCATCGGCCATGAGCTCACCCACGTCGTGCAGCAAGCCGCCGGTCGGGTCGCGATGCCGCAGGGCAAGGACGGCCTGATCAACGACTCCCCACACCTCGAAGCCGAAGCCGACCGCGGCGGCGCCCGGGCGGCGCGCGGCCTGCCGGTGCGCGTCGCCGGGCGGGCGAGCGCGGGGCCGGCGTCGTTCCACGCCGCTCCGATCCAGCCCGCGTGGGAAAGAGTCAACATCAAAGGCAAGGTCCGCAATCTCAACCTGCGGGACAACAAGAACGGCACGTGGACCCATTGGGGTACGAAGACGGTCTTCCACGACATCGGAGTCAAGCACAACGGCAAACGCCTGCTGCACGTGAAGGCCGGCGGCCAGGCGTCCGGATCGCAAATCCACGACCCGAAGAATGTGCTGTTCAACATCCTGCCGAACGGCAAAGTCGAATACCTCGCCAACAAGCCGCAGAATCGAAAACAGTACGCCGGAAAGTTCCTTGAGATGGACCCCGTCGAGTTCGCGCAGTTCAAGAGCGGCGGCAAGAGAACCCCCAGCCAGAAAATCATGGATCCGGTCTCGCTCGACCGGTACTACTACGACTCGAAAAAGAAGAAATTCCACATCTGGGATCGCAGCGTCGGCGGCGGCAAGGGGGCGGCGGTCAACAGCCAGCTCAACAAGACCCTCGCCTCGCGCCTCGCCAAGAATGAGCTCGTGGACCGACGCCGCGAAGACCGCCGGAATCAAGATCTTCTACCCTTTGACCTCGGCACCTACAAAGCGCCGGTCAGTCTGTCTCATAAGGTCGACAAACTCTCAGGGGTCAAGGCCTGGAATCCGAAGGGACGGGACGTCAATCGCGACCATATCCCTTCCGGAAAGTCGCTCGATAACCGCGGCGGAAAGGCCGCCTACAACCAGGGCATCACCATCGCCATCCCGAATCCGGGCCAGCACCAGGGCATCAGCCCGACCTACGGCGGCAAACAGCAGCGGACCGATACCCTCCGTGGGAAAAAGCGCAAACGGGTCGACGTCGACACCGAGAATCCCCAAATCGCCGTACACCGCGACATCACCCACATGCTCCGTAATACCCGCGGCAGGAACTATCCATCCCACCCGACGCTCAACCTCCAGATCAGATCGAACCGCCACCGCCAGCTCGGCGCTTATCGCAAGCTGATGCGCTACAACGTACAGATTCGAAAAAAGGTCAATAAGAACCGGGGCTTCGACCCCGACGCGCCCGGCTATTCGGCGATCGCCGACCCCCAGGGCAAGTACTTCACCTACCAAAAACAAACCGGCATGACCCAAGGTGAGCTCCTCGCCCGTTTCTTCATGGACGAGTTGCATCAGCATCAGAAAGTTAAATACCTCAAGTAATGACCCGACCGCCCCAACCCCCGCTCCCCCGGGTCGCGCTGCGAACCTAATTCCGTGGCACGGACGAAGCCCCAGCGCGGACGCCCGAAGGCCTGGCAGCTTCCGTTCCTGATTCCGGTGTGGATCGTCGGCGGCCTCTTCGCGCTCTTCGCCGTCGCCATACAACAGTGGCTCCGATTCGAGGCGCCGGCCTGGCTCAGGAAGGGACAATCAGGGAAGGACGATTCAAGCCACGACAGCTAATGCCGGGCGAGGAAGGCCCGGTCGTGCTCACGGGAAGACGCGCTTGAAGTCCCCCCGCATGCCCACCACCTGCCAGCCGTATTGCTCGGCGCGCTCGAGGAGCTCCGTATCGCGGTAGACGTACTCGTCGGGGTCGTCGTGGAGGAGCACCAGGGCCTAGCTCGGGCCTTCGCTCGCCGTGGCGTAGCGCATCATCTCGTAGTCGCCCTTGGAATTGCCGAAGGCGAGCAGCGGCCGCGCCCCCAAGCGCTGGCGAATGACCTCCGCCTTCCCGGCGCCGTCGAGCGATGGATCGCGGAAAGCGTCGCCCCGCAAGAGCTCTGGCCCGGCGTCGGTCGAGGTCCAGTCGAGCTCAACCGGATGCCCCACCGCGCGCTCTGCCCCGAGGCTGAGGACCTCATCGCCGAAGGCGCGGACGAATCCTTGCTGTGAGCCGGACACGACGTAGACCGAAAATTCATGGGCGCGGAGGAAGTCGATCAGCTCCAGCATCGGTTGGTAGTAGAGCTGTCCGTAGGGGCGCTCAAAACGCGGGTGGAGATCGCTGCCCAGGAAATGCTCGACCGCCTCCGCGTATTCGTCCGGGGTCTGCCCTTCGAAGGCCTCGAGCAAGACGTCCTCCACGTTCGCGTTGACCGTGTCGCGGTCGCCGTCACAGGCCGCCTCGACGAGCGCCGGGTCGGAGCTCTCGGACTCGTCGTCTCGGTACCGCTCGCAGAGACGCTCGGTCGCCAGCGCGACCTCCATATAGTCCGGCTTCTCGCACGCCAGCGTGCCGTCGAGGT
>JBCDKB010000602.1:0-4825 GCA_038747035.1 Acidobacteriota bacterium | reverse complement strand
GAGTTCGACGGGGTCTACCAGCTCCCCCGCACTCGGGAGCTTTATGAGCAGATCGCGACGGCTGAGCTCACCGACTCGAACGGCTCGAGCTTGCCCGATATCGGCTGCTACTACAGCCCCGACGGCGAGCGCCGGGTGTACTTCCTCGAGAACCACGAGGTCTCTTTTCCCAATGTACTGATCACTGACTGGGCCCGGGCCGAGGTCAGCTTTGCGGGGGCCGAGGTCGAGCTCTTCGACGACTCCGGCCTGCCGCCGTGGTTCGATGAGCGCGAAGCCTGCCTCGACGGCGATTTCAGTGGTGATCTCGACTTTTTGAGCACTCCGGTCACCGACATCCCGACCGCCGGCGACGTTGGACTGCTCGCCCTCATCGGTTTGCTCACCGCAGCCGCGCTTCGCCAACTGCGGGGCTGATCCGAACGCGGGCGGTCTTTACCCAGTCGAGTCTTCTCTAGGAAACCCCTAGCAGTTCGTGGGACGGAACCAGACGGCCGACTCGCCTTCGGAGCTGTGGGCGGGGATCCAGCCCTCGGCCATGACCTCGGGGTAGCCCGGACCTTGGCACGCGCTGGCGCTCATCACTTCGACGTGGAGCCAAAGGATCGGGCCGATCCAGCGGGTCTCTTTGACCTCAATGTCGACGGCTTGGCTGTAGTTGACCAGATACTCCCGCCAGATCGGGCTCATCCGTCGCCGTTCTGCGGTGAGCTCCGGGGCGCCGTAGAGGAGGCCGTCCCAGTCTTCGGTCACGGTCATCTGGCGCCACTTCGATAGCCATTCCAGCGATCTATAGCTTTCGGGGTCTTTGATCGAGACCCAGCCCTCTTCGCCGTTCTTGGTGACGAGGCGGATCCAGTCCCCTCGGCGCTCGCGCACAACGGCGGCTCGGGTCTCTCGGTTCAGATGTCGGCTCACCAGCTGGTCGGAGTGTGCGATCCAGGCGGCGGTGGCGCCGGAGACACTCGGCTCAGCCAAGAGCTGGAGATCTTGGGGCTCGGTCGGCAGGCCGCGGTAGTCGCCGAAGAGGCCGGGGATGCGTGCGAGGCCGAGGACCTGAGGTGATGTGCGTGGCGGAATGGGAGTCTCGGCGTCGGCCGCAGCCGAGAAAGGCAGGGGGACCACCGCGGGCAGGTGCCCGTTCTCGCAACCGAGCAGCGAGCCGAGGTTTTCGAGGGTACCGTCCTCCAAAGGTAGGTAGGTCACCGTCGGACGCATGGGCCAACCGTTGAGCTGCACCTTTTCGAACGGTCCGTCCGGCTCGACGGTGATCTCCTTGACCTCTTTGCGTTCGTACCAGTTGTCGAGGGCGACGTGGCCCCGTTCACGGATCAGGGCGACGGCCTCCGCGGCCATCGAGGGTTCCAGCGAGACCTGGCAGGCTCGATGTTGATTCATCTCCTCGAGGCTTACCGCAGCCGCCAGGGCACCTTTCACCACGGACCTGTGCAGCGGAGACCGCGTCTGGAATTGCTCGATCTGTGTCGGGTCGCACCTTTGCTGGATCCTCCCGATCCGTCGCCATCGTCCTTCGATGATTTCGAACGCGAAACACTCCGAGAGCCCGCTGACGAGCGAACGGAAGACGTCGAGCGGTAGCCGGTATCCGTGGATGCGAGCGTCCCCTGCCTCCTCAACAAAGTCCATGCCGTCAATGACGTAGCCGTGGACGAAGACATCTCGGCCGAAAATCGGAAACTCGCCCTCAGAACCTGCGCTCCGGAGCTTGTAGCTATCGCCGTCCCGGCTAAGGAAAACCACAACCCGCTGGTCGACTTGATACGGCTGCCAACGGCTGGAGCAGACCCAGTCCTCGAATTTTTCGATTTCCAGGCGGGTTTCGCCGTCGGCAGAGCCCCGCAAGACCTCCTCGACATCGAGCTGGAAGGTGGCGATCCCAACTTTGGAGATTGAGCCGAGGACGATCAACTCAGAAACGCCCAAGAGGTCGTAGATGGGCGGCGGGGAGTAGGCAGCCTGCGAGGGTTTCGGGAAGGTTACCAGCGAAACGACAAGGGTCAGGCTGAGGAAAAGACGCTGAACTCGACCGGGGTGCTGCATATATGCTTCAACCTCGAATACTAGGGGCTGTTGGGGGGGGAGCTTGCCCCCGTCAGATCGACGATTCTCTCAGACCGCGCCGGGGGCGCCGCGCCGTCCTGGAGGATTAGACGCGCCGAAGATCCCTAAACAAACCTAGATTCGCCCGGAGGCTGATAGCGATCGCGCCGAAGACGGGGAAACTGCCGTCCTCGACCGACCAACTAGCCGTCCGGCCTCAGGCTTCCGGGGTTCGTGGAATGGGCGAGAAAGTCACCTGAGAATGTCCCTCAACCGAAAGAAGAGCCTCTCGAGCAGTCGAAGGTCTTCCGTGACAATTTCAGCGGTGCCTCCCATTTCCTGTCGAAAGTCGAGCTGCTGTTGGTAGCTGGTCACCAAGCCGTCAGGAAGACTCATGCTCACAAGATAAGTCGGATCGTCCGCGATCGCCTTTCTCGAAGGGACCAGCGAGATGGACTCGACCCTCCCATGGACGGTACCGAACTGGCTGGCCGGGTAGCCGGCAAATCGAAGAATCGCACTCTGTCCAATCTTGACGCGACCCGCACCGTCTTGGGACAAACGCATTTGAACGTAGGCCGGAGCGCCTTCCGGCACGACGGCCAACACGGCCTCCCCGGCGGCGACGAAGTGGTTCTCATCGAGTACGCGCAGAAACGACACCTTCCCGGAAACCGGAGCCGTAAAAAGAAAATCCTGCTTCCAGAGGCTGATCGCGCTGCGAAGGTCGTTGATTCTGCCTCGAAGCTCCAGGTGTAGCCGCCGCTGATCCTCGCGGTTCTTGTACCTCAGATCCAGGAGCGAGCTCTGGTATTCCACCAATAGCACGTTGCTCGAGGCGAGGTCGCGAACGTCGCCTTCGAGGGTTGTCCTCATTTCCAGATACTCGGCTTCGATCTTCTCCTGATCCATGGTCGAGAGTAGCCCCTCATCGGCTAGCTCAAGATGGCGTCTCTTTTGCCTCTCCGCCAAGTCGAGCTGCTGATTTGTGAGGTCGAGCTGGCTTTCAATCGAGCTTCGGAGCTCGTGATGCTTTGCGATCTGGGACTCAAGGGCGCGGACTTTGCGCCCGTAGTAGTCGTCTTCTTGAAAGACCAAGAAATCTGAAAGGGACTTCAGAAACGCAGAATGCTCCCTTTGAATTCTCCCCAGCCTAGGATCTACGAAGCCGTCGGAGGCTGGCATGTAGTCTTCAGCTGAAAGACGGCCGCGGGACAGGTCGACTTCTAGCGTCTCGAGCCGTCGGCTTAAGGCTTGAATGGCATCGAGGTCCGCGGCATTCTTTAGGAGTGCCAAGACTTCGCCTTGGGCCACCAAGCTGCCGTCTTTAACGAAGAGACCTTCAAGTTCTCCCTTCTGGAGCGCGACCAAGCGTACTGGCGGCTTCGGGGTCGTCACCGTGATGTCGCCCCGGACTAACTCCGGGTACTCCACAAACCAACTAATGGCCACCAGGGTCAGTAGGGTGAACAGGATAGCGCTGATCCCCCAACGGATGAGCCAGTTCGGCGCGTAGCCTATGATCTCTTCTAACTCGCCGCTGTGCATCTCGACCAAATATTCGGACCGTTGCGGCGTCGGCGCGCCGGTTTCTGGGTCGGAGGGTGGCACGGAAACCGGCGCTGCCACTCCGGCGTCGAGCGGCGCCCGGTCTTTGGGCCTCACCGTGACGACCGCAGGCGCAGAACGCTCTTTAGGTTCAACCTCGACCTTGGCAGTCCCGGGGATTTCCACGGGCCGTGGCCGTGCCTCACCCTCTATCGGGCTCTTTCCGACGCTGGAAATTGTCACCGTTTAACTCTCGCCCCGTGGTTGATTGGCCCGACTTCGCACCATCCTAGAGTCCCAGCTCTAGTTGATTCTTGACCAACTGGTAGTAATTTCCTCTTTGCGCAGTCAGTTCCTCATGGTTGCCACGCTCAACGATCTGTCCCTTGTCGAGTACCACGATCTGGTCGGCGTTCTTGACAGTGCTGAGTCGGTGGGCGATCACCACCACAGTACGCCCGCGATAAAAGCTCTCGAGGCTCTCCATGATTTCGCGTTCATTATTCGCGTCTAGTGAGCTCGTCGCCTCGTCGAAGAACAAATACTCGGGGTCTCTGTAGATCGCGCGGGCGATGAGAATCCTCTGCTTCTGACCGGTGCTCATGCCAATGCCTTCGGATCCGATCTTCGTATTGTACGAGATCGGTAGCGACTCGATGAACTCCTGGATGTTGGCGATTTCGACCGAGCGGACCAGGCGTGCGAAATCGATTCGATCTTCACCCACTGCGATATTGCGTCCGATGGTGTCGGAGAAAAGATGTCCATCTTGCATCACGACGCCACAACTCCCTCGCCAACTTCGATTCGACAGGCTTCGAAGATGGGCGTTGCCCACCAAAATCTTGCCTTCATCGGGTTCGTAGAATTTCAGTAGCAGCTTGAGGAGTGTCGTTTTACCGCTCCCGCTAACGCCGACAATCGCCGTGACTTTGCCCTCAGGGATATCGAGATCGAGATCTGTGAGCACCTTCGGAGCGAGCGGTCCGGAATAGCCGAAGCTGACTCCCTCAAAGCGCAGACTTCGGCTGCTCGGCAGGGCGTCGATCTTCTGGTCTTGCGACTCTTCGTTCTCACGGTCGTGGACTTCGCTCAGGCGCTCCAAGCTGATTTTGGCGTCCTGGGTCGCCTGGGCAAACCAGATCAACTGCGATAGTGGAGAGTTGAGCTGGCCGATAATGTACTGAACCGCGAGCAGCATTCCGAGAGTCAGCTC
>JBCDKB010000601.1:0-4842 GCA_038747035.1 Acidobacteriota bacterium | reverse complement strand
TGCGCCGATGCGCTTCTCCCTTGGGTCTCGCTGGCGGGCCATACTCTCGAAGTTCGTGCTGCTGCTCTTCGGCACCTGCATCGGCCTCACGCTGGCGGAAGGGAGCGTCAGGCTCCTAGAGCCTGACCTCAAGGACGTCGTCGAGGCGAACTTCGAGCGTCACTCCTACCGCATCCACGCCAACCCGCGGAATACGGTCGCCTGGCGAAAGCACCCGGATAGCGGAGTCCAGCATCCGGTGATCTTCAATAGCCTTGGGCTTCGGCAGCACCGCGAGTTCCCGGATCGCCGCGCGTCCGGCTCCACGCGCATCGGTTTCTTCGGCGACTCATTCACGGCCAACCTGCGTCTGCCGATCCACGACTCCTTCACGGAGAGCTTGGATTTCCTGCTGAAGCAGTCTGGCCTCCAGGTCGAGGTCATGAACCTGGGCACGGACGGCTACGGGACAGACCAGCTGCTGCTGCACTACCTAGACGCGGCGGCGGAGCTCGACCTGGACGCGGTCTACTACGTCTTCTGCCAGAACGACCTCCGCGACATCCTGGCCAACGAGCTCTTCGAGATCTCCCCCTCTGGCGACTTGAGATACCGACCCCGGCGCCAGCCCCAGATCTGGGTGGACCTCGCGCGGCGCTTCCACCTGACCTACTTCGTGGCCCGGCGGTTCGTTCAGATCCGCGAGAAGCTCGCGCCGACGCCTTGGGATCGCGGCACGATCCTCGATGCGGAGCAGGAGAAGACCAACCGGCGGCGTCTATCGCAGATCCTGGTGGCGGAGCCGTCGCCTGAGAAAACTCGAGCCCTTGAGCTCTTCCGCGCTTTGATGCAGTCATTCCACGACGCGACGCAGCAGAACGGTCAGAGTCTGCGGGTCGTGCTGCTGCCGCGCTATCGAGAGGCGAATCTCGAGATCCAACAGGCGCTAGGAGACCTCGGGATCAAGACCCTGGATCTGTTCCCCCGCTTTTTCCCGGATGCGGAAGCCCTGGAAGCGCGGGCCAGCTATTTCTTCCGGACGGACAGCCACTGGAATGCGGCCGGCAATGTGCTGGCGGCGAAGACTCTCTTTGCGGAGATTCTGCCGCAGCGGGGCCGTCCAGTGCCGCCGGACGCCGTTGTGGAGGACTGGCTCCGGCGCTATCGGGCCGCTTTCGTCGACGGTTCGGCGGATCCCCCGGGGGGCAGCCCCTCGGGGGAATCGATCCGGTCGACCTACGGTGAGCTCCGTCCCGACTCCCCCAGCTGGCTAGTGACCGCTAGCGGAGACTGATTCCCGGACGGTCCGTCAGCCGTTTGCGGACCACGCCGAGACGTCTCCGGACTCGAAACCATCGGCGAAGATCAAACCGCTGCCCGATCCCGGCAAGAAGCCGACCGGCGGACCGGAGCCCGGCGTGTAGAAACGCCCGATATTCGGCAGTACGTTCGCGAGGTCCGAGGGGGCGACGCCGAGCCAAAGCGCGAGCTCGGCGAAATACTCGTCGCACGACGTCGTGGGAATCAGGCGACCGCGGCCCGTGTCGAGGTCGTTGTCGGCGTAGAGCTGGGGATACGAACCGTAGATGTCGCCGCCGCGGACGGGCCCGCCCATGACCATGTGGTTTCCGCCCCAGGCGTGGTCCGAACCGCGGCCGTTGGACGTCAGCGTGCGCGCGAAGTCGGAGGCGGTGAAGGTAACGACGTCATTCAAGGCGCCGATTTCCGTGAGCGCGGCGTGGAATTCGCTGAGTCCCTTGCTGACCACCGGCAGCATCTCGGCCTGCGCGTTGATCACCTCGTCGTGGTGATCCCAGCCGCCGAAGAGGATGAAGAAGGTCTGTCGGCGCGCCCCGAGGGCCTGGCGGGCGGCGATCGTGCGGGCCACCATCTGGAAGCTTTGGGACACCGAGTTTTCCGAGAACGTCGTTTGCAAGGGAGACAGAGCGCCAAGCGCATTCGAGAAGAGCAGGTGGGCGTCAATCGATGATCGCTTGCTCCTCGCGAAGGTGTCCATGAAGAGGTTCTGGTACTGCTGATCGAGCAGGCTGTTGATCGCCGTCGTGCGCAGCTGGTTGAGCGGATCCGTGGCGCCGTACCCCGTCGGACCGACGCTGCCGTTGCCGGTCGGCTGGATCGCATAAGAAACGACCTGCCTGCCGGCCTGGAAGATGTTGGTGCCGCTCAGGGAGATATTCATTGACACCGCGCTATCTGAGTTGGTCGACCGGAGCAGATCGGCGGTGCGACCGGCCCAGCCGATGCTGGCGCGCTGTTCGGGGATGCTGGTCTGCCAGTGCATGATCTGGTCGCTGTGGGAGTAGAGACCGATCGGTAGCTTGGCGCCGCCGGAAATGATGCCCGCCTTGGTCGTCGGCTCGACCAGCGAGCCGACGTTGGAGACAAAGGCGAGCTGACCGCTGTTGAAGAGCTGCTGGACTTCCGGCATGGCGGGGTTGATTCCGTAATCGCGTCCGTCGCCGGTGGCGGGGGTGATCGGCAGCAGGCTCGACGCAGGCAGCGCCAGGTCGCCGCGCACGGCCGCGTACTCCGCGTGCTCGGCGGCGCCGCGTGGCACCAGCATGTTGAACGAATCGTTGCCGCCGGCGAGGAAGAGGCAGACCAGGGCTTTGTAGTCGTCGCCGGGCAGCGGTGCGGCGCTAGCGATCTGCGGCGTCGGCGCCGCCAAGGCGCCGGCGGCCCGGAGATTGAGGAGACTCGAGAAAAGTGACGTGGCGCCGACGGCCGTGCAGCTCGCCTGGCCGAGGAATTGGCGACGGGAGGGTTTGTAGGCCATGGGGGCTCCTTTAGCGCTGAACGGCGTATTCGGGGCTGATCATGAAGAGGTAAAGCGCGAGTCGCACCTGCTGCCCCGGGGTGGCCGAGAGCGGCAGGATGGCGTTGCGAATCGTGGACCGGGTCGCGTCGGAGAGCGTGCCGTAGGTCAGGATCAGGTCGAGGTGGTCAATGAGCAGCTCGGGGTCGGTCTCGGCGAGGCCGATCTCGGTCGCCAGCGAGAGCGTGACGTGGGCTTCGGGGTCGCGGTCGAAGAGGTAAAAGTTCTGGAGCGTGGCGCGGTCGATGGCGTTGTCCGTGGCGATGGACGTGAAGGCGTGGATGATCTCCATCTCGGGGGCGAAGAGGTCGGCGTCCGTCAGGGCGCCCGCGGGCTGGTGGGTCGGCGAGAAGAAGTTGAAGACGCTCGGTGACATGAGCGTGTACTGCGCCAGGAAAGTGATCTCCGGATCCGGCAGGAAGGACTCCAGCTGCTCGGCGCCGAAGTGGCGGAATTCACCGCTCTCTGACGTGGCCGGGAAGGCCCGCCCGAGCTGGACCCAGCGCACGAAGGGCTCGCGGACCTTGCCGAAGTGGGCATCCTGGATCCGGTTCGGGTCGCGCGCTTCGCTATCGAGCAGGACCGCCCGGAAGACCGCCTTCATGTCGCCCCGGACGCCGCTGCCGTTGTCAGCGAAGGCGGCGCTCACCCGCGCCACGTAGGCGGGGGTCGGGTTCGAGGTCACCAGAAATTTGATCAGGTGAGTCGCCATGAACGGCCCGACGTTCGGGTGCCGGAAGAGGTGGTCGATCGCCATCTCGATGTCCTGCATGCCGGTTTGGCCGTCGGGCACGGTGAAGCCGTTGAGCAGCGTCTTGGGGCCCGGCTCGTGCTCGGCCTCGGTCATCACCATGGGCAGGTGTCGGGTCTGGACCCCCCGGTCGCCCCATTCGACGTCTTCCCCCGGAGACTCGGGGGCCAGGCCGAGGCCGGTGAAGATCTTGGCCATTTCGGTGATCTGCGCGTTGCCGTAGGTGGCGATCGGCTGGCCCTCGGAGTCGAGCTTCTGCGTGCCGTCGGGATTGAGCTCGAAGACGCCGATCGAGAAGAGCTGCATGACCTCGCGGGCGAAGTTCTCGTCGGGGAAGCGATTGGCCGACGGGTCGCTGCGCCGGTTGTAGAGGTGGCTGAGGTAAATGCCCATGCTCGGCTGTAGGGTGATGCCGAGCAGCAGGTCTTTGAAATTCCCGAAAGCGTTGTCGGCCAGCACGTCCCAGTAGGCCGCCGAGGCCCGCGGATCTTCGTAGATTTCTTCGGGCTGCCGACCGATGACGAAGATCTGGGACAGGGCAAAGGTCACGCGCTGGCGCACCACATCGGGCTCGGTCAAGGCGTGCTTCCACCATGCCCAGTCGAAGAAGAAAAGGAACTCCGGGTCGTCGGGATTGTCCGCGGCGAAGAGCTCGAGCACGTCGGCGAGGAGCGACCGGCGGGGCCTCGCCATCTGGCTTTCAAGCCAGGCCGCGGGGCCGGCGGCGGCGACCTCGTCGATCAGCGCCA
The DNA here is from genome assembly GCA_038747035.1 of Acidobacteriota bacterium. Taxonomy (GTDB): domain Bacteria; phylum Acidobacteriota; class Thermoanaerobaculia; order Multivoradales; family J023; genus JAUIJL01. The sequence continues at coordinate 527 of JBCDKB010000601.1, read as the reverse complement.
GGCCGCCGCCGAAGGAGCATTGGGCGAGGAATCGCGAAGCGCGCTCGCGGGCGGTGAGCGTTACCGGGTCCGCCGCGGCGCGGGCCACCGAAGCGGCGCCGATGGACAGGCCGAGGGTGCCCGTCGCCTGGAGGAACCGGCGGCGGTCGAGACGTGGCCCGGAGGACTCGGACGATGACTGCGAAGCGTCTGGGTTTCTTTCGAACACGGGGGGACTCCGTTGTGGGCGTGACCGGGGATACCGCGGTCAGCGTAGCCCCGCCATCTAGCCCCTCCATGACCTGGAGATGACAGCGATGTCATGTTTCGGGAGTCGCAGCCTTTTCCGGCTGAATCGGTATAGCTGCGCTCGGGACGACTTTTTTTAGTTGCGGACCATGAAATTTGGCTGCGGAACGTAGCGCCTCTATTTTTTGCCGTCCTGCGGCACCCTGGTGGATCAGAAGCGAAAAAACGACGGCTCTCCAAGATTTGAGTCGTGCCGCGCCTCGGCATCGCCGGCGAATTTCGCCGACCGGAGCGCCGGC
>JBCDKB010000600.1:0-4848 GCA_038747035.1 Acidobacteriota bacterium | reverse complement strand
GTCCCCGCGGTGTGGGTCAGTTCCCCGGCCCTTGCGATCGCTATCGGCCAAGCGTTAGCGGCTTTCTATTTCTTTGCGCCGGCCGCGCTCTGGCTGAGGACCCCCTCCGGACGGTCTCCGGTCGCCCCTGTCGCCGCCGTCGCAGCCTTCGTCTTCCTCGCCGCGGTCAGTCTCGACCTGTGGTCCTTGCGCTACGTCGCCTTGACCGTGCACGCCGACGGACCGGCCCTCGCCTGCGGAGCCCTGGCCGCTTGGTGTCTGTGGCGCTGGCGGGCGACGTCGCTAGGGCTCGGGACGGCGGCGCTGCTGTCGGTGACGGCGGTATGGACCAAGCAGGTGGCGGTGGGGGTGCCGCTCGGTCTGGCGCTCTTTGTCGCGGCGGCCTTCGGCGTTTCGGCCTGGGTCCGATTCGCCGCGTGGGGGGCGGCGTGGAGCGCCGCGAGCTGGGGCGTGGTCATCTGGCTTTTCGGAGCGCCGTCAAACGTACTCTTCCACCTCGTGCACGTCCCGGGGCAGCACCGCTGGCTGTGGGGCGGCGGCGCCCGGGCCCTCCGGCACTCGGCGGGTCTCTTCCTGCGGGAGAACGTCACCGTGCTCGCGCTGGCTGTGGCCGCGGCGGCGCTCGGCCTGACGGCTAGCCGGGGACAGCGATGGCCCGGTCTGAAGCGGTGGCTCATCGAGCGTCCGTGGCCGGTGCTCTTGACGCTGGCCGTGTGCCAATTCCCGCTGGCGATCATGGGGCGGGCGAAGATCGGGGGGGACGTCAACGCTTTTAGTCATTGTCTTTACTTTTTGCTGCTGGCGGTGGCCCTCGCGGTCCGCGACCTCGCGTTCCCGCCCCCGGGCGCGGCCCCGCAGCGCTGGTCGAGACTATTCTTGGTCGGGGCGCCGGTGTTGATCCTGCTGACGGTCGCCGGCCTGCAGGACCGGAGCGGTGTGGGGCCGGCCTTAGGCGCCGATCCCCATCCCTACACCGTGGCTGCCCGCTTCGCCGCGGACCACCCCGGGAAGGTCTACTTCCCGCGCATGAACCTGGTGACCGGCCTGGTCGAAGGCCGGATCGATCACCAGTCGGAGGGGGTAGTGGACTTGATCAACGCCGGTTACCCGCCGACGTCGACGCACTTCGCCGGGCGCCTGCCGCCCGAGGTCGAGTTCCTGGTGATCTACCTGAACGGGATGACGGAGCAAGTGGCGGTCTTCGAACGCTACTTCGAGCTCGTTCGCCTGCCGGACCACCCCGAGCTTCCGGGGTTCTGGATTTACCGCGCGACCCTCCGGGGCCCCGATCAGCCGCCGGCCGCCGCCTCGCCATAAGGGAAGGCTCTGAAGGCGGGGGCGACGCCGACGGCCCCTTCGCGACGCAGGAGCGCCCGGGCCGCGTCGACGCCGCTGCTGAGGGCCGATTCGTGGACCGCGGGAGACCTGAGATAGGCCCCGGCGAACCACAGGCGCCGGGTGCCCTGGAGGGCTTCGAGGCGCCGGATCCGGTCTCCGGTCCCCGCGTCGAGGATCGGGTGGAGGATCGCACGGTCCGACACGACCAGGTCCGGGCGCGGCTCGCGCACGGGGTTAACGGTCACGAAGGTGTCGGGCACCGCCGAGTCCAGGCCGGCGAGCCGGTTCGGGTAAAAAGTCACGGTCGGCCGTTTCCGGGGCCAGGACCCGTTGGGCACGGCGTAATTGAAAGCGCCCCAGCGGTCGCGGTCTTCGCCGAGCAGGCCGGCGTCGCGGTGGACACGACCCCGGCCCACTGGAAAGTGGAACGTCGGCGCCGCCGTCTAGCGACGGCGTCGATTCACGATCCGGTAAAGATCCCGGGGCGATCCGCGCCTCAGGAAACAACGCGGACGGACTCGGCGTAGCCACCGTCGGAGGAGTGTTCGGTCGCCCGGTTTTCAGGTCACCACTTTCCAACACCCCTCCTCGACCCCCACCAACGACGAGGAGGAGCTTTCGATGGGCATAGATCGACGACGATTCCTACAGCTCGGCGCCTTGGCGGTCGCCATGCGAGGGGGCCGAGTCGCGGCCGCCGGAGGTCGGATCCAGCCGAAAACCCGATTCGAAGAGATTCGCCTGCGCACCGCCCGTCCGATCGATGAGATGGAGCAGTTTTATGCCGGGGTCCTCGGTCTGAAGGTGCTCGAGCGGACGCGCAGGCGTTTGATGATCGCCGCCGGGGACACGCGTTTGACCTACGTTCGGGACGTCGAGCCGGGGGCGGCGCCCTTCTACCACGTAGCCTTCAACATCCCGCGCAATAAGGTCTTGAGCGCCCGGGACTGGCAGCTTGAGCGGACGCCCCTCGACCCAAATCCCAACGCCGAGCGCGACCCCGACCACCCGGACCTGGTCTACTTCTCCCGCTGGGACGCCCACGCGGTGTTCTTCCGGGACCCGGCGGGGAATATCCTTGAGCATATCGCCCGGCATACCCTCGACAACGCGGCGCCCGGCCCCTTCTCGAGTCGGGACATCCTGTGCTGCAGCGAAATCGCGCTGGTGCTCGACGCTGACGATCTGCGGCCGGAGGCCGACCGCATCGCAGCCAAGATAGGGGCGGCGCGCTACCGAAACAGCAGTCCGTTTTTCGTCGCCCTCGGTGACGAGAACGGCCTGGTGCTCGTGATGAAGAAGGGCTCAAGCTTGCGGGGTGACGCCGATATCTATCCCACCGAGGTGGACTTGCGCGGGCCGCAGCCGTTCGACCACGCCCTGCCCGGGTTGCCGTATCGACTGCGGACTTCGGTCTGAGATCTGGAAGATCAGAGAATCTAGAAGACCTTGAAGCGTCCGATGCGATGGCGCAGGTCGTCGAGCACTTGACCGAGCTCTTCGGCGGCGGCCGCAATATCGTCGTTGCGACTCACGGTTTCCACCGTCACGTCGGTGATCGCGCCCATGTGCTGACGGATCTTGCCGCTACTGCTGGCGTGCTGCTCGCTGGCGACGGCGGTTTGGGTGATGCCGTTGAGCACGTCGGCGGAGCTGTCGATAATCGCGTTCAAGGCGGCGCCGGATTGGCGCACCAGCTCGGTGCCGTCGGTCACCTCCCGCCGGACGTCCTCCATGGACCGGGCGGCGCGTTCGGCGTCGACCTGGACGGCCCGGGCCATCTCGGAAATTGTCTGCGTGGCTTCGGCCGTGCGCTCGGCGAGGCGGCGGACCTCGCCGGCGACCACTGCGAAGCCTTGGCCGTGCCGCCCGGCGCGCGCCGCTTCGATGGCGGCGTTTAAGGACAGCAGGTTGGTCTGGTCGGCGATGTCGTCGATCATGACCACCAGCTCCGTGATGCGACGGGTCGACACGCTGAGCCGGCCGACGGTCTCGGCGGATGTTTCGGAGGCGCCGGCGATGCGGGCCATGCTTTGGATCGTGCGCTGGACGATGATGCCGCCGTCGGCGGCTTCGCGCTGTGACGCCTCGGCCTGCTCGGCGGCGCGGGAGCTATGGCGAATCGACGCCGTTAAGGTGGTGACGATTTCATCCAGGGACTGCGCGATCTGCTGGGCCTGGAGCTCTTGGTTACGGGCGCCGCCGGCGAGCTCGACGGTGCGGTCTTTGATGTCCGCCATGCCCCGGAGGGCGGCGTCCATCGCTTCGGTGACCCGGAGCACGGTGCGGCGCAGATCCGCTACGGCGCGGGTGAAGCCTTGGGAAAGCCGGCCGATGGCGTCGCCTTCGTCGCCGACCGAGAGGGTGACCGTCAGGTCGCCGCCGGCGAATTTCTCGATCTCTTGGAGGATCTCCGAGACATTCGCTTCCAGGGTCGCCTGCTGGGCCCTCAGGGCTTCGTGGGCCCGGCGCTGGTCTTCGGCCGCCCGCTCGGCGAGGCGCTGCTTGTCGAGCTCGACGGCCCGGACCTGGCCGATTTCCTCCTCCAGGAGCCGGTGGAGCTCGTCGATATTGCGCTTTTTCTGCGCCAGGACCATATGCAGGACGCCGCCGCCGCCGGCGACGAGGGCGAGAATCGCCAGGGCGCGGAACCACCAGGTGGCCCAGAAGGGCGGGGTGATCTGGATGCGGAAGGTCGCGGGGTCCGAATTCCAAGGGCCGACCCCCTGTCGATTCTTGACCTCGAAGACATAGCTCCCCGGGTCGAGGCTGTTGTAGCTCGCCGTCCGCTGGGTGGCGTCGACTTCGGTCCAGAGGTCGTCGAGGCCGCGCAGGCGGTAGGCGTAGCGGGTCGCCTGGCCGCCGCTGAAATCGAGGGCGGTGAAGCCGACTTCAAAGGCGTCTTGATCGTGGCGGAGGAGGACCGATGGCGTCGACCGGATGTGCCGCTGGAGTGGCGAACCCAGTTCGCCCACGGGTATCTGTTGGCGGTGGATCGAAAATTCCGTCAGGACGACCGGCGGCACCTCGGTGCGGACGCCGAGCCGATTCGGGCGCAGAATATTGAAGCCCCGCGGGCCGCCGAAAAAGAGTTCTCCGCGGTCGTTGCCGCCGTAGCTCAGCTGCACGAACTCGGTGCCTTGCAAACCGTCAAAGGCGGCGAAGGCGCGGATGGATCCGTCGTCGGGGTCTAGCCGCGCCAAACCCCGCGACGCGGTGAGCCAAATGGCCCCATCTTCACTGCGGGCGAGGCCGCGGATATCGTCACTGGGCAGGCCGTCTTCAGCGTAGAAGTAGCGCGGCGGACCGCCGCTCCGGTCGATCCGAGTCAGGCCGAAGTCGGTGGCCACCCACACCACGCCGGGCTCGGTCTCGAGGATGCCGTTGATGACCTTGCTACTGATCGGTCCGCCGTCGATGTGGGCGCGAAGGATCTCGAGCTCGCCGGTGTCGGGGTCGAAGAACATCACGCCGACGACGCCGCCCAGGATGAGGTCTCCGAGACCGCTG
>JBCDKB010000599.1:0-4871 GCA_038747035.1 Acidobacteriota bacterium | reverse complement strand
GGCGTTCAGGATCAGCCCGCCCACAACGCCCAGGAGCATCATCACCCACAGGCTGCGGGCCGGCGCCGAACCCGCCGCCGCCGTCGGCGCCGACTCCGCTTTGGCCCCTCCGAGGGGTTGGGCGAAGAGGTCCGCGGCCACGACCGCGCCGCTCGTCCCCACTTCGAGATCGAAAGATCGGCTGATCGACGTCGGCGGTAGGCACTGTTTGTCATCGCACGACTGGTAGCGGAGGATCGCTTCGACCGGCACCGTGCCGGCCTCCGCATCGGGCGGAATCGTCAACTCCGCCAGGATTCGAAACTCCCCGTCGAAAACCCGCACCGGCTCCGCTTCAAACGGGAAGCTGTAGGCCTTGTCCGGCGGGAAACTCATCCGCGGCTCGAGGTAATTCTCGGGCAGCGCGAGCTCGAGCTCGGTCGGAATCAGGTAGTCCTGGGCCGGCTGGTTCGAGTTCACGTGCCAGCCCGACTCGACCTCAACGAGGGCGAGCAGGCGAACCGGTTCACCGGGGGCGTAAGACTCGCGGTCTCCCAAAAGCTCGAAGCTGGCGGTCTGGCGCTGGGCGTCCGCAGGGCCGACGAAGGCGCCAAAGAGCACTACAGCCAGAGCGAGGAGGAACCACGGCGGGGACGGAGATTTCGAGCGGGGGATTGGCACGGGTAGAAACTCGGCAGATCGGTCGGCGGTTTTTCTCTGGAGTCACCGAAAGGCATCGGCGACGGCTGGGACGGACGTTCGAGACTACCGGCGACGCCGGGTCGGGCGGCTGGCGCGGACGATCAGGCTTTAGAGACTGCGACCTGCCGCCTACGGGCGGTCCGCCACCGGATCGCCGGCGAACTTGACTCCAAGCTCCCCGGGCGACCCCGGATCGTTCGCCGTTGCGGCTGAAGCCGCGGCGACTCCCGCCTTCGGGACCGGTCAGCAGCCGAAGCTCAGGTGCAGGTCGGATCGTCTCTCTGTTTCAAATCGTTCAGCGTCCGCTGCAACTCCCGACGCAGAAAGCTCCGGGGATGGGCCGCGAGGAACGTCTCGAGAGAGTTTACGGCTTGGCGACAATCGCCGGCGTCCTGGGCGATGTAAAAGCTCAGCAAATCGGCCTTCTCAACTAGGTCCGTCTCCTCCGGCAGCTTCTCGGTGGCCTTCTTCGCCGACTGGAGACGCTCCCGGGCGTCATCCAGGTTACCGCCGAGCCGGTGGGCATCCGCCGCGAAATAGTGCAGCCAAGCCTCCGCCGACGTGCCTTTTTCGACCTTCCGCAAGACGCTCTCATAAAGCGCGGCCGCCTTGGCGCCGGCGCCGCGCTCGTGGAAGTCCTTGGCGAGGTCGCGCTGGAGGCTCGGCGCCCCTTCCTTGAGCACGAGGTCGTAGTGATTGAGCAGAATCTGCCACGCGTTGATCTGCTCGTCGATATAAGAGACGAAGGTCTCCACCGGAGCAAAGCCACTGATCGCCCCGACCTTGATCATCTGCGGATCCAGGATCAGGGTCGTCGGCAGGCTGTGGGCGCGGTAGCGGGCCTGGAGGAGGGTGCCCTCTGCGCCGTCCTCGGTATCGACCCTGAGCAGCACGAATTTCTTGCCGGCCGCGTACTTCTTGAACCGATCGTGGCTAAAAACCTTCTCTTCGAGCGTCTTGCACCAGCCGCACCAGTCCGCATAGAGATCAACGAGGATCATCGCGTCCTTCTCCCGGGCCTCGAGGACTGCGGCTTCTAGGTCCTCATGCCACCCTTCGAGCTCCGGCGCGGCCTGGGCGGGGATCGCCAGGGCGAAAGCCAAGGCGGCGATCAGGAGGGATGCAACAAAGTTCGTGCTCGTCATATTTAGAAGCTTCCTAGGGCTTGGCGGTTCAGGGCGGCTTGGGCTCGGAGGACGGCGCCAAAGCGCCGATCTGAGAAGTGACGAGAGGCGGCAACGAGGCTGCTGGCCAAAGGATTTTTGCGAACTTCCTGAGGAACTGAGCGCGCTTGGAAAAAGCTCGGGGACGGCGGTCCGCACGGACCCGATGCTACCATGCGGCACCGTGTCCTTCTCCCGCCGTGCCCAACGCCTCGCCGAGTCGGCGACCGTCCGCTGTGCGCGGCGCGCCCTCGAGCTGCGGGCGGCGGGTCACGACCTGATTGACCTGACCGCCGGGGAGCCTGATTTCCAGTCACCCGACGCCGCGCTCGACGCGGCGCGCCGGGCGCTCGACGCCGGACTGACGAAATATACGCCCGCGGCCGGCCTGCCGGATCTCCGCGAAGCGGTCGCCGGGAGCTACCGACGCCGATTCGGCGCCGACTGGCGGGCCCACCGGGCCTTGATCACGGTCGGCGCGAAGGCGGCCCTCTTCCAGGTCTTTCAAGTGTGGGTCGACGACGGCGACGACGTCGTCATTCCCTATCCGGCCTGGGTGAGCTTCGAAGAGCAGGTGCGCCTCGCCGGCGGCCGGCCGATCACCGTCCCCATGTCGGCCGACGACGGCTTCCGGATCCACGCCCGACCGCTGCTCGACGCGATGACGCCCACCACCCGCGCGATCGTCATCAACTCGCCGTGCAATCCCACCGGCGGCTTGATCACCGCCGACGACCTCCGTCGACTCGCCGAGGCGTGTGCGGATCGGGACGCGCTCTTGATCTGCGACGAGACCTACGAGCGCTTCGTTTACGACGGCGGCCACCACGCCAGCGGCGCCGCGCTCGCGGCGGAGTTCCCCGATCACATCCTGGTCATCAGCTCCTTCTCGAAGACGTGGGCGATGACCGGCTGGCGGGTCGGCTTCGCCCTCGGTCCTGGGGCCTTGATCGCCAAGATGGCGCAGCTGCAAGGCCACATGACGTCCAACCCCATGACCTTCGCCATGCACGGCGCCGTCTCCGCGCTGGAAGACGCGGAAGAGGACGTCGAGGCGATGCTTGAGGCTTTCGCGCGCCGGCGAGCGCTCGCCACCGAAGCGCTCCAGGGCCTCCCCGGCGTCACCTGCGGCGCCCCGTCCGGCGCCTTCTACGCCTTCCCCCGCCTCGACGTCGCCGCGAAACGCGGCTCCCTCGAGGTCGCCGAAGCGCTGCTCGACCACGGCGTCGCGGTGATCCCCGGAGCCGCGTTCGGCGCCGACGCCCACCTGCGCTTGTCCTTTGCCTGCGCAGAAGACACCCTGCTCGAAGGCATCGACCGCCTCCGTCGGGCTCTCCCCGAGCTCTGATCGCCGCGGGCCGACCTACCTTCCCCACAAAGCCGTGTCGTCCCGAGCCCACGCCGAATCGCGAGAGATCCTCGAGCGCGGCGGCGCGGTCCTAACCTCCGGGAGCGACCTGACGCCGCGGATCGACGCCGCGGCCATCCCCACCGACGCCGGCGAAGTCGCGTGGCTTCGCCGCACCCAGAGCGACTGGGCGGAGCTCGACGAGGGCGACCTGGCGCCGATCGTCTCGGCGACAGGCGCCGCCGCGCACTTCAGGGCGGACTGCGGTCACCCCGCCGTCGCCCGCCGGCTCGGCCAGCTCGGGTTTGAGCGCCGGGACGCCGAGGTGTTGGTGCAGCGTTCGCTGCTCGATCCGCTGCCCCCCGTCCCGTCGGGCGATCTGGCCTGGGCCGAGCTCGGGCCCGGCGAGGCGATCGACCCGACGTTCCTCGACCGGATCACATCGGCCCCGGACTGGGCCACGGGCCGCAGCGCCGGCGAAGACCTAGTGGCCCACCTCGAAGGTCACCGGGCGTCGCCGGACGCCGCCGCGTGGGTCGGGCGCCTCCGCGGACACTGGGCGGCCCTCTTCGTGACCACCGCCGTCGAATCGGACGGCTGCGCCGGCCTAGCGCTGGTGGCGGTCGATCCGGAATACCGCGGCCGGGGCTTCGGCGGACAGGCCCACGCGCGCGCCCTCCACGTCCTAGCGCAGCGCGGCGCCCGCACCTACGTCGACGCCACCGACCTTGAAAACCGGGGCATGCGCAACCTCTTCACGCGCCACGGCTGCCGCCCCGCCGGCGTTTTGCTGCGATTCACTCCCCAACCCGCCGACGCCACAGCGGCGTAGCACCGGCCGCTTCGCCGGTTCACGACATTCAATAGAGTAAGCGGTCAGCGGGGCGTCGTCGCGACCATCTCGCGAAGGAAAGCCGACAGGGAGTCGGCGGTCTGGGTCGGTTCTTCGTCGTCGTCGAAGAAACGGTAGACCGGTGGATCGTCACCGAGGCAGCGGAAGAAAGTGTATTGATAGCCTTGATAACCGGTGAAAATCAGTGCGTCGTCGGGTAATTGGTACCCGGGCTTGCACTCGGCGATCAGCTCCTTCGCCTCTCCTTGGAGCTCGACCACGTCCGGAAAGAAAACATCGACTTCCGAAGCGAAACGGCCCGCCGACCTGCCGGCGACGCTCAGAAACTCGCGGTAGACCCCGGGAAAGACAAGACCGATTTTGGCCTCCAAAGCCTCGATTTCTTGCGCCGACAAACCGTAAAGCTCAGCCGCGGTGGCGACGCCTGAAGCGACCAGGAGCTGACGGATTCCGATCATTGATCCTCCAACGCTGCGAGCCTCGCCTTGTCCGCCGCATAGTTATCTCGAAATTGATTCATTCTCTTGTATGGCCCGCTTTCGGTCTCGATCTGAATATTCGGATAGATCTTCTGGAACTGCTCGACAACACCGTGGCACGATTTACAAACCAGAAGCTCGGAGGAGATCTTTAAGCGTCCGCGACGCTCCTCGGGAGGGACGGAATTGTCCGTATTCGAGAGATGATGGTGTAGATGCTCGAGCAGCTTGCGCTCAGAGTCATACTCCCGTTCTTGTCCATCCACTTTAAAGGTGTGGAAGAACGGCTTATCTGGCAGCCCGACGGTCTTTGGGGCGTTTTTTTTCCCGCTAACGGCATAGTGAGT
>JBCDKB010000598.1:0-4883 GCA_038747035.1 Acidobacteriota bacterium | reverse complement strand
GCTGGGAATCCCGCCCGGCCAATCACCGGTCGATTGGTCTCGGATTGTGTTCAAGGCCATCACCATCAAAGGCGTTTATGGGCGTGAAATGTTTGAAACCTGGTACAAGATGATTGCCAAGCCGATGACCAGGGCGTCCGGGTCGAGCAGGCCGGCGACGTCCTGGAGCTCGCTCGGCGCCTGGCCGTGGCGGGCGAACTGACGCATCCAGCGCGAGCGGCAGAAGTGGGCCAGGCGGCGCTTCTGGGCCAGGCGCGCCTGCCACAGCTCCTCGTCGGGCAGGTCGTTCAGTCGCTGCCAGACCTCCGGCTCCAGCAGCCGTTCGTCCCAATTCTCGTCGATGTGGCGTTCGAAGAGGCGACGCACCGAATCGCCGATCCAGGTGGTGACGTGGACGCCGTTGGTGACCGGCAGGATCGGCTTGTCCTGGGGCCGCGGCCCGGGCAGGTCGAGGTGCCCCCACATGCCGTTGGTCACTTCGGAATTGAGCACGCTGACGCCGTTCGAACGGGTCGACGTGCGCATGCCGAAGGCCGTGAGATTGAATCCCGGATCTTTTCGCTTGGCGTCGCCGAGGTCGATGAGCCGCTCAACGTCGACTTCCAGCTTGGCCGCGAAGGGCGCCAGGAACGCGCGGGCGACATTCGGGTCATAGACCTCATTACCCGCCGGTACCGGGGTGTGGTTCGTAAACAAGCTGTCGACGGCGATGCGTCCAATGGCTTGGTCGAAATCAGCCACGCCGTGGCCGTTCAGCAACTTGTCCAGGCGCTCGATCTGGAGCAGCGAGACGTGCCCTTCGTTGAGGTGCCACGACTCCGCTTCGATGTCGAGGGCTTCGAGCACGCGGGCGCCGCCGATGCCGAGCACGATCTCTTGGATCAATCGCATCTCGCGGCCGCGCACATAGAGCGTCTGGGTGATAGGCCGGTCGCTGTTCTCATTCTCCGGCACGTCGGTATCGAGCAGCAGTACGGGCACGCGTCCGATCTGGGCCAGCCAGGCGCGCACGTGGATCTCTCGGTCGTAGACCGGCACCGTCACCCGCAGCTCGTGGCCGTTCTTATCGGCCACCGGGCGCATGCCGAGGCGGGCGAAGTCATAACGCGGGTAAAAGTGCTGCTGGATGCCTTCGAAATCGATCGTCTGGCGAAAATATCCATGGCCGTAGGCCAGGCCGACCGCAATCATCGGCACGCCGAGGTCGCTGGCGCTCTTGCAGTGGTCGCCGGAAAGGATGCCGAGGCCGCCGGAGTAGATCGGCAGCGAAGCGTGGAGTCCGTATTCCATCGAGAAGTAGGCGACCGGCCCCCCTTTATAGTCGGGGTACTGGCGCCAGAACCAGCTGTCGCCGGTGCCGTCCATATAGTTCTTCAGATCGGACACGGCGTTCCGGTAGGCGCCGTGGAAGCTATCGCTATTGAGGAACTGCTGCCAATGGGTGGGCGGCACGCTGATCAGGAACTGCACCGGATTGCGGTACCGCTCCCAGGCCGGCGTATCGATGCGATCGAAAAGCGAGTGGACTTCCGGCCGCCAGGTCCAGCGAAAGTTATAGGCCACTTCGAAAAGACCGCCCAGGTCGTCGGGAAGCTCGATATCGGCCACCGGCACGTGGGGGATCTGCAGTAGCGGTTCTTCTCTACTCAGCATGGGACATCTCCACATCGCCCGGCGTCGCGGCGGGCGAAAGTCAGGCTAGTTAGAAAAAATGAGGACGCGGGTTTCGTAGGGGGCGAGATCGAAGGCGCAGGCACCGCCCTCGAGGGGAAGCTGGACGCCTTCATCGCTGCGCAGGTTTCGACCATCGAGAGACGTCGATTCGGCGGCGAACCCGAGTGCTTCTGTGAGCGGGGTGCGGTCCCTGCCCGAAGGCGAGACCACCGGCGTGCTGCGATCGATCACGCCGAATTGGTGGGCGTTCGAGTTATTGACGAGCACGAGCACGTGCTCAGCCGGACCAGGGCCGGATCCGTTGTTGGCGCTGGACTCCAGGCCGTCGTCGCCGGAGGTGGAATTCGTAAAGGCAAACACCGCGTCGACGGGTTCTTCGGAGCCCGGCCCGGAGTGCACCTCAAAGAGCCGCAGATTCTCGGTGCCGGCGAAGAGCTCCCGCTTTCCGAGCAAACGGGTGATCTGCTGCCGATGGCGCTCGAGGAAAAGCGTATCGGGGGATTCGGCAAATTGACCGCGGCCGTAATCCATACCGTACTTCTCCAGCAGACCCTCCGCCTGGCCGTGGCCGAAAAGCGGCGTGCCCGGGAGGGTGACGAGCAGCGTGGCCGCGGCGAAGTACTTGTCGCCTTTGCCGAAAGCCTCGGCGGCGGAACGCTCGTCCGGCGTGGTGAGAAAATTAACGTATCGACGCAGCTCGGATGGCTCGGTGGCCAGGGCTTCCCGTAGCCAGCGCTGCAGCTCGTCGTTGCGCTCGTCGCGCACGGAGTGCAGGAAAACGCTGTGGTACACCCGGTGGAACCCGAGCTGGCGCACGAAATAAGGCTCCATGAGCCAGAACGCCTCGGCCACAAGCATCGAGTCCGGGGCCTCTTCGGCGAGGCGCTCGACCACGTCGAGCCACAGCTCGCGCGGCATCAGCTCATCAAACTCCGACGACGAAAGCCCGTGCTCGGCGCGCGACGGAATCGCACCCCCGGAGGCCGGCGTCGGGAACCACAAACGCTGGAAATGCTGGCGCGTGAGCGTCATCGCGGCGTCGAAGCGCACGATCGGGAAACGCTTGGCGAGCGCCACGATCTCGTCGATGATCGCTTCACGCACGTCGGCACGGGTGTAGTCGAGCTGGGCCGTGTCATTCCACGGTAAACCGGTGCCGTCATTGCCGTGGTAGAGGTAGCGGGTCTCGTCGGTGCGACGATCCACCCGCTTGAAGACCACGGCGGCGTCGGTGCGGTCGCGGTAGCCGTCTTCGAGGAAAAGGCCGATATCCGGATCGGTCGACAGGTCCTCGTCAACGGTGAAGCTGTAGTCCGGAAACGGCGGCTCGTCGACCGAGATGAAGCGCTCCGGGTGCTCGATCACCCAGCGGGCGTCGAGGCCAGTGTGGTTGGGCACCATGTCGCACGCGAGTGCAAGACCGGCCTCGGCGCAGCGACTTTCCAAGACCTCGAGTGCCGCTTCCCCGCCGAGCGCATCCGCGATCACGTAGTCCGCCACGGCGTAGGCTGAGGACACGGCGTCCGCCCGCCCGAAGCGGCGCTTGAAATCCCCAGACGCTCGGCTGCGCTGCCAGATTCCGATCAGCCACAGCGCCGTGTAGCCCCGCTGACTAAGGTCCCTCAACGCTTCGAGGGGGATCTGGTCCAGCCGGCTGATGTCGCCGCCGTGGCGATGGCTCAGCTGGTCGAGCCACACGTTGACGTTCTTGGCGACGATGACGGCGTACTGCATCCACGGCATTTCGTTCACCGCCCGCCAGTCCTGGGGGGGCACGTCGGGCGGCGGCGGCTGGGGCGGAGGCGACGGTTCGGCGGACGGCACGAAAGGCAGGCGACTCTCTTCGCGCAAGACGTCGAGGCCGCGGCGCAGCCGATCCACAAGGTGGGGCGGAGGCGACGCCGTATCGATGAGCTGCTGCAGCTGGACCTCCGCCCTCGAACCGCGGTCGAACGGGCGGCGGAGCGTGCTGAGCAGCCGAAAGTCCGGCCCCAGGTCCTCCGCGAAGAAGTCGTCAAGGCTGGCGATTAAGGACCGATAGCCGGTCGTTTCCTCGAAGCGACGATCGTCGAAGAGATCCCTGAGCTTGCCGAAGGCCGGATTGCGGTTGGCCAGCCACAGGAAGAGCACCATCACCAGCTGACGGGATGGGGCGCTGCGCTCGCCGCCTGTGGCTCGGGTCGAGTAGCGGCCTTCGAACTCGGCGAAGGTGCGGTCCAAGCGCTCCCGGCCGAAGCGCCCGGCGAGCCATATCGGCGCGTCGGCGAGCACTTCGGGGCCTCGATCCTGCCGCTCTGAGATGAGGTGGGCGACGAGCTCCTGAATCAAGAGGAGGGCGTGGAGCTCGCCGCTCGAGAAGCGACGTTCGGGCGGCCGGTGGTCGTTGAGTCGGAAGGTGATGCGGCGCACGCTCTCGAGATCGGGGAGCAGCAGGCCGCCTTCGGGGCCGCGGGGCATGTCTTGAAGCGCGGTCGAGTCGAGCGCTTCGGAGCGCAGGATCCACTGGCGCGCCACCAGCGGCTCATCGACTTCCCGGGCCTGCGGACGGATACCCGCGGCGTCAAAGACCGGCTTCAGGATGTCCGACCGGAAGCGCCGGGCCCCGAGCCGCGGCGCCAGGCGCCCGAGCACAGCGGCCATATCGTCTTGCCCCAGCTCGGCCAGCATGTCGACATAGCCAGCGAGGCGCTCGCCGTCGTCTCTGGGCTCCGGCGGCTTCGACGTGTCGTCCTCGGTGACGATGCGCGCCAAGGCCACGTCGGGCAGGCCCGCAACGTGGGAGATGCGGCGCCCCGCCTCAGTCGCCTTCCGCAGAAGGATCAGCCGGGCGATGTCGTCGTCGGAATAGAGCCGGTGACGCCCGTCGCCGCGCTTGGGTTCGATCGCCCGGTAGCGACTCTCCCAGGCGCGGATCAGTGCCGGCGTCAGGCCGGTTCGGCGCGCCACGACCCGAATCGGGTGTCGCGGCTGGGACCTCTCAGCGGAAGAAAGCATGGTCTTTTCGAAAGTCTACACGACGAATTGGGGGTTATTTCTCCCCCACTATATTTAGACAAACACTAAACAACAAGGCTAAACAATCCAAACAGACCCCAAACACCAAAAACCACACCTCTTTAATGGATCGCTCGAAAATTCCAGTGAATTCAACGCAAAACCAGCCGGACCACCGGCAATACCCCCCTGCACTCGACGCCAACAACAGGCGG
>JBCDKB010000597.1:0-4894 GCA_038747035.1 Acidobacteriota bacterium | reverse complement strand
TGTGGGGGGTTCCGGGGGTGGGGCCGTGGTTATCCTGGGGCGGGGGGGGATCCGGCGCCGGGGCTCCCACACGGCGGCCGCGGGGGGGGGTCCGGGACGGGGCGGGGGGCCCCGTATCCGTTCCCCGCCGCGCGGCCGGCGCCCGCGGGTTGGGGGAGACCGCTCCCCCGCCAAGGACCCTCCTGGGAGGGTAAAAAGAGCGGGATTCGAACCCGCATCCCTCAGGTTTACAGCCTGGAGCTCAACCGGTGAGCGTCGGCGCCCGGTGGGACGCCGACCATCGACCCGACACGGATGTCGGGCCCTCGTCTTCGGCGGTGAGAACCCATGTTCGGTAAGCACGCCGGCGACATGGCCGAGTGCTCCGCTGGTCCGGCGAAGTCATGTCGGGTTTAGGGGAAGGTCGGCGCCATCAGCGAGCGCCGACCTCCCCGATCCACTGGCGTCCCGGCGGCGTGCGACGGCCGCGACGGAACGCGAAGTGTGTAGAGAGAATCAAGTTGTCAAAGAGGGGAGATTTGAGAAAGGTTTTTTGGCGTGCCGCGACCGTTCAGACTATCGCTCTTTGTGAGTGATAGTCCGCAGAGGCGACTTGAGGTCGACGCCGCGCTGTCCGCGTCTGCGGAAGGTGACGGCCTATGTCGCTCGGGCTGTGGATCTCCGGCGTTTTGAGGCTTCCACTATGGAAGCCTCCGACGGGGAGTGGAAGGCGGCGGCGGCGCCGCACGGGGGCATCAAAGACGGGGGCATCAAAAAAGCCCTCCTGGGGTCTCCCCCGGGAAGGCTCTTGATCAAGGCCCGACGTGTTGAGTCATCGGATCATGAGAGCGCTCCCGGGTTCGACGGATATCCCAATAAGGCCCAGATATTCAGGCTCTGCTGGGTCTTCGCCGACGTCTTGCCCGATTCGAAGCAGGTCGCTATCGGGTCGACATCGGTCCGTCGCACATGGCCGCAGGGCTGCAGGAAGAGGGCCGCGGGGTCCGTTTCGGGCATGCCCGTGGTCGCGTGTGCGGATTGGGATTTCGGGAGGGTCATGATGGGGTCTTTGGCGTGGGGGAAGTCGGTCGGTGGCGCGGGGTCTGGGTGCTCTTCCCGGTGAGATCCGAGCGGATGGACGAAAGAGGAACGGTCTTTGGAATTCTTGTGAATCGACCGCTCTAGATCGACCGCTCTGAAGCGACCGCGCCGCGCGAACGTTGTGATGTTACGTTCGGTAAAAAATATTGTCAAGGGGAGTGACGCTTTTTTTGATCGTTTCTCAGACGGTCCTCTCCGGGCGGGGTAAGCTGGCGGCGAGATGGGGGACCGAGGTTTTATTCTGCAGCCGACTTACCGCGTCAAGCGGGGCGACGTCGCGGTCCACCTCTACGGTATTTTGCAAGGAGGCGAGTCTTTCCTGGTGATCGACACCCGGGAGCGGCCCGCGTTCTATATCCGCACCCGTGACGCGGAGCGGGCGGCGAAGCTCGGGGCGTCGAGCCTGGAAGCCAGCGACTGGACCACTTTCGACGGCCATACGGCGACGAAGGTCACGCTCAAACGGCCTTCCGACGCACCGCCACTACGCGACGAGCTCCGGCGCCACGGCGTCGTGTGCTTCGAAGCCGACGTCCGATTCGCCATGCGCTTCTTAATCGCCCGCGGGCTGCGCGGGGCGATCGAGATCGACGGCGATTGGTCACCCGGCGGCCAGGCGGGGTGGCGCGGCGTCGACCGGGTCTACGTTGACCCGGAACTCTCGCCGGCGTCGTTCTCGCCCCGGCTGACCGTACTGTCCCTCGATATCGAGACCGATATGCGGGCGGAGCGTCTTTTCTCCATCGGCCTCTTTGGCGCCGGCGCCAGCGAGGTGCTGCTGCTGAGTCCTGAAGGGTACGAAACGCCCGACGGCGCCCGCGGTTTTGCGACGGAGAAGGAGCTGCTCGAAGCTTTTGTCGAGCGCTGTCGACGGATCGATCCGGACGTGCTGACGGGGTGGAACGTGGTCGACTTCGACCTGCGCGTGCTCGCCAAGCTGGCGGACCGGCACGGCGTTCGCCTCGCCCTCGGCCGCGGTCCGGGCGCTTTGCGCCTGCGCGAATCGCGGTCCCCCTTCGCCAGCCACGAAGCGACGGTGCCGGGGCGGGTGGTGCTCGACGGCATCGAGCTGATGCGCAATGCCTTCGTCAAGATGGACTCTTACAGCCTGGGGGCCGTGGCCGCCGAGGTCCTCGGCGAGAACAAGCTGATCGAAGGCGGTGACCGCGGTCAGAAGATCACCGACGCCTTCGAAGAGGATCGCGACCTCCTGGTGCGCTACAACTTGGCCGACGCGAGGCTGGTGGTGGACATCCTCGACAAGCTCCAGCTCGTGGAGTTGGCCGTCGAACGGTCCCGCCTCACCGGCCTGCCGATCGACCGTGTCGGCGGCTCGATAGCCGCCTTCGACTTCCTCTATCTCGAGCAGCTTGGACGCCGGCGTATCGCCGCGCCGAGCGTCGGCCACGTGCCGGCGGGCGAAGCGAATCTGGGCGGCCACGTGCTCGAGCCCGAAGCCGGGCTGTGGCGTCACGTGCTGGTCTTCGACTTCAAGAGTCTGTATCCGAGCCTGATCCGGACCTTCCAGGTCGATCCGCTGGGGCACGTGCTCGAGCCGTCGCCGGATGATGACCTCATCCGGGCGCCGAACGGCGCCGCGTTCCGGCGCGAGCCCGGGATTCTGCCGCGGCTGCTCGACGAGCTTTTTCCGCGCCGGGAGGCGGCGAAGCGCTCCGGGGACTCGGTGGCGAGCCACGCCATCAAGATCCTGATGAATTCCTTCTACGGCGTGCTTGGAACCACGGCCTGCCGCTTCTACCAGCCGCTGCTCGCCGGCGCGATCACCGCCTTCGGCCGGGAGCTCCTGCTGTGGACGAAGTCGCGACTCGAGGCCGACGGCTTTCGGGTGCTCTACGGCGATACGGACAGTCTCTTCGTGCTGGCCACCGTCGACGACGCGGAGTCGGCCGTCGAGCAAGGGCGGAGCTTGGTCGCGCGGATGAACGGGGTCGTCGCCGAGCACATCGCTGAGAAATGGGGCGCCGAGAGCCGCTTGGAGCTCGAGTTCGAGAAGCTCTACCGGCGATTGCTGCTGCAATCCCAGCGCGGCGGCCAGGGCGGCGCCCGTAAGCGCTACGCCGGGTTGGTCCATGACGCCGACGAGGGCACCGTGGAGTTCACGGGCCTCGAGGTCGTGCGCCGCGACTGGACCGACATGGCCAAAGCGGTGCAGCGGGAGCTCTATGAGCGCCTCTTCCGCGACGGCGACGTCGAGGCCTACCTGCACCGGGCGGTCGCCGACGTGCGGGCCGGCGTTTACGATAGCGAGCTCGTCTACCGGAAGGCCCTGCGCAAGAAATTGAGCGAATATACGGCGACCACGCCTCCGCACGTCGCCGCGGCGCGAAAGATGAGCAGCAAGCCGGGGCGTGTGATCCGCTACGTCATGACGGCCGCGGGGCCCGAGCCGGCGGACGAGCGGCGCAGCCGGATCGACCACGAGCACTACGTGCAAAAGCAGATCCGCCCCGTCGCCGAGCCCGTGCTGGCGGTGCTCGACCTTGACTTTGACCGCGTCATCGGTGACGACGCCCAGCTGCTGCTCTTCTGACCGTAGAACACGAGAGAATCGACGCGAAAATCGTGAGCCACCCGCCCAAGAAGTCCCGCGCGCTCAGGCGCGTCCGGCTGGTTTCGGCCCTCGCCCTCACCGTCGCCGCGGTGTGGGGCGCGCAGACTCCCGGGGTGACGGGGGCCTCGGCGGACGGCAGCGGGAGCGATTCAGGCTACGAGTGGAACTTGCCGGAAGGCTACCCGCCGCCGCGGGTGCCGGCCGACAACCCGATGTCCGACGTCAAGGTGGAGCTGGGGCGCCAGCTCTTCTACGACACGCGCCTTTCCCGCGACGGCACCATGAGTTGCGCCAGCTGCCACGGCCAGGCGCTGGCGTTCACCGACGGCCAAGCCCGCTCCATCGGCGTGACGGGTCAGCTCCACCCTAAAAGCGCCATGTCCCTCGCAAACGTCGGCTACGCGACCAGCCTGACCTGGGACGATCCAGGGGTGCTCACGCTGGAAGAGCAGCTCCTCACGCCGCTCTTCGGCCACGATCCAGCGGAAATGGGGCTCCGGGGGCCGTCCGACCTGGAAGCCAAGCTCGCCGGCGACTGGTCCCTCGAGATCCACTTCCGGGTCGCCTTCCCCGAGGAGCCGCGGTTGAACGCTAAAAACGCGGCCAAAGCACTGGCGGCCTTCCAGCGCACCTTAGTCTCCGGGGACTCCGCTTTTGACCGCTACCTCTATGGCGACGAGGCCACCGCGTTGACGCCGTCGGCCCGCCGCGGCATGCGCCTTTTCTTCTCCGCCCGCCTTGGCTGCTCGGAATGCCACGGCCGATTCCTCTTCCAAGGACCCGTCCATTTCGAAGGTTCCCTCGACCACCGGCCCGACTTCCAGAACACCGGTCTCTACGACCTCGGCGACGGCCGCTATCCCGAGGAGAACCCCGGTTTGGTGCGCCATACCGGCGACGCGGCTGACCGCGGACGCTTCAAGATTCCAAGCCTGCGCAATGTCGGTTTGACGGCGCCCTATATGCACGATGGCTCGGTGTTGACCCTCGAGGCCGTGCTGGACCACTACGCCGCCGGCGGTCGGGCCCCTAACAATCCTTTTAAGAGCCCCGCCATTGCAGGCTTTTCGATGGGCTGTCAAGAAAGAGATGATCTCGTTGCGTTTCTGCACAGCCTGACGGACCGTCAGTTTCTGGAGGATCGACGGTTTTCTGATCCTTCCGGTGGGACTGCGGCTCGCCATGTCCGCCCGGGGCCGCGGACTCCAACGTCGCCGACGGAATAGCGAGTCCTCGGCGGTG
>JBCDKB010000596.1:0-4933 GCA_038747035.1 Acidobacteriota bacterium | reverse complement strand
GCCCGCCTTGGCGTCGCCCACGTGCCGGAGGGCCGGGAGATCTTTCCTTTCCTGAGCGTCGACGACAACTTGCGCCTCGGCGCCTACAGTCGACGGGACGGCGAAGTCGACCGGGATGTGGAAGCGATCTACGAGCTGCTGCCCGCCCTCGTCGAGAAAAAGAAGCAGCAAGGTGGCTACCTCTCCGGCGGCCAGCAGCAGATGCTGGCGATCGGCCGGGCGCTGATGCTGCGGCCTTCGATCCTGCTGCTCGACGAGCCGTCCCTCGGCCTGGCGCCGTCGCTGGTGACGGAGATCGCCGCCTTGATCGTTTCGCTGAACCGCGACCGCGACTTGACCGTGCTCTTGGTGGAGCAGAACGCCCGCATGGCGCTCGACATCGCCCACTTCGGCTACGTGCTCGAGAACGGGCGGGTGGTGATGGAGGGTCGAGCCGAGACGCTGCGCCACGCGACCGATATCCGCGAGTTCTACCTCGGCGAGAAGGACGCCGGCGTCCGCGGGCGGCGACGCTGGAAGCAGAGGAAGACGTGGCGATGAGCGAGGCGCCTCCAGTAGACGCGCTCTGCACGATCGACGGCTGCGACACGCTCAGCGGCCTCTTCCGAAAGCGCGTGCTCGAGCATGCGGACGACGTGGCGCTGCGCGAGAAGGATCTCGGTATTTGGAACGAATACACCTGGCGCGACTTCGGCGACGAGGCGCGGCGGATCGGCATGGGGCTTGTCGCCCTCGGTCTCGAGCGCGGCGATATTTGCTCGATCGCCTCGGAGATCAACAAGGAGTGGATGTTCGCCGATATGGGCGTGCTCACGGTCGGCGGCGTGGTCAATGGCGTTTACCCGACGGACGCTTCGAACCAGGTCGAGTACCTGGTGAACGATAGCGGTAGCCGCTTCTACTTCGCCGAAGACGAGGAGCAGCTCGACAAGATCTTGGAGGTCCGCGACCGGACGCCGACCCTCGAGAAAATCATCATCTTCGACATGGAAGGGCTCCGCCACCTCGACGATCCGCAGTGCTTGAGTCTCGAGGCCCTCAAGGCGCTGGGCGACCGGCAGCTCGGGCGGCGGCCGGGGCTTTGGGACCAAAGGATCGAACGCGCCGGGCCTGGGGAGCTCACCGTCCTCACCTACACGTCCGGCACCACGGGGCCGCCCAAGGGCTCGATGATCAGCCACCGCAACGCGCTCTACCAGGCCCGGGTCGTGCTCGACGACCTCGATATCCGCGTCGGCGACGAGCAGCTGGGGTTCTTGCCCTTGGCGCACATCGCGGGCCGCGTCTTCTACATTTTCTGTCTCATCGGCGGGCGCTGCCGGGTCAACCTGGTGGAAAGCCTCGAGACCACGGCCCAGGACCTCCAGGAGGTCAAGCCGACGGTGCACTTCGCCGTGCCGCGGGTGTGGGAAAAGCAGTACTCCGCCGTCACGATCAAGCTCCAGGAGGGCACGGCCTTCGGCCGCTGGGCCTACGGGAAAGCTTTGGCGCTCGGCCGGCGGGCGGCGGCTTACCGCCTGCGGGGCGAGTCGGTGCCGCCGGCGCTCCGGCTCGGCGCGTGGCTCAGCGGCCGGCTCGCGCTCCACAACATCCGGATCTTCCTCGGGATCGAGAAGGCTAGGCGCCTGTTCACCGCCGCGGCGCCGATCGCGCCGGAGCTCATCGAGTGGTACTGGGCCCTCGGCGTGCCGATGTACGAGGTCTACGGCCAGACCGAATGCACGGCGCTGGTGACGATCAACAAGCCGGGTCGGAACCGCATCGGCAGCGTCGGACCGGCGGTCGACGGCTCGCAGGTGCGGATCTCCGAAGCGGGCGAGATTCTGGTGCGCGGTCCGGGGGTGATCCGAGGATATTGGAACCGGCCAGAGAAGACCGCGGAGACGATCCGGGACGGCTGGCTGCACACGGGCGACGTCGGCCGCATCGATGACGACGGCTTCGTCTACATCCTCGATCGCTTGAAAGACATCATCATCACGGCCGGCGGCAAGAACATAACGCCGAGCGAGATCGAGAACCAGCTCAAGATGTCGGCCTATATCTCCGACGCGGTGGTGGTGGGGGACCGGCGGCCTTACCTGACCTGCCTGGTCATGATCGACCATGAGAACGTGAGCCAATTCGCCCAGGACCGCGGCGTGCCGTTCACCAACTACACCAGCCTCTGCCATACCGAGGAGGTCCAAGACCTGATCGGGGACGAGATCGAGGCCGTCAATCGCCGGTTTGCGCGGGTCGAGACGCTGAAGAAGTTTCGCCTGATCGACCAGCTGCTGGACGCCGAAGATGAAGAGCTGACGCCGACGATGAAGCTGAAGCGCAAGGTGGTGAATACCAAATACAAGGCGCTGATCGACTCGATGTATTCTTCCGACTCTTGAAAATCTTTCCAACGACCCGAGAGCTTGAACCATGCGCCGACTTGATCTCTTCTCTGTTCTTGGCAGCGCCGCCGCGCTGCTCTTCACCGCGTGCGGCGGCGACGCTCCGGGCGACGCGGACGGCGCGGAGCCGACCCGCGGCGTCACGGCCGAGGAGGTCGTGCTCGGCACGTATACGGATCTATCGGGCCCGGCCGCGATCCTCGGCGTCGCGGCGACGAACGGCGCACGCATGCGCTTCGACGAAGCGAATGCGGCGGGCGGCGTTAACGGCCGCACCCTTCGCTACGTGGTCGAAGACACCGGCTACCAGGTGCCCCGGGCCATCCAGGCGGCCAATAAGCTCATCCATCGGGATCAGGTCTTCGCGGTCGTCCTGGGCTTCGGCACGCCGATGAATAACGCCATCATGCCGATGCTCTTCGAGGAGGGCATTCCGAATCTCTTCCCGTTCTCCGGCGCGCGCTCGATGGTCGAGCCGTTCCACGCGCTGCAGGTCACGGCCCGCGGTATCTACTACGACGAAATCCGCGCCGCGACGCGCTATTTCATCGAGCAGCAGGGGGCCGAAAGCCCGTGCGTGATCTACCAGGACACGGACTACGGCCAGGAGATCTACGAGGGCGCCGCGGACCAGGTCAAGGCCATGGGACGGGAGTTGGCGGCCGTGTCGTCCCACGAGCCGACCGAGACCGAGCTCACCGCCGCCGTCCTGCGCTTGCGCGAGGCGGGCTGCGACCTGGTGCTCACCGGCACCGTGCATCGCGATTCGATCCTGGTCCTGGAGGCGGCGCGCAAGATGGGCTGGACCGACGTGCGCTGGGTGGGCAATAACGCGTCTTATAACGAAGCCGTCGCCGACCTGTCGAGCGGCGCCGCCGAGGGCTACTCGGTCTTCGCCCACATCGCCCGTCCGTACCGCGACGACGCGGACCTCGATGAAGCCACCGCCGCCTGGTGGGATCGCTACGTGGAGGTCTACGGCGTCGAGCCGGAATATGCCGCCATGGAGGGCTACCGCAACGCCGACCTGGTCGTGAAAGCGCTCGAGGCCGTCGGCCCCGAGCCGACCGTCGACGCTTTGATGGCGACCCTCGAGGGCATGGCCGAGCACATCGATCCGTTTGGCTACCGGCTCACCTTCGGCGCCGATGACCATAAGGGCGTCGACGAGTCGGTGCTGCTCTCGATCCAGGACGGCCGCTGGCGCACCCAGGCGGAGCGCATCCAGTACTGAGGGGTTCAGAAGCTGGGCCGCGTCGCGGGAGCTGGCCTCTCGGCCCTCCGTGGCGTGCTTTCTGGAGGCCGTAGGCATCGCCTTCCGAGGCGCGGGGCGGGTCGGCGGCGCGGGTCGTCCCGGGGGAAGAAGAGTCGCTGGACGGTAGCCCCGGGGTAAGGAATCGGCCCGGGCCGCGTTCGCCTCTTGGAGGCCGCCGCCGGCGGCGTTTCATGGGCGCACGGAGGGCGTGCGTCCTGAGTCCCCTGCTATTCAAGGAGATCGACCATGCGACCCACCGTTTTCGGCGCGCTTCTTTCTATCCTCGCTTCCGTTCCCGCCCTGGCTGAGGCACCGGGCGCTGAAGCGGATCCGCGCCCTGGAGCCGGCTCGACGGGGGACGTCATTTACGTGATGGTCCTCGGCAGCGATCACTTCGAAGGCTCCGCCACCGACGTCATCAACGTCGAGGTCGATAACGTGCTCACCGACCGTCGGCAGAAGGAGCTGGCCGAGCTGTCGACCGCTTTGGCGACCTTCAAGCCGACGGTGGTGGTCACCGAGCGGGTGACCGAGGCGCCGGACTACCTGGATCCCCAATTCACCGATTTCTCGCCGGAGCTGCTGAAGACCGACGCCAACGAACGCGTCCAGCTCGCCTTTCGCCTGGCCGCCGAGGC
The DNA here is from genome assembly GCA_038747035.1 of Acidobacteriota bacterium. Lineage (GTDB taxonomy): Bacteria > Acidobacteriota > Thermoanaerobaculia > Multivoradales > J023 > JAUIJL01. The sequence continues at coordinate 653 of JBCDKB010000596.1, read as the reverse complement.
CTCCGTGACCCGCGTGCACGGCCTCGACGAGCAGCCGTCCGAAGGGGAGCCGGACTACTTCCCATTCGGGCGCTTGATGGCCCACGCCGAGGCCATCGGCAAGGGCCCGCAGCTCCAGGAGCACATCGCCCAGAGTCGTCGCATGGTGGAAAAATACTCCGCCGAATCCGCCGACCTGCATATCGCGGAGCGGCTGCTGCGGTTAAATAACGGCCCGCTCTCGTCGCCGGATTTCTACTACGCCCTCGCTGACCTCGACGAAGGGGAGACGCAGCCGGCCGCCGAGCTCCAGGCCTATTGGTTCATGCGCAACGCCAAGATCTGGTCGAAGCTGATCGACGTCACGGAGCCCGGCGACCGGGTCGTGGTCGTCTTTGGCGCCGGCCATAAATTCTGGCTCGAACATTTCGTCGAGCACACCGCCGGCTTCACGTCTGTGGATCCGACTCCTTACCTCGAAAAGGCCGCGGGAGGTCGGTAGCGGTGAGAAGCTCGTCGCTCAGGCCGAATCGGGGTTGAGCTGCTGAAGCGCGGGAAAGGGCAAGCCCTTCCCCTACTCCGGGAAAGGGTGCTTTTCAGCCTTCGACGTCGAGGTGCATCTCCGGGGATTTTGCGTGATTTCAAGAAGGCCGCGGGAGGTCAGTCGCGGTTAG